>JBDHHX010000306.1:0-4314 GCA_039589155.1 Gemmatimonadota bacterium | reverse complement strand
GTTTCGCAGGCTGATGCCCTCCAGCGTCAGCAACGGGAAGAAGAGGTAGGCCTGGTGCTTCACGACCCAGCGGGCGAACCCGCGCTTCTCGAGCGCCTGCTCGCGTGAGAAGGCGAGGATGGGCACCTCGATATCGGGATCGAGCACTGGATGATTGGGGTGCCCATGGTGCCGGTTGTGCTTGTCGACCCACCAGCTGTGGCTGAGACCGAGGAGTAGATTGCCGAAGAAGTAGCCGAGCCAATCGTTCGTCCGCGATGAACGGAATATCTGGCGGTGGCCGGCGTCGTGTCCGATGAATCCGATCTGGGTGAAGACGAACGCCAGGAAGATGGCGTTCGCGACCTGGATGGCGGCGTTGTCCACGAAAGCCAGGACCAGCAGGCTCGCGCCAAGCAGTCCAAGCGTCGCGGTGATCTGGGCGACGTAGTACAGGGGTTGCCGCTCTAGCAGGCCGGCCTGGCCCACGAGACGCTTCAACTCTCGGTAGTCGTTCGCTGTCCCGGATGCGGGCTCTACAATCACTATTGGGCTGTGTCGGGTGGCTGTTTAAGACCGAGGGGCCACCCCGTTGTTAATTGGCGTGGCCCCTCAAAACCGCCTAAGCGAAATAGGCTTTAGCTGCCCAGCCTGACGACGTTCTGAGCCGCCGGGCCCTTGTCACCCTGGACGACGTCGAACTCGACCCGCTCACCCTCGGTGAGAGTCTTGAAGCCGTCGGCCTGGATAGCGGTGTGGTGGACGAAGCAGTCTTTCTGTCCGTCCTCGGGCGTGATGAAACCAAAGCCCTTGCTGTCGTTGAACCACTTTACGGTTCCGGTCGTACGCATCTACCGTACTCCTTTTGTTTGTTCCTGTAATCGGAGTGCGGCGCTGCCGTACGTACCGACTACATGTTCCTCTTGCGCGGACCAATGACCCCCGCGCTGGGGCTCGCCGCTCTTCGGCGAACACCAAAAAAGGGACCGGCCTTAGAGCCAGGTCCCTTCAATAGTCACTGGTGTTCTCAACGGCTCACTACGATAAACTGCATGCCGAATTATGTCAATGGCGGCGTTGTCCGCCACCACCACCGCGTCCGCCACCACCTCGACCGCCGCCGCCGCCGCCACGACCACCGCCGCCGTAGCCGCCTCCACGGCCGCCGCCGCCTCCGCGGCCGCCGCTACGCTTCTCCGCCTTCGGGCGAGCCTCGTTAACGTTCAGCTCGCGGCCCTTCATGTCCTTGCCGTTCAGGTCGTCCATCGCGGCCTGGGCCTCTTCCTTTTCGGGCATCTCCACGAAGGCGAAGCCGCGCGACTCACCGCTGAATTTGTCCGTGATGATGTTCACGGTTGCGACCTGGCCGAAGGCCTCGAATGCCTCCCGAAGCTCGTCCTCGGTGACGTCGCGGGACAGGTTCCCAATATAGATGTTCATTCTTCGGAGCCCTTCTCCTGCTGGGAATCCCAACGGACTCGCGCGGCCGCGGCACGAGCGAGGCCTGGAAACGATTTGGTGTGTAATCGGCTTTCAGTAGCATACCACCCCGCTCACCGCCCGGCAACGGCCAGCCATGAGGGGCCATTTCGTATCGCGATTCGTTGCCTGTATGACGGCCAGCTTCTCGCGCGCCAGACGTGGAGTCTCGCAGGTGCGTTGGGGGCCAGCACTTGTGGAGTTGGGACCCTACGTGTAATAATTATCGCTGTCGTTTCCATCACTTTGAACACTAGCCCCGACTATCATGTGGCACGAAGACCCGCCTTTCGCGGCGTGGCGCTGGCATCATCACGCCAGCCGCCTGGCCATTCTTAGCGTTACTCTCTCCTTCCTGTCATTTGCGGCGCCGCTGGCGGCGCAGGACTCGCCGTGTGATCCGGCGGTCGAGCGCAACGCCAAGGGCGGGTCGCTGGGCTACCGGTCCCGGGGTGACCACTGCGAGGGTCTGTACGCGACGGACGTGGCGGCGACGATGATGTGGGTCGCGTCGCTGACGGTGGCGTTCGCCGAATACGACCTGAGCTCGACAGCGCCTCTCCACGTCAGTTGGAGTGCGCCACAGGGCAAGTTGACGCATCTGCGGGCTCACGGGATCAAACGCGACCTCTACTACCGGATGGACTTGCCGCGAGCGACGGGCACTGACAGCTGGCAGTGGCCAACCGATGTGTTGGCCGCCCAGGGTATCGAGCGGTCCGACATCGGAGTCCTGGGTTGGGTGGACGAGAGCGTCGGTGCGGTGGAGTACGAGCTGTTCGTCCCTGTGAGCGTCACACTGCCGGGAACGATGCAGGCATCGAGCGGGGCTGGCAGCTACGAGATGATCGTCGTCCCCAACGTTCGCCTGGAGGAAGTCTACGTCAGCCTGGCGAAGGTCGATACCGTCGGCGATCGACCCGAAGGCGAGTACATCAAGAAGCAGGAGGCACTGGGGCAACGCGTATACCCGACCCAGCGGCCGATCAAGATACAGCTCTCCGAGTTCACGGAGCCAGGGATCTACCTGGTCGAAGTGACGGCGACGCGCTCTGACGGTCGCCCGGTGACCATGGATCCCATGTGGGTCTATCACCCCGGTTGGTAGACCAGGAACAGGCGGTGACCCAACCCCAATGAAGGACATCTTCCTCAGCTACAAGAAGCTCGACGCGGAGCGCGTCAGGGTGCTGGTCGAGGCATTCGAGCGCAGTGGTTTCACCGTGTGGTGGGACCGCGAGATTCCGGCCGGCAAGAGTTGGGCGGAAGTCATCGAGGAGGCGATCACCACGTGCCGCTGCGTTGTGGTCGTTTGGTCGGAGAACTCGGTCGACGCCGAATGGGTGCACAAGGAGGCGCGGAAGGGCGAGCAGCGCCGCAACCTGATTCCGGTGATGATCGACGCGGTGCAGCCGCCGTTCGAGTTCGAGCATGTACAGGCGGCCAACCTCGTCGGCTGGGACGGCGTCTCGGAGCTCGATCAGTACGAGCAGCTGGTGGAGCGGATCGAGGCGGTCATCAAGACGCAGCCGGGAGACGGCGGAGAAGACGCTGTCGAGGCCGCTCGCGTCCGCAAGGTGAGCCGCTCGCGCGCCCAACTACTGCGAAGAGGAGCGGCCACTGTCATCATCGCCGTCTCGGTATTGGCCGCGGCATTGGGGTTGCTCACACCGAGCCGCGGGGTCGAGGTCGAATTCAAGGATCTCAAGCTCTCGGGCGTACGCTTTCAATTGTCTCACGAGGAGCGCGGCGGCTCGTCGTCGGTCCTCATCCTCAACGAGATCCCGGTGGCGGAGCTGATCGCCTCCGGTCTCCAGTCCGTCGACGTGCCATCCACTGCCGAAAGCTCCGGGGCGACGTATGCCGACGACCCGTTAGTCGTGCTGGAGACTACGGATGTTGAGAGCACCGTGGGCCTGGCAGGCCTCGAGTTACCCGCCGCTGCCTCGGTGGAGCTACGGAAAGCGGTCAAGGGCTACGAACTAGTGGTGCGGGGTGCCGCCGAGCCGTTGGCGGTCCAGGTCTCGGGTCGCGTGGCGGTCGGCATCGAAGACGATGAAACACTCGACTTTGGCGTCGGCGGCCGGGTCAGTCTACGGCCGGATGCCGAGCTTTTCCAGTTGGAGTTCCTGCCGGTCGCCGGCGACCTGACGTTGTTCGAGAACGTCGTCATAGACGACCTGCGCCTTTATCGCGTGGATCAGGATGTCGACCTGGAGCAGACCACAGTCGACGTCGTCTCGACGATACACGGCGGACGGCTCGAGGCTGACTGGTTGAGCGATCGCGAGTTGGGGGCTGGTGAAGTGGTGCGTTTCGACTCGTTCGAGGGCGAGATCAACAACCTGCGCCTGGTGGGCGATACGATCGTCCTCAGCGCGCACGCTTCGAGAGTCAGCGGCCTGCGCAGCGGCAGCGGCGACGGCGAAAGCCTGATGCCGACGCTTCTCGGCTCTTTCAGCGTGACTGGCAAATTGCTCGTCGCTCTCATCGGCGTCGTCTATCTCGCCGGACTCATCTTCCTTACGCGCCGCCTCTGGAGGCGAACGATATGACCCACTGCCGAACGGCATGCTCGAGAACCACGTCGCTGGGTCTCCTGATTGGGCTCGCCCTGATGGCCGCGTTCACAGAAACGGCCTTCGCTCAAGCAGAGAGCGATGTGGAGCCGGCCGCGGAAAGCAACGTACCTGCCGCAGCGCGCCAGCTGATCGTGGCGATTCGCAGCTACGAGCCCGGGCGATCGCTGCCGCAAGTCGGAGCGGGGATCGTCATTGGCCAGGATGCGGAACGCGCCTACATCGCCACGGCGCTCCACGTGGTCGAGGGCGCCGACCGCGTCTGGGTCGCGTTCGC
>JBDHHX010000305.1:0-4317 GCA_039589155.1 Gemmatimonadota bacterium | reverse complement strand
CTCGCCCATCATGTGGCAGAGCATGCCGAAGGTCTCGGCGTCGAGGATCAACTGCTCCGCCGAGTAGACGCGGGCGCCGTACAAGAGCCCCGCGCCGAACACCATCTCGGCGCCGGCCAGGGCGCTGGCCAGGCCGGAGAGCCCGTTCTCGAGGCCCGCCTGCCAATCGGGTGTCTTGGCGCCGGTGGCGAACGTGCCGACGGCGGCGGGCAGCTCGTAGTGACGGGCAAGTTGCGCCGAGGCCATTTGCAGCAACAGGTCCTCGGGGCCGCCGCACGCCGCGGCGCCGGAGCGCAAGTCCATGACCGTGGCGCAGGAGCCGTAGAAAGTCGGCGCGCCGGGGAGCAGCGTTTCGAGGATGACGATCCCCGCCAGCACTTCGGCGTTCGACTGTACCAGGTTGCCGCCCCAGGTGGCCGGACCCGTCGCGCCGGCGATGGGCATGACGACGAACCCGCACGGTACCCCGGCCTCGGCGAAGATGAGAGCGGCATCGAGCGCGCCGCCGCCGTACGTCAGCGGGCTGGTGCTGCACTGAAAGTTCGAGATGATCGGCCGCTCGTGCAGCGCCGACTCGCCGCCCGCCGCCAACCGCGCGATCTCCACGACGCCGCGTGCCGCGTTCGCGTTCGCCGCCGTCATCATCTGTATGTGTTTGCCGGTGTTGGCCAGCTGGGCGTGCAGCTCGTGCAGCGATTGTACTTCTGCGGGGCAATCGCGGGCGGCGGCTGGCTGCCAGACGTAGCCGATCTCCGGGAGCGCATCGGCGACCCGGGTGATCGTCGCCACGTCGGCTTTGCGGGAAGAGCGTCGCTCACCCGTGTCCGGATCGATGACCTCGGCGGCGCAGCCGTCGATGCACAGGTAGCCGCGCTCGCCGTTCAGTTCGAGATCGCAACCCGGCGCGCGCGCCGCTAGCGTGATGTGACGTGGTGCCCTGGCGATGGCCGCATCGACCATCTGCGGATCGAATCGCGCGCGACTTGTTTCGAAGTCGACTCCGGCTCCGCCCTGCGCCAGCCGCTCCAGAATCGTGCGCGAGCCTACCTCGACGCCGATTTTCTCCAGCACCTCGGTCGTCCGGGCGTGGACTTCGGCAAGCTCAGCGTCGGACAGGAGGCTCAGCCGGTACCGCCAGGGTAGGGACCGGATCTCTGTTTCGTGGCTCATGGGTTCTCAGTCTGGGCGCGCTCCCGGATGGGTGCAAGGTCAGCGACGAATACGCTGCGCCCATGGGTACCGATAACGATCTCCCCGTCCCGTCGATGAATTATCAGGTCGTGCACCGGTGTCGTCGGCAGGTTCGCGCACAGCGAATGCCAGGTCGAGCCGTGGTCGAGCGTGACATATACGCCCAGGTCGGTGCCAACGTAGAGAACTTGCGCATCGAACGGATCCTCGCGTACGACGTTGATCGACTCTACCGGAAGATTTCCGGCGATGACTTTCCAGTTCTCTCCGAAGTCCTCTGACGCGAATATGTACGTACCGAAGTCATCCTCTCTGAACCCCGTTTGCGATACATAGACCGTCCCGATCGCGTGCTCGGATGCGATGACGCGGCTCACCCATTTCTTTGGCAGAACGTCGCTCACCTTTGTCCAGTTCGTGCCGTCGTCACGGGTCAACCAGACGCTGCCTCCTTCCGTGCCGGCGTAGATCAGGCCCGGCTGAAGCCGCGACTCGGAGATCATGGTGATGGTGCCGAAGGGGACAGCGGCGCGCTGGCCGCCGGCCGGATCGGAGAGGTCCGGGCTGATAGGCTCCCACTCGTCTCCCCGATTCGTCGACTTGAAGAGGCGATCGCCGCCCACGTAGAGCGCGTAAGGATCGTGGTGGGAGATCACGAACGGCGTGTACCAGCCAAACCGCCAGCGCTCTTCCTCATCCTCCGGCGCCCGCGGCCGGATCCCTTCGGCGGCGCCGCTGAGCACCGAGTCGCCTGTGATGTCCATTCGCCGCATGGCGCCATGCTGGTGCTCGTAGTAGACGATGGTGCTGTCGGTGGGATCGAGGTACGTGTCGAACGAGTCACCTCCCGTCCAGCGGTCCAGGTAGACGTTCTCCCATGGATCGTCGGTGGCGTCCTGAAGCTCGGCGTCGCTCGGTCCATAGAGCGCCGCGTTGTCCTGCGTGCCTCCGTAGATCCGGTACGGTTCGGCCATGTCGACCGAGACCGAGTAGAACTCAGCCGCCGGGATGTTGTTGATGTGCAGCCAGCTCTTGCCGCGGTCCCATGACTGGAACAGTCCGCCGTCGTTGCCCAGAAGCACCCGGTCGGGATTGAGTGGGTCGATCCAGATCTCGTGGTGATCCAGGTGCATGATCAGCCCGCGAGTGTCGTGCATGCGGATGATCTGTTCGCCGATCCGCTGGAACGTGCGACCGCCATCGGCGGAATAGAACGCTCGGAGGCCGAGGATAAAGATCTCATCCTCGTTGTCGGGCGCCACGCGGATGTCGGCGAACTTCCAGCCGTAGATTCTGAAGACAGGATAGAGGTCCTCTTCGTTCACTTTGCGCCAGCTTTCGCCGCGATCGTCCGAGCGGTAGACCTCGCCGCCGATGATCTCGCGCGGTCGCTCCGGGTCCTGTTCGCCGGTGTATTCGTTCCAGTTATCGACGAAGGCGTAGGCGACGGTCGGGTTGCTGGGCGCGATGTCCAGGCCGATGCGACCCAGAGGTCCGGGTGGCAGGCCGCCCGAAAGCCGGGTCCAGGTCACGCCACCGTCGCTGCTCTTGTAGATGCCGCTTTCCGCGCCGGCGGTCTTGGCTTCGCCGCTCACCGTCTGCCACATGGTGGCGTAGACGATGCTTGGGTCCGATGGATCCATCGCCAGGTCCACGGCGCCGGTGTCATCGTTGACGAACAGCACCTGTTGCCATGACGTGCCGCCGTCGACGGTTCGAAAGACACCGCGCTGTTCGTTGCGCGACCAGAAGTGACCGATGGCGGCGACGTAGACGATGTCGGGGTCATCGGGATGGATGATGACCTTCCCGATGTGGTGGGTGTCGTGCAGACCCATGTTCCGCCACGTAGCGCCGGCATCGATCGACTTGAAGACACCGGTCCCGGCGTAAGAGTAGCCGCTGTGCCGCGGCTGCGTCTCTCCGCTGCCCACCCAGACGACGTCCGGGTCGGACGGCGCGACCGCAACGTCGCCGATGGTGAATGTCGACTCTTTCTCGAAGATTGGTCGCCAGGTGAGGCCGTTGTTCTCCGTCTTCCAGAGGTTGCCGGAGCCGACGCCGACGTAGATGGTCCCGTGGTTGCCCGGCGGAACGGCGATCGCTTCAACGCGGGCGCCGGCCTGCTTCGGTCCCACGGCTCGCCATTGGAAGTCGGCGAACGGCGATTCACTCTCGAGCCTCAGGTGCTCGTCCCACGAGCGCATGCGCGTTTCGACATCAGTTGCCTGGGCGATGGCATCAGTAGGGCAAGGTAACCCGGGAAGGTCGACGTGGAGCAGCATGCACCCCGCTAGCGCTACGAGCCAGGTTCTCTTCATGGAGTTGTGCATCGTTGGGCGTTGGCGTTCACTCCTTCGGCGCGGTAAAGATGCGGAGGTTCGGGCTCAGCCGCGAGTCCGCTTGCGGCTTGCGGCGACCGACGCCAGTGCGCAGGTTGCTCATCGCCCAAACTCTCAACTCAATCGCAGTCAGCATTGCAGCCGGAAAGGCCAGGTGCAGGGATGAAGAAGATCACGATTTCGGGTATCGTAGCAGCTTTGTGTCTATTCGTCGCGACGTCGGCTCATGCCCAGATCGGCTTCGCCGCCGGCGGCGTCTATAACAGCGCCAGCGTGAAGGTGGACGGCGCTGATGTCCCCACCGACGACGTCATCGGTTTCTCGGGCGGCGCCAGCTACACCACCGGCTCGATGTTCGGCATCAGCTTCGGCGCCTACTACACGCAGAGATTCACCGCTGTGTCGGGATCCAGTTCTGAGGTGAAGCCGGCCTATATCGAGGTCCCCGTTATGGCGGTGGTCAAGCTGCCGATCATCGGTCGCTTCTTCGGCCCCCGCTTGTACGGCGGTGCGGACCTCAACTTCAAGGTCTCGTGTAGCGAAGCCGGGTCACTGGCCGACCTGGGTGGCTTTTCCTGCGACCAGACGAACGGCTTCGACGCCGGCTACAAGGTCGGGCTCGGTCTCCAGGTGCTCTTCCTCGGCGTTGACGTGTCCTACTACGGCGCCCTGACCGACGCCTCCAAGGTCGACGGCACTGAGGTCAAGAACCGCACCTGGGCCCTGGCGTTGCTGTTCGGCATCGGCTGAGCCGCGTCACAGCCAGTCGGCGACCCCGGTGTTT
>JBDHHX010000304.1:0-5696 GCA_039589155.1 Gemmatimonadota bacterium | reverse complement strand
CCGGCAGGGACGGTGTAGATGGCAGCGAACTCTACGCCTTCCGATTGGTTGAAGTCGAGGAAGGCGATCCAGGTACCGTCAGGCGACCAACACGGATAGCCCTCAAACGCCCCGCCACGAGTCAGACGGGTCGGCCGTCCACCGTTCAGTGGAATCGTCCAGAGGTCGAGGCCTTCCTCGGGGTTCCACGGTCGCTGATAGGCGCTCATGACGATTCGCTCACCATCCGGAGAGACATTGAAGCCACCCCCTGGCACTCTGCCAACAAGGGTCCGTTCCGCTTGCACCGGTAGAGCCATTACGTCGCCACCGGCGGACGGAACGTAACCCAGCGTCATGGGAGTTTCTTCATCCCGGAAGGCTCGGGCATAGATGCGCTCTCCATCTGACGACCACCTGGGATACCAGGCGTACCCTTCGTCACTGACCTGGACGGCTTTGCCACCCGATGCGGGTACGGTATAGATGGCCTGGTGTGCCTCGGCCTGAATGAAGACACCGATTTCGCCGTTTGGTGTCCAACCCGATACCATGTCCCAGCTCTCACGCGGCAGCGGGATCTTTAGCGGTTCTCCCACGCTCGGCACGTCAGGTGAAAACGGGAATACCCAGATCTCATCACTGGAGTTGTCGGATCGGGGCTCGTGGTGAGCGGCAATGTACTTGCCGTCAGGAGACCATACGGGACCGCGCAGTCGGCCGTCGACTGTTGCCAGCCTCACCGGGTTGACGCCGGTCGACGACGCGACCCATAGATCGCCGTCATAGCGCAGGCGCTCGGGATTGTCCGGCCAATCGTCTCGCTCGCGATATCCCACGTAGGCGATACGTTCGCCATCCGGCGAGAAGGAAGGCAGCCTGCCCCAGCCCGAGGAGATCCTGACGGGCTCACCGCCCGCCGTTGGGACTGAGTAGATGACGCGCTCATGGACATCCGGCTCTTCCTCACGCTCGCGAAGAGCGAGCGCCGAAATCGCCACGGCTAGTCCATCCGGTGACAAGCTCAACCGACGGCTCCAGGGGTGGTTCCCGCGATCGGGCAGCTCAACCAGGCTAGGCTCGCCGCCGGCGGCCGGGATGAGGTAGACTGGTGCCGCGTCCTCGCCCATGCTGTTAACGGCAATCCACTCGCCGTTCGCCGACCACGCGAAGAGACTTCCGTTATCCCAGAGACCAGGTACAGCGGCCAGCCGCACAGGTTCACCTGCAATGTTGGGATCGACTCTACCGTGGAGCGGCACCACCCACACACTACCGTCCGAGATGAAAGCCAACCTGTTGCCGTCGGGTGACAAGATGCCGTTCTGCGGCTTACTGGCGATCTCGATCTTTCGGAATGTCGGCTGTCGGCTGCCGATCGAGTTCGACCAACGCGCGCTCGAGGCTGGCGAGCCGATCCCGCGCAACACCAACCTCCTCGGTGTGCTCGGGAAAGTCGTCGATCACGCTCCGATAGGCTTGCTGCGCCTCGCGCAGGCCAAGCTTCTCGTAGCATAGGCCGACATGAAGCTGTGCCTTCGCACCGACGGTCCGGTTATCAGAGAACTCGTTCAGGATGCTTCGGTAAATCTCGATGGCGCTCTCCAGATTGCCCTGGACTTCTTCCTGGTAGAGACCTGCCTGGTACAACTCCTCGGCCGTCTGCTGCCCGAAGCCGGATGGAGTCCACACGAGTATGGACACAAGTAACGAGAGAGTGATCATGTACGGCTTCATGATGCCTTGCTCCTACTGTTCACCACCGATTAGCGGTGTGCCAACTACGGCAACCGCTCCAGCACTTCTTTGAGATTGTCCATCACCCAGATTTCATTCTCCTGGGTGTATATGGTCAGCGCGATGTGGCGGCCGTCCGGGCTCAACTCGAACCAGCTGCCCCATTTGCCTTCCCCGACCGTCCAGAGGTACTCGGGCTCGCCCCCGGTTGCCGCTACTCGCCACACGTGGGTTCGCCACTCGTCGCCTTGTATGGGCACGGAGAACAGGATGTGCTCGCCGTCGGGTGTCCACTGCACGCTTGTCCGTCCCATGTGGGCAACGGAGTCGCCACTCGCGAAAAGTTGTCGATTGACCCCCGTTTCAAGGCTCACCAACGCAAGTCCGCTACCCTCAACCGCAACTACCACGTTGCGACCGCCTGGACCAAGCTCCATCGGGTCCGGGAGGAGCAGCGCATCCTGATAGAGCTCACGTTCTTCACCGGAGGCGAGCTCGCGACGCACCATTCGACCAGGGCCCTGTGCTTCGCGCACCGAGTAGATGATCGCCTCGCCGTCAGTAGTCCATTCCGCCGACAGCTGTTGCAACGCGAGACCTTCAGGAAGGCTTACGACGAGAGTGACATCCTCACTCGCAACGTCTACCGTGAATATCCCACGGCGATGCTCCGGGTCCTCTTGCGTCTCGTCCCGGCCGACGACGAGGATCGAGCGTCCGTCGGGAGACCATTCTTCCAGGAATCGAGCACCCAGGTGGGTCGCCACCTCCCGTTGCTCACCGGTCGCCATGTCCCGAATGCTGATCGTGCCCAGTTTTCCTTGTGTGTTTTCAGATTCAGTGACGAACGCGAGGTATTGACCGTCGGGAGACCAATGGGGGTTGCGATTAGAACCGAGCAGTGGCGTCGCAGCTTCCAAGTTCGCCGTTCCGGTGGCCGGATCGAAGGGCACAATGCTAGTGGTGAACCACCTCGTGAAGACACTGTAGAAGAAGGACGCGGCCCCGCTGAACCCAACTCCACTCACTTCGCCAAGATCGCGTTGCAGCTTACGGGGGGCCGCCACGATGTTGTCATCGTGAACTGAAGCGGCCCACAGATCCCACGTGCCATCTCGATCGCTTAGAAACAGCACCTGGTTGGTTGACGGAACCCAGCCGAGCAGATGGTCTTTCGCCGGATGTTGGATCAGGGGAACCTGTTCAGCGCCGTCGAGCGGCAGTAGCCAGATGTCGAAGTTGCCGTCGTCCTGCTCGACCGGGCCGCCGTAGACGAGATACCGATCGTCCGGTGACAACCACGATCGGAGGGCGTACTTGCTACTCGGGACATCGTGAACCACCCGTACGCTCCCGTCGGCCACCGACACCAGGACGATTTCGAAAGTCCCTTCCGGGCTCGCCTCGGGCCAACAACTCCAGCGGGCGGCAACGTGTCGGCCATCGGACGTCCATCCGTACGGATGGACCCAACAGCCCTTCTCTCTCAAGAGGTCGCGAACGTTCTCGCCGTCCATCCCCACGACGCGCAGGCTTCCACCCTGACCTTGCTCGGAGTAGCCGTGCGCGACCCACTCGCCGTCAGGCGACACTCTGCCCGAGTACGACATGGCCCACGGTTCGGCCATTCTGGCGTCTTGCGTCAGATAGCGACTTCTGCCCGTGGTGACTTCCCGCACCGCCAGGTTGCCTGTCTTCTGCAGGTCAGTCCAAACGAGGTACCTCCCGTCTGGTGTCGGAGAGCTTGCGCTGGCATTCGGTCCCGACCACAAGCGTCGCGTCGCGATGCCTGACTCTTCTGCGGCTCGAACTGCGCGCTGCAGTGCCGCCAGGCGCAAGCGAGCCTCCGCAGCGAGCTCACTTTGATCGGAGTAGTCGTTCAGCAGGCGTTCGTAGGCATTGCTCGCTTCTGTCCGACCGAGTTTTTCGTAGCAGTTTCCCAGTCGCAGCAATGCCTTCGCGGCCACTGCCCGGACGTCGCCGTGCTGTGCCACAATCTCTCGATAGAGCTGAATTGCCCTCTCCAGGTCACCCTTTACTTCCTCCTCGTACAACCCGGCCTGGTAGAGCTCCTCCGCGGTCTGCTGCGCGTAGCCGTACGCCGAGCAGAGAAGCACGAGCGCCAGCGCTAATGCCATCACACGAGTTGGTCTCATGGTCGGTACTCCTGAGAAGTGCTCCCGCTATTGAATTGGGTCGAATCTACGGAAGCACGTCCGAGGATGATTGAAGGGTTCGTGGCGCGAGTGTTAAGAATTGGTTAAGGGCCGTCGGCCATGAACTTGTAGCCGACACCACGCACGTTCACTATGTATTTCGGTTCCGCCGGGTCGTCCTCCAGCTTCTTTCGCAGGTGGGCGACGTGGGTGTCGACGGTGCGCGGAAAGACGTCCCAGTCGTCGCCCCAGACTTCGTTCAGGATCGTGTCGCGGCGCAGCACTTCGTTCGGGTGGCTGACGAGCAGGCGCAGCAGCGCGAACTCCCGTGCGGTGAGCTCCACGTGCTCGCCGGCCCGCTTCACCTCGTAGCCCTTGAAGTCCACATCGACATCCCCGAACGACACGCTCTCCAGAGGCACGTCGCGCGGTCTCGCCCGCCGCAGCAGCGCCTTAACCCTGGCGAGCAGCTCGCGCGGACTGAACGGCTTGGTGACGTAGTCGTCGGCGCCCAACTCGAGGCCCAACACCTTGTCGACCTCCTGGCTCTTGGCGGTAAGCATCAGGATTGGCGTCGCGTCACCGGCGGCACGCAGGCTCTTGCAGATCTCGAAGCCGTCCAGCGACGGGAGCATGACGTCGAGGATGATGAGGTCGTAGTTACCCTGCTTCGCTCGCTCCAGCCCCCGAGCGCCGTCCGTCTCTCCGGTGACGGCGTAGCCCTCGAGCAGCAGGTCGTCCTCCAGCGCCATCAGGATGCTCTGTTCATCCTCGATGATCAGGATCTTTGGCATCGCTCCGCTCCACATATATAGGAAGCTCGACCGAGAACGTGCTTCCCCGGCCCGGCTCGCTCACGACACTAACTCCACCACCGTGCGCCTCGACGATCTCCCTGACCAGGGTCAGTCCCAGACCGCTCCCCCGAACGGATCGCGTCAGCTCGTCACCGCCCCGATAGAACCGCTCGAACACCCTGTCGATATCGTCCGCCGGGATCCCGATCCCGGAATCCTCGACATCGACGATCACGTGACCGTCCTTCTGGGACGCACGCAGATTGACGCGCCGCGCCTGACCGGAATACTGGACGGCGTTGTCCACCAGGTTAGAGATGGCCTGGCCGATCGCCTCCCTATCCGCGCGCACCGCCGGGAGCGACTCTTCGACACACGCTTCGACGACGTAGCCCTCGTGGCCGACCCGGTGCTGCGCCATCGTCGTCAGCTCGTTCACCAGCGCGCCGATATCGACCGCTTCGAAGCGAAACTCCTTCCGTCCTTCTTCGATCCGGGCCAGGTCGAGGATGTTGGTCACCAGCGAAGAGAGCCGTGAGCTCTGCTCCACCAGAACGTCGTAGTAGCGCCGCCGCCGTTCCTCCGACGGCACGCGACCCGACTGCAGCATCTCGGCCAACTGGCGGATCGATGTAAGGGGGCTCTTGAACTCGTGAGAGACGGTGGAGACGAAGTCGGACTTCAGCTTTGCCAGCTCGAGCTCGTGTGCCACGGCGCGCAGGGTCAGGATCGTCCCGAAGATCAGGATGCTCGCGATGAGCAAGAACATGTAGAGGTAAACGCTCTGACTCGAAGCGAAGAGCACTACATAAGGACTCTGCTGTCGATCGTAGAACTCGACCAACCACGGCGGCACGTTGCGGATGAACGTCGCGTTGACCGTCAACGACCCGGTTGGTGGGCTTTCGCCTCCCGCCAGCAGTTGGCCGCCATCTCTTCCTCTCACGATCCAATCGGTCGTCGTCGGATCGACATGCGCTTCCAGGACACGGCGCAGGAGTCCGTTCCGCAGGTATTCTGAATCGAG
>JBDHHX010000303.1:0-4366 GCA_039589155.1 Gemmatimonadota bacterium | reverse complement strand
GTCTGGGTCTCTACGGCCCGCTCGGCGGCGATCGCAGGTACGAGCTGTTGGTGTTGTACAATGCCTACGACATGACGCACCGCGTGACCTACGTCGACTGGTGGTGGGTCGAGCCGCTACCCGATGACTCGCTGGCGCCGATCCCGCCCGAGCCGCAGACGCGCGTCGAGAAGAACCTTGACCGCACAAACACCTGGGGGCTGCACCTGGGCTACGTGCAGCCGCTTGCCGCGGCCGGCTGGCAGATCGGCGGCATCCTGACGGGCAATTGGAAGACGCACCCGAAGATTCCCAACTACGACATCATGAACATCCCGCGCGACCCGGGCGACTCGTTCGGGCTGAACGTAGGGCTGGGCGTCTCGCGCACGCTGGACGCGACGACCTTCGGAGTCGATGTCGTTCTCGAGCCGATCTGGTCGAACACCTGGGCCGAGGCCGAGGCGCCCGACACCTCGGTCTCCGGCGCCATCATCCCGACGGGCGGCCGCACCGTCGAGAACGATTTCACCTTCACCAACGCGCTCATCCGCGCCGGCTTCGCCTACCAGCACGAGGTGATCGGTCTGCAGTTGGGCCTGCAGGTGCGCTCCATCGACTACGAGCTGACCCAGGTCGATAACATCCAGGAGTCGAAGCGTTTGCAGGACGAGAACTGGCTGGAGTGGATGCCCACCTGGGGGCTGAGCCTGACCTTCTCCGGCATCGAGCTCGCCTACCAGGGCCGGGTGACGACCGGCACCGGTCGGCCGGGCACCGCCTGGGGGCCGCAAGCGATGACGCGCTTCGCCGACATGGAGGCGGCGGGCGCTGCCGACTTCATCGTGGCGCCATCCGGACCGCTGACCCTGCAGGAGGCCAGCGTGGGCGCGCACCAGTTCGCGGTGATCATCCCGATGCAGTGAACGCGCCCGGATGAAAGAGCACCCCGGCAGTCGAGACTTTGACCACCGGGGTGCGAGGCGCACCGTACCATGGGGAGCTTCTAACGGTCCGGCGCGTTAACCATCGACTCGCAGGCGGGCGTCGATGCGAAACCCATCCTCCTCCCAGTAGACGACAATCCGGCCATCGCCGGCGCCGTCCAGGAACTCGCCGATCGCTTCGAACATCCAGCAGTCGCCGTCCATTGTGCCGGACCATTCGGTAATCAGCCGGCCCAGCGCCGCCGCGCGCATGAAGGCGATCTCATCGGGCGGCCCGGCTTCGCCCAGCGCCCAGTCCGGCGTGCTCCAGGCGTCGGCCGATGCGGCGAGCTGGACGCCGAGGTCGAGACCCGCTCGATGGGTCGCGAGGACCAGGTGGTCGCCGGCGACTTGGAAGACGGGCCCGGTGACGGTGCCGAACGGACTGCGGAACTCGATCCCGTGCGTCACGCCGCCGCGTTCGTCCGTGTCTTTGCTGCGCGGCATCGCCAGCCAGAACGACCGTCCCCACACCTGCTCGCCCAGCCAGTCCCGCAGATCGACCAGGGCCGCCTCGAGCCGCTCGGGGTCATGGGCGTCGAGGACGATCACGAACTCGATCGCCGCGCCTTGGTCGCCCTCCAATACGAGAGCCCGCCCGCGCGCGCCCAGCGCACCCGCGATGTCGCGCTCCACGTCGCGGCCCGTCCGCTCCTCGAATTCGTTCATCCAGAACTCGAGGTTGCGGTAGGGGCCATCCGGGTCACGCGCCGCCATGGTCCGCAGCCACGCCAGGCTGGCCTCCCCCTCGAGGCGGAACGATTTCGCCAGCAGTACGTCGTTTGGCAGGTTCGTTGGCAACGTCGCCGGCCCGCGGTCGATGGCCAGCGCCTGGCTCATCGCCTGTGGGACGACCTCGCTGTCGATGCCGACCCACATCTCGGTCATGATCTGTCCGTCCATGACATCGCGGTGGAAGCCAAGTACCTCAATAGCCTCCAGGTCCGCCCGAAAAAACGACGCGAACTGGCCTGCCGCGTTCGAGCCCTCGATGTGGGCGCGGGTAAGCAAGTAGTCGCGCACCGCGCCGGCGTGAACGACCGCCCGAACGAGTCCGTCGTCGGGCAGCCGCGCGTCGAGCGCCGCGATGTCGAGAACGTCGGGCAACGAGGTACCGTCGCCGGCGGCGATGCGCTCGAGCAGCTGCGCGTGGTCCGCCGGCCCGGCCCAGACCGCGCCGCGCGCCTCGGTCGCCGCCAGTACACCGCTGCGGCCCAGCCGCGTCAGCGCGCTGGCGTGTGACGGTGGATTGAAGACGGCCACGGGCACGATCTCATGTGTGGCGTCGTCCACCACGAACGCCACGACCGCCCGCTCGCCCATGATCGCCGGGATCTCGTCCGCGCTCAACTCCAGGTGCGCGAGCGCGCGGTCCTGCAAGCGGGCGATCCGTTCGATCCCGCGTAACTCCTCCCAGCGGCTAGCGACGTCTCGTAGCTCCGCCGCCGCCAGGGCAGAGGAGGGGAGCAAGGCGATCAGATCGCCCGGTGCCACCACCAGGATGGACGGTGACTGTGACGGACTCGGCGCATCTTTGCACGCGTATCCTACGCCCAGCGCCAGGCTGAATACGGTCAGCAATGCATTTATCGCTCTCATGGTTCATGCTCCTGGTGCGTGCGCCGGACACTCATCTCTCCTATGGCTCCCCGTTATGCTTCGATGCGCCTCATCTATTGTCCTAGGCGTCGGGAGTAGCTGCTGGTGCAGCCGCACCGCCTTCGCCCTTACCAAACGCAGTCAAACCACCCAAAGCACCGAGTCCCATCGTCTCCACCGCGCTCGACGGCACGATGATCATCGAGCCTTTCTGTCGTAGGCCCTCGTAGACCATGTTCATCGCCCGCAGGTGCAACGCGACGGGGTTGTCCTTGTAGTGCTCCGACGCCCGGGCGAACTTCTCGGCGATCTCCGTCTCTGCCGTGCCGAGGATGATGCGGCTCTGCCGCTCGCGCTCGGCCTGCGCCTGGCGCGACATGGCGTCCTCGAGCCCTTTCGGGATGATGATGTCGCGGATCTCTACCGAGTCGATCGTGACGCCCCAGGCGGCCGTCTTCTCTTCCAGCACCCTCCTGATCTCGCCGCCCAGCCGATCGCGTTCGGACAAGAGCACCGCCAGGTCGTTCTTTCCGATCGCGTTCCGCAGCGCCGTCTGCGCCGACATCGCCACCGCGTCGTCGAAGTGCTCCACCTCGAGCACCGCCTTCTGCGCGTCCCAGACCATCCAGAACGCTATCGCGTCCACGTTCACCGGGACCGTGTCCGCGGTCAGCGTGGTCTCGGCGCTGAAGTCCGTCACACGGATCCGCTGGTCGACGTATTGCGCCACCTTGTCGGCGATCGGCACGACAACGAAGGGCCCCGACTTGCGAAGCGCGCGGAAGCGGCCGAAGCGCAGCACCACGGCCCGCTCCCACTGGTAGGCGATCTGGATCGACGGCGCGATGATCACCGCCGCCACCGCCGTGATCAGCAGTACCTCGCTCTCCGGGCGCAGTTGCAGGAAGATCATCAGCGCGTCCGCGGTACCGAAGACGACCACCGATTCCCACACCTGGGTGAGCCGGAAGACGACGGTGAGCATCAGCGCCGACCCCAGGGCCAGCCCCACGGCCGTCACCGAGAACGGGTACATGTTCAGGTGAACGACCAGCCCGGCGACGAAGATCGCCACCAGCATCAGAGCGTTCACCGGCGAGAAGCGGAAGTCCGCTCGTGAGGTCGCCGAGAACCGCTCCAGCGATAGACCCGGCAGTGACTTTAGCATGATTACGCCTCCTTCTTTCTGTGGCGCAGCCCCTCGAACACATCGTCGAGTGTGAAGCCATACCCTCCGGCTCGCGCCAACAGCTCGGTGAGGATCTGGTCCAGCATCCGCTGCCGCTCCAGCTCGTCCACCTTGGGCTTCCGGGTACCGACGAAGGTCCCCGACCCCTGGTGCGTCTCGATCGCTCCTTCGATCTCGAGCTCGCGATAGGCGCGGATGACGGTGTTGGGATTGATCGATACGTCGACGGCCAGCTGACGGACCGTCGGTAGCTGGTCGCCCGGCTGCAGGTCGCCCCGGGCGATGCCGAACTTGACCTGCTCGATGATCTGGCGGTAGAACGGCACGCCACTCTTCGAATCGATCAAGAAATCCAAGGCTCCAATACCTCCAGTCTACTGTTAGACTAGTGTACTAGAGCTATAGTACAATATACCTCCTCAGATGTCAACGACTTCCTGGAAGGCCTTTTAGAAACAGGGTTTTCGCAGCGGAGGCGAGGTCGGGAGGAGGGAACTGCGGGCGATCCCGCCGTCGGCGGGCGTTCAGCGGGGGAGGAAGCCCTTTTCCAACACTTCGCCCGTCTCGTCGTCGATGAAGACCCGGACGTTCATGCCTCTATTCAAGTAGTTGG
>JBDHHX010000302.1:0-4373 GCA_039589155.1 Gemmatimonadota bacterium | reverse complement strand
TCCGTCGTCCGCTCGACGACCTCGTTGGCGACGATTCCGTAGAGACCGACCACCGCCAGCAGCAAAGCGAACGCGGCGACCACGACCAGGAACATCGCCTCGAAGCGCTGGCGCGCCAGCGCGCCGGCCATCACGCTCTCCAGCGAGCTGATGCGCGCCACCGGCAGGTCCGGGTCGACGGTTCGTATCGCATCGGTAACCTCGGCCGCCAGGCCCGCCGGGCTCGCCGCCGTCTTCACCAGCCAGCTGGGCGAGAACCAGATGTGGATGCCGCGGAAGAACCCGTCGCCGGCCTGGGCGGCAGCGATGTACAGCGTGGGCGATTTCCAGACCGGTCCGCCGCTGCCCCAGCCGCCGCCCCTCTGCTGTACGTCGCCGACCACGCCGACGATCTCCCACTCGCGGCCGCTGAAGCTGACTCGCGATCCCAGCGTCAACCCGTCTGCCGCGTTCGCGTCGAGGAACGCCTGGTTCGCCACCACCACGGCCGGCCGCTCGCCGATGTCCGCCGGCTCGAGGCCGCGTCCCTGGATGAGCGGGATGCTCAGCGTCTCGAAGAAGTCCGGCGTCACGTAGACGAGGTTGGTGATCCGGTAGAAACCTTCGGGATCCTCCACGCCCACCACCTTGAACGGCATGTTGAGCGGCCGCTCGTAGGGCAGCGTGAGCGCCACAGCGGCGGCGCTCACCCCGGGCGCGCGCCCGATGCGCGCCAGGCTCTCGTCGAACAAGCGGTTCACGTCGACCGCGCTGGCGTATCGCGCGTCCTCCAACGAGAACTGGACCGTGGTCACGCCGCTCGCATCGAAGCCCGGGTCGAGGCGATCGAGGTGCCCGTAACTGCGCACCAGCAAACCGGCGGCGAACAGCAACGCCGTCACCAGCGCGACCTCGCCCACCAGCAGCGCCTTGCGCAGCCCGTGGCTGCCGCCGCCCATCACGCTGCGCGAGCCGCCGGCGAGCACGCCGCGCACGTCAAACCTCTTCACCTGCAGCATCGGCGCCAGGCCGAAGAAGAGCGTCGCGGCAACGGTGAGACCTGCCGCCGCGACAAGCGCGCGTCCGTCCAGCTGGAACGTCTGCCAGGTATCGAAGTGGACCTGCATCAACGCCTGCAGACCGCCCAGCGCGTACCTGGCGATGGCGAGCCCTGCGAGTCCGCCCAGGAGGCCGAGTAGCACGTTCTCGGTGAGCATCTGCCGCAGGATCGCGCCGCCGCCTCCGCCCAGCGCCTGCCGGGTCGCGATCTCCGGCCGCCGCGCCAGCGCCCGGGCGAGCTGCAGCCCGGCGAGGTTGGCGCAGCCGACCAGCAGCATGACCAGGATCGCGCCCAACAGCATCAGCAGCGGCTGTCGCATCTCGTAGGTGAGCGCCTGGTTGAGCGGGAAAAGCCCGTAGCGTCGTTCCGGCGCGTCCTCCACGTCCGCACGACCCGCGTCGACGCTCCCCATCCTCGCGTTCGCTTCCGCCCAGCTCATCCCGGCCGGGATGCGGGCGACCACCCGGTAGTTTGTGCCGCCCCCTTCACCGGTGCGCGAGGGCTTGAGCGGCGTCCAGACGTCGGCCGGCTGGCTCGAACGGAAGCCTCTGGGCATGACGCCGACGACGGTGTGCGCCTCACCCTTCAGACGAATCGTACGGCCGACGATGTTGCGGTCTGCGTTGAACGTCCGCTCCCACAGCTCATAGCTGAGCAACGTCACGGCCGGGCCGCCCGGAACATCCTCCGCGACCTCGAACTCGCGACCGATGAGCGGCGCGACGCCCAGCGTGCGGAAGAAGCCGGCGGCGACGCGTTGCTGCTGCACGTAGGCGGCCGCTTCGTCGGCCGTCAGGTTTACGCCGCTGGGCCAGTCGGAGAAGACCGCCTTCTCTTCCAGGAAGCCGCCGCCGTCGCGGATCCGCTCCCACGCCGAGCCGGTGACCGCGCTCATGTTGAGGTCGGGGCCGCGCGCCGGGTTGTACTGGACGACCAGCGCCAGCCGCTCCGCGTCCGGATAGGGCAGCGGCCGCCAGAGCACAGCGTCCACCACGCTGTAGACCGCGGTGCCGGCGCCGATGCAAAGGCCCAGGGTCAGCACGAAGGTCGCGGTGAACAGTGGGTTCCGTGCGAAGCTGCGAAGCGCGAAGCGCACGTTGCGGACCCCTTCGTCCAGCAGGTGAACGCCGCGCGCTTCCCGGCTCCGGTACTGCACGCCTTCGACGCTGCCGAAGCGGATGCGCGCCTGGCGCCGCGCCTCCTCGGGGCTCATGCCGGAGCGGATCAGGTCTTCGGTGAGACTCTCTATATGAAAGGCCATCTCCTCCTCGAGTTCCTGGCGGAACCGCGCGCCGCGGAAGAGCGCGCTCAGCGAAGATCGTAGACGATCGAACATGACTCAGGCCTCGCTCGGTAAGGCATTGAGGACGTTGGCGACGGCCACGGTGAGCTCTTTCCAGCGAGAGGTCTCGTGCGCCAACCGCTTCCTACCCTTCGGCGTCAGCCGGTAGAACTTCGCCTTGCGGTTGTTCTCCGAGACCCCCCACTTCGATGCGATCAGCCCCTTGTGCTCCATCCGGCCCAGCGCCGGGTAGAGCGAGCCCTGCTCCAGGCTCAACAGCCCCTCCGACGTACCCTCGATCCTCAGCAGCACCCCGTACCCGTGGTTGGGTCCGAGCGAGAGCGCCTTCAGGATCAGCATGTCCAGTGTGCCCGGGAGCAGTTCCTTGGTGATCAGCATCGCCGTCCTCTAACGCGTTCCGGTTGGGGCGCGGCGGTTGAAGGCCGCCGTCCCCACCACTATACTGCCCTTCCCCTAGTTTAGCTAGGAGAGAGGCTGTGGGTCCTTACGCGGTGGGTGCGGCGTGGGTTTCAAGGGCGGCCGCACGTCCGAGTCGACGGCGCTCTAGCCGATGATAGAGATCTGTAGGCGATCCAGCGCGGCCCGCGCCAGGCGCGCGTCCGCGGTCAGCAGGGCCGCTCCGAGTCCTTCGGCCAGCGCGGCATACGTCGCGTCGTAGCAGGAGAAGTTCTCGCGGAGATCGAGTAGGCGGTCGAGCATCGACACGTGCCCGTGGCGGGAAAGTGGCAGATCTGCGTAGTCACTCAACGCCTCTCGAGCCCGACCTTCGCTCAGCAGGCCCAGCCGCAGCGCGCGCCTGAGCGTGGCGGCAACCTCCACATCGCACAGCGCCGGCACATGCAGGTCGTTGTCCGGCGACTCGATCGTCTCGGCGATCACCCCGGACGTAGTCGGCGCCAGGAGGTACTCGACGACCGCGGAGGCGTCAGCGACGACCGGATTCAGAGATCCCCCTCTTCCGGTCGTTCCTCTCGGATCAGCTCCGCCGCCGGCCGGCCCAGCTCCACCGGTGATCGCGATCTGATCCGGGCGAACACCTCCTCGGGCAGCGGCCGCTCCACTTCGCGCTCCAGCACTTCCTGGATGTAGTCGGTCAGCGTCTGCCCGCGGGCCCGCGCCCGTCGCATCAACTCCCTGTGGAGCCTGGCAGGTACGTTTCGAACCTGGATCATCTTCGCCATTTTTGGAACGTGCAACATGCGCAGCACATGTGCAAGCCCTGCTCCCTGGATGCACTCTTCTCAGCCCCATGATGCGAGGCGGCAGTCATCAATTGGTCAACTAACGGCGGCGACGGGCCGCAGAGGTGGAGGAGACGGGTCTCAGCAGGATCTCCGGAGAACGCTTAGGCGCGAGTCGCCGGAGGCGATTCGCGGACAGGACCGCGCGGCACACCAATCCGAGTCCGGTGCGCCGCGCTTGTACATGATCGATTGGATCATCGCGCCGGTCCTGACGGGCGCCCGGGGCGGCCGCTCACCGGCGGAGCTGTAGTCGGCCCGGATGTCCGAGTCGCCGAGCCCTCCGTCGTAGACGCGCACGTCGTCGATCAAGCCGACGTACTCCTTGTTGGACGGTGGGTCGGTCCCCGGCACATACGTCTCGTCCGGACCCCACCAGCGGGTCCCGACGGCGAGGTGGAACCGGGTCGCGCCGTGGTAGCTGAGCCCGTAGCCGGGGACCGGGTCGTAGGCCACCTCATCGCGCAGCACCCCGTCGACGAAGAGGGCCAGCGTGGCGCCGTCCCATCGCATCGCCAGGTGGTGCCAGGTATCGACCGTGACGAGTCCGGGCGCGCTGCTCGCGAACGTCCAATGATCGCCCGAAGAGTCGTCGTTGCCGACCAGCGCCCGAACGGAGCCGTCGATCGCGATGCGGAGCCCATAGACCGAGAAGCTGCCTGTCGCCCCGGTGCGTAACCACTGGTCCGTCGTCTTGCGGACGATGTCAGCGTTCTGCATATGGTCGACCTTCACCCAGGCCTCGATCGTTCCCATCGCCGGCTCGAGGCTGGGGCTGTACTCGACCTTG
>JBDHHX010000301.1:0-4373 GCA_039589155.1 Gemmatimonadota bacterium | reverse complement strand
AGGCCACAGCTGGGTCGGAACTTCACCGCCGATGAGGCGGAGGCGGGCGCGCCCGGTGTCGTGATTATCAGCCACGGACTGTGGTTGCGACGATTCGGCGGTGAACCGGATGCGCTGGGCCAGACGATCACTATCAACGAAACTCCCTACACCGTGATCGGTGTTATGCCGGCGGGCTTCTTCTTCTTTGACGAAATCGATGTCTGGTGGCCGATGCGGCCGGACTCGGATTTTGTCGGCGCCAGGCGGTTCCACAATTGGATGATCGCTGGCAAGCTGAAACCCGGGGTCACGCTCGCCCAAGCGCAGAGCGATGTCGACGTGATCTCAGCTCGGCTTGAGGCGGAGTACCCCGACTCGAACCGGGACAAGGCGCTGCTCATCACGCCCATGCAAGAGGCGCTACTCGAGGACTACCGGGCTAGCCTGCTCACTCTCATGGGTGCCGTTGCCCTGGTGTTGCTCATCGCTTGCGGGAACGTCGCCGGCTTGCTGTTGGCGCGCGGTTCCGTCCGCCGCGGCGAGCTGTCGGTGCGCGCCGCGATGGGTGCGTCCGGCGTCCGTCTGCTGCGGCAACAACTCACCGAGAGCTTCTTCATCGCCGGCGTGGCCGGGATCGCCGGCACGATCCTCGCCGGTTGGATTCAGACACTGTTCACGCAGATGCTCGAAATCCAGATGCCGGGCATCGAACAAGCCGGGTTGTCCGGCAGTGTGCTGCTGTTTGCTATCGCGGTCTCGCTGCTCAGCGGCTTGCTGTTCGGAATCGTCCCGGCGCTGCGCGGTTCGCGCAGCGACCTGGTGGAGGATCTCAAGGCGAGCGGCAGGACCACCGACGGGGGCGGCACGAGATTCCGTGGCGCCCTCGTGGTCGCGCAGGTGGCGATCACGATCACGTTGTTGGTGGGAGCCGGCTTGCTGATCCGCAGCTTCGCGACTCTGAGGGGACTCGATCCGGGGTTCGATCCGCACGGCCTTTTGACGGCGGAGCTTCGGCTCACACAGTCGAAGTACGGTGAGGCCGAGCAGCGAATCCAATTCTATGGTGAGATGGTGGAGAACCTGCGCGCGAACCCAGGTGTGGAGGACGTGGCGCTCATCAGCCGGCTGCCGATCCGCGACCCCGGGGGCAATATCTACGTCTGGCCAACGGACAACCCTCCGATCGATCCGGCCGACCGGCGAAGCGCCTTCGATCGCAACGTCTTCCCGGGTTACTTCGAGGCGATGCGGATACCGTTGCTGGCGGGACGCACCCTGAACGATAATGATGTCGCCGATGCTCCTCCGGTCGTCGTCATCAGCCAGTTCATGGCCGACTCGATCTTCCCCGGCGTCAATCCCATCGGTCGCCAGGTGACCATCGACATGGGAGACGGGTTCGATGCCGAGATCGTCGGTATCGTCGGGAACGTTCGCACCAACGCCCTGCAGTCCGAGTGGTACCCAGCCTTCTATACGTCGTACCTGCAGCGCCCATTCTACGGGATGCGGATCGCGGTCCGCACGTCGGTCAAGCCGACCTCGATCGCCGCACCGATGCGGCAAACCGTTTGGAACCTGGACCGTGACATCGTTCTTGCCGACATCGCGACCATGGATGACATCATCACTCGATCCGTCGGCAGCCAGAAGACCATCGCCGTCGCACTGGCAGGCTTCGCCGCCGTTGCGCTCCTCCTCGCCACCGTCGGTCTCTACAGCGTGCTGGCTTACTACGTCAGTCGGCGCCAAAACGAGATCGGCATCCGCGTCGCCATGGGCGCTGCCGCGTCGGACATCGTCGAGCTCGTTCTTCGGCGCGGCGTCACCCTCGTCGCCATCGGCATCGTCCTTGGCCTGGCCGGCGCGTTTGGTGCGACACGTCTGATCAAAGAACTGCTCTACGATACGGCACCCACCGACCCGATCACCTTCGTCGCCGTCAGCCTGCTCTTCGGCCTGGTCGCCGTGGGCGCTTGCCTGATCCCCGCCTGGCGCGCCCTCCGCGTCGATCCCGCCACCGCGCTGCAGGCGGAATAGAGCACACCGCGTATAGCCTCGGGCCCCCTCGACTGAGGGGGCCTGCTGCGCATCTCTCCGGATCTCCGGACTCCTCCGGGGCCGATTCTCCGTCGGGCTCGAACGGGTGGGAACAGAAGCAGGTGCTCGCTTTGTTGATAGGACTCTGACATCGAGCGGCCGAGCCGAGGTCGAAGCGGACTCGAGAATTCGAAGTAATGGAGCGACGGAGGCATGAGATGAGTGCTGAGGGCTTGATTCTGGTAACGGGTGCGACGGGTCAGCAGGGCGGCGCGGTAGCGCGGGAGCTGCTAGCGCAGGGATACAAGGTGCGGGCGATGACGCGGAACACCGACAGCGAAAATGCGAAAGCGCTGGCGGGTCTCGGCGCCGAGTTGGTGCGGGGCGACCTCGACGACACGGCGTCGCTGGCGAGCGCGGTCGAGGGTGCCTGGGGCACGTTTAGCATGCAGAATACGTGGGAAGCCGGGGTCGAACGTGAAGAAGAGCAGGGCAAACTGTTCGCCGGCGTGGCGCGCGAGCACGGAGTGCAGCATTTCGTGTACGCGTCGGTGGGTTCGGCGCATAAGCAGACAGGTATCCCGCACTTCGAAAACAAATCACGAATCGAGGAGAAAGTACTGAGCGCGGGATTTCCATCCTACACGATTCTACGCCCCGTATTCTTCATGGAGAACTTTCTGTCGCCCTGGTTCAAACCGTACATTCTTGAAGGCAACCTTGCCGTCGGCATCAAGCCGGAGACGAAGCTGCAGATGATTGCCGTTGCCGACATCGGCAAATACGGGCTGGCGGCGTTCGAGCAGCACGAGGCGCTGAACGGCCGGGCGATCGACATCGCCGGCGACGAGATGATGATGCCCGAGGCGGCCAAGATCATCAGTCAGGCCAGTGGCAAAACGGTGAGCCACTATCAAGTCCCGATCGAGCAGGTGCGCGAGTCCAGCGAAGACTTCGCGCTGATGCTCGAGTGGTTCGACGCCGTGGGCTACAGCGCAGATGTCGATGGGAACGCGAAAGAGTTCGGCATCGCGCCGACCTCGTTCCGCGATTGGGCAAACGCGGTGAATTGGGGCTGATCTTCCCGGCACGCGTCAATGAGATTCGGGGTACCGGGGGGACTCGTGTCATGGCTCCCCCCAATCCCCGAGCCGTATTCTCCCCGGACCACCGAATCTCGTAACCGCTAAGCCTTCACGTGCCGATGTTAAACAGCGGGAACACCGGCAACATCCCGCCCTCTTTGATGATGTTGATCAAGCCAATCTGCAGGCCCTTGAGTGATGCGGCGTAGTTCACGATCGAGAGCTGGAAGCCCTCTGTGTCCTGGGCGACGTTGACGATCCCCGATTGGAAGCCCCGAAAAGTATTGGCGACGTTGACGTGGCCGAGCTGCCAACCCTCGAACTTGTCTTTCGATATGTTTACCGCGTGGTACTGCACACCCTGAAAGCTACCGGCGATCCCGACTACACCGTATTGGACCCCGCGTGAGACCACGGTCGTGTGGTTCACGATGCCGACGTCCAATCCGTTTACCACGGCGTTGCGGCCGTAAAGGATGTTCAGCCGCACGCCGGCGATGGTATCCTCGGCCGGAAAGATCTGGATCGGTGTGACGAGCGAAAGCTGGACCGGCTTCTTCTGCGCCCGGGCGGACTCCGCCGATAGGGCGACAGCGGCGACAACGCAGACAAGCAATGGTAGAAATCTATTTCGCATCTCTCATCTTCCCGACGTCAGGTCCCTGAACGTCAAGCCGCCCAGGGCCGCCCAGAACCAGATGTTCTCCAAGGTGGCGGCGCGGATCAGCTGGCCGGCGGCTATCAGGGAAACGAAGGCGGCGTCGAGCAGTGCAACGACGTTGCCCAGGGACCAGTCGACCGCTGCATACAGCTGGAGAATCGACTCGCCGACCATCGATGTGATCTCCGCCATGACGTCCTCACCATCTGTTCGGTGGGCGCACTCATCCATCCCTGGCCCACGTCCGCACGAGTACCAGGCCGGCTGTCCATCTATGTGAGGAAACCGGCTACAACGAGCTTGTTTGGATCACAGGGCAAAAGCGGTGCCCAACGGGCGGGCGAGAGATTTGACCGTGGCTCGCGATTTCCTCGAGGCGCAGCCGGCGGAGTACGTGTCAGTTGGAAACGGCGGACGTGTTGAGACGCTTCACCTGTGCGCCGAGCGTCTATTCTGGCGGGAAATCATCGAGCGGCTCGGCGATGATGCGGGCGCCGTGGCCGTAGGTGAGATACTGCCACGCCCACTGGACCATGACGACCAGCTTGTTGCGGAAGCCGACGAGGAAGATGAGGTGGATAAAAAGCCACATGAGCCAGGCGATG
>JBDHHX010000300.1:0-4375 GCA_039589155.1 Gemmatimonadota bacterium | reverse complement strand
GCATCAGCTTGGGCTTGAGGAGCTTGCGCCAGCAGGTGGCGGTGAAGATCACGATGCCCGGACGGTCTCCCCGCGGCAAGTGCGGGAAGACGTCCTGTTCGGCTCCTGTGTGCACGGCGTTGTAGCGGATGTGAAAGAAGTCCACCGGCGCCTTCACCGCTCCGCGGGCGATCTCGCCGAGGAGGGGCCGCTCATGGCTGGACATCCCCAGGAAGCGCACCTTGCCACTATCCTTGAGCCGCTGTACCCGGTCGACGAGCTTCTGGCTCGGAGGCTTGCGCACGTCCTGGAACAGTAGATCGACCCACTCGAGCTCGAGCTTTTTCAACCAGCGCTCTACATAGCGTTCAAGACGGAAGTTCCGGAGCAACGGCCTTGCCAGCACGATACACAGCTCGTCGCGGTGGCCGGGCGCCAGGTTGCGGACGGCCCGCACCATGTTGCCCAGGTTGAGAAAGGGGGAGATGTACAGATAGTTGATCCCATACTCGTGAAAGGCCTTCTCGATGGCCGGTGCGGGTACGCCGTATCCAGAGGCCAGCCCTAGCCTGCTCACCATCAGTCCTGTCCTGCCGAGGGGGACTCGCTGCTTGAAGTCCATTCGCGTCATCCCGTTTGCAGAGCCTACCGACTACGCAATTAGCGACCTACTCGATCTCAACGACTATCTACTAGCTCCTCGATCGCCCACATAGCAGCACGCTGGATGACGTCGCGGTGCGACGGCATCTCGGACGCCTGGCGTAGGAATCCGAGCTGGCTCCGGTCCCCACTGCGTCCGATCGCTCTTAGCGCCTCGGCCTGTACCTGATAGGAGTCGTCAGCTTCGAAGCGGCTGCGAAAGAATGGCACCATGGCTGGGTCGTCCATTCCACCGAGAATGCGGATCGCCGCCCGCCTGACTCGCGAGTTGGCATCGGTGGCCGCGGTCTGGAACAGCTCGATCGCCACCGGTCCGTCGGCGGCTGCGATCGTTTCGATGGCTGCGAGGCGAACCGCCCAGAAGCCGTCCTCCCGGGCGATCGTTACGAGTTCCGCTCCTACGCGCGCGTCGCTGGCCGAACGCCCCAACTCCCGCACCGCCCACTCCCTGCCGATAACGTCGTCATGGCGAGCCTGGTAGAGCAGTTCTTCGACGCCCTTGTCGTATGTCCATTCCTTGAGCAGCCAGTTGCCCTCGTCGAATCGAACCAGCAGCGGTTCTTCCCGACTCTCGAAGACGAAGGCATCACGCTCGTTCTCCAGCCACACGGTCTCCACCGTCTTTCCTGACGGGGTGACGATCCCGATGTGCACCGGCGTCCGGTAGATGGGGACCCCGTGATCCCGGTTTTGAACCTGCGCCACCTGCAGTCGAATCTGGCCGGCGCCGGCATCCCACGTCGAGCTGACCTCGAAGACCGGGTGACCGGGACTGAAGAAGTACTGCTCGAAGAACCAGTCCATGTTCCGGCCGGTCACCTCTTTCACGGTCTTCATGAAGTCGTAGGTATCCACCGACTCGAACGCATGCTCGTGCAGAAACGTGCTGAGAACTCGGAAGAAGGATTCGTCACCGAGGATGAAACGGAGCTGGTGCAAGATGCAGGCACCCTTCGGGTAGGTGTGGGAATCGAAGTTATCGTGCGGCCTGTCGTATCGGTTGAATACGATGGGCCGCACATAGCGCGTGTGTGCTTCACGCAGGTACGCGTTCTTCTTGCCCAACAGCGCCCAGGCGCCTTCATCTTCGCCGCTCTCGTGGCGCGTCCAGATGTAGTCCGAGTAGGTGCCGAAGCTCTCGTTCAGCCAGGTGTGAGACCACTCGCGCAGGGTTATCAGGTCGCCCCACCACTGGTGCGCAACTTCGTGCGCGATCACCCGCTCCCACGAGAAGTCCTGCTCAGCGCGCCGGTCGTGGATGACGGCGTCGCCGAGGATCGTGGCCGACGTGGCCTCGGCTCCACCCCCGACATGTGGCGTCGTGACCTGGTCGTACTTGGCCCAGGGGTAGGGGTAGCCGAACAGGTCGGCGAAGTACTCGATCATGCGCGGCGTCTTGTCGAAGATCCAGCGCGCATCCTCGGCATCCCTTGGGTAGACCCAGTAGTTGACCGGCAGGCTGCCGAGCGAATCCTCGATGACCGTGAACGGTCCGATCGCCAGCATGAACAGATAAGTCGCATGCGGTCGCCCCTGCGACCAGTGCCACGTCGTGGTTCCTGTCTCTGTGTCTTCTGCAACGCCGACCAATCGCCCGTTGGAGAGGACCTTGTTGCCTTCGGGCACCGTAACTATGAGCTCGTGGGTCACCTTGTCGTTTGGGTAGTCGTACAAGGGAATCCAGTGGTGAGCTTCGTCGGGCCAGGAATCGGTGGAAACCATCTGCGGGTGATCGTCACTCGCGTCATCGAAGAAGAACCCTTCCTGCGGGTTCTCGCCCCGGAAGGCCACCGTGAGGGTCACCGTATCGCCGAACGAGAATGCCCGTGGGAACGTGATGACGACGCTTGTGTCACCCTGCGCGTAGACGAGACTCTGTCCCGCTTCGTCAACGGCGCCCACGATAGTGATTTCCTCCGCATCCAGCACACAGCGATCGACTTCGTCGGCCAGCGGGGTCAGGGTGATCTGGTTCTCACCCGAGAAGACCTTGCCGTCGAGATCGAAGGTCAGGCTGACCCGGTAGTGAATGAAGTCGAAACTGCGGCTCCGCTCGCCCTGGATCGGTCGACTCCAGACGTCGACCTGCTGGGCCGAGACGGGTGAAAGGACGGACAGGAAGAGGGCAGCAGCCAGCCCGAGAGCGCGTCGGTCACGAAGAGCAACCATCGCTCACCTCCCTACCTTCTGCAGCAAGCCGGGCTCACGCATGAGGGCCTCGATCTCCTCCACCGTGCGGGGCAGCCCGGTCGAGAGGTTCTCGTACCCGTCCTCGGTGATCAGTACGGTATCCTCGATCCGGATCCCCATAGTCTCGGTCTGAGGCATGTTGATGTCACAGGCGAAGATGAAGCCCGGTTCGAGCGGTTCTTCCGGGCCGGTGATCGACGCCATCACGTCGTGCGTCGCCATCCCGATCGGATGGTTGTAGCAGCCCCACCTGATGAGTCCGCGGAATCGGCGCTCGCTCTCGTCGTACCCATTCGCGACGAGCCACTCCCGTACCTGCGCGCCGACCTCAGCGAACGTGGTCCCGGCACGGTAGTTGTCCAAACAGACCTGCCGGATGCCGAGGCCCAGCTCGTAGAGCTCTCGTTGCTCGGGTGTGAACCTGCCGTTGGCTGGAAAGGTGGTGGAGATGTCGGTGTTGTAGTACGCGTAGTCGGGGCCGGCGTCGAGGATGATGAAGTCGCCATCCTCGAGCGTGCGATCGTGCCGGTGATAATGTCCCCAGGGATGGTGCTCTCCCGCCATGATGATGGTCTCGTACGCCAGCTCCTGGGCGCCCTCCCGCTTGCTGACGAACTCGAACAGCGCGGCCAGGGCCCGCTCCGGCATCCCAACCTCGGTGGAACGTATGAACTCGAGATGGGCCTCGACTCCGATGCGGGCCGCTTCCCGGACCAGCGCCACCTCTGCGGGCGACTTTACCTTCCGCAACACCTGGATCGTGCGGAAGCAGTCACGCACTTCGACGTCCGGATAACGTTGCTCCAGACGCTCGACCAGCTGCAGCTCCCGGGTCAGACGGCCGTCCATGGGATTCTCCGTCACCGTCCGCCGAAACGCACCGAACACTTCGTTGGTGTTCATACGGTGAAGCTCTTCCGGACGCTGGGAGAGATAGAAGACGCCGATCCGCCGACCGAGGTCCGCCAGAAAGTCATCCATTTCCTCCACGGGTAGAGCGTGTTCGATCCCCGTGTATTCCGCCGGGTTCAGAGCAAGCTCAGCGGGGATTCCCTCTCCCCGGGCGTCGTGCTCATCGAGAGTGAGAAAGAGCGTGCTCACCCGGTTGACGCCGTCGACAACCAGCCAGGCGTTCGGCGCCTCGACCCCGGTGAAGTAGAGAAAGTCGTTGCTCTGGAAGAACTGATAGTCTGCAATCTGTGACGTGGCTCCCGGGATGATCGCTACCCCATCCGGGATCTCATCCATTAGCCGCGCCCGGCGCGATGCGTACTCGGCATTGTCGATCAGACTCCCAGGGAGAACGAAGGACACCTCATCCTCGGGCGACGCGCCGCGAGAACATCCAGCCATCAGAGGAATCAGAACGGACAACAACGTACGTCGTGTTCGGCGGAATCTCATGGCTTACCTCTCTCTCAGGCCATTACCCCAGCAGCAGGAACAGTACGTGGCCGAAGACGCCGGCGCAGAGGCCGCCGACGAAATGTGTTGAGATGGCTACGTTGGTCAGGCCGCGCTCCCTGATTCCGTCCATCATTCC
>JBDHHX010000299.1:0-4424 GCA_039589155.1 Gemmatimonadota bacterium | reverse complement strand
AAGCAGTACGTGGCCGACTTCTGGGTCTACCGGCTCTCGCGGCACCCGCAGTACCTGGGCTGGATCCTGTGGAGCTACGGCGTCTACCTCTTACTGCTGCAAGGCCGCTACCCGGGGCGCTCGTGGGGGATCGATGCCAGCCTGCCGTGGCTGCTCTCGACGCTGGTGATCATCGGCGTCGCGATGCTGGAGGAACTGCAGATGCGCAAGCGTCACGGCGACGCATACGAGGCGTATCGCCGCAGCGCGCCCTTCCTCTTCCCGGTCTCCAAGTTTGTGGAGAAGATCTTCGCCTGGCCGATGCGGCTGTTGTTCAAGAAGAACGAGCCCGACCACAAGCGCGAGGTGGCCGCCGTCGTCGGCCTCTACGCCGTCCTCTTGATCGGCTCCTCCGCCCTCTTCTACGCCGGCGGCCTGAAGCGAACCGTCGGAATCGTCATGCCGTCGATGCAACGGGCCGAGATGGAAGCGCTGGCCGTTCGAATAGTCGAAGAGCCGAACGATCGCCGGAAGTACTTCATCGCCCGCGAGCTGGCTTCCTACGGCGACGCTGCCGTCGACTACATCGTTCCGCTGCTGCAAAGTGAACAGCTCGAGGTGCGCATCAACGCCGCCGACTTCCTGGGGCGCCTGCAATCGCCACGCGCCGTTCCGGGGCTCGTGTCGGCGCTGAACGATACCGTGCCCGACGTTCGCTGGCGGGCGCTGTATGCTCTCGGCGCCATCGGCTCGGCGGACTGCGTCGGCGCGATGCTGCCTCTGCTGGACGACCCGGACCCCTACGTGCAGCTCGCGGCCCTGCGCTCGCTGGCCCAACTGGGCACGGAAGAGATCATCGAGCCGGCGCAGGCCGCGTTGCGGAGCCCGGACGCGTGGGTACGCCTCGCGGCGATCGAGGCGCTCGCCAGCCTCGGATCGACAGACGGTGTACCGCTTGTCATCGAGTGCCTGAACGATGAGAAGGCGTTTGTCCGGCAGTCGGCCGTCGCGGCGCTGCTCACAATCGGTTCGTCGGAAGCATCTGAAGCGCTCGAGCGCGCGGCACGTGAAGACGAAGACTGGGAAGTGCGGCTCTACGCTGCGGAGGCTGTGAAGCAACTCAGAGGTCCCTAGCCAGCAACGCAGGAGTGCCAGAATAGCCCGAGCCCGGAGGGATTCCTCCGGGCTCTTCCGTGGCGGAACTGCTCGTCAGCGAATCGGTAGTCTAAGTTAAGCTCGCCCTAGCGATCAAAGCAAGCATTGCACTCATTCAGTTACTGAATGGCGTGCCCCCGGTGGGATTCGAACCCACACGACCTTGCGGTCACCCGATTCGCTGTCGAGCGCGTCTGCCTATTCCGCCACGGGGGCCGCCTTAGCTGCAGGGAGACGGAATAGGCAGCATCCAGCGCATCAGCTGCACGGCCCTACAGACCGCGCGCATATTAGCGGGAGCCCGTCAACGGATCGTCAACCTTGCGGCTTAGCAGCTGCCGGCTGATCTTGTTCGACCACATTGAAATGGAGGTCACCATGCAGCGCGCCGTCATTCGTCTGCTCATCGCCGCCGTGTTTTTCGCCTGTCTACCGGTCGCGGCCGCAGCTACAAATGCCGTCCCAGTCCTACAGGACCAGGACACGGTCCCGGCCGACACGACTGCCGAAGAGGAGAAGAAGAACGAGAACCTGCCGCTCGTCTCCGACCGCAGCGTCGCCATCGACACCGACGAGGGGACCTGGATCTCGTTGGACGTGAGCCCCGACGGCAACACGCTCGTCTTCGATTTGCTCGGCGATCTGTACCTGTTGCCGATCGAGGGCGGCGAAGCGACGCAGCTGACCAGCGGGATGGCGTTCGACGCGCAGCCGCGGTTCAGCCCCGACGGCGCGAAGGTGCTCTTCGTCTCCGACCGTTCCGGCGGTGAGAACCTGTGGACGATCGAGCTGGCGACGGGCGACACGACGCAGCTGACCAAGGGCAATGGCAAGGGCTACGCGTCGCCCGAGTGGTCGCCGGACGGGGACTACGTGGTCGCCTCGCGCTCTAACTCGCGGCTGGGCGTGGTACAGCTGTGGATCGGCCACATCGACGGCGGCTCCGGCAAGGTGATCGTCGGCGAGCCGGACAACGTGAAGACGCTGGGCGCGACGTTCACGCCGGATGGGCGCTACATCTGGTACGCGCGGCGCAGCGGCAGCTGGAACTACAACGCGATGCTGCCGCAGTACCAGCTCGAGGTCTACGACCGCGACACCGGCGAGCGTTACTCACGCACTTCGCGTTACGGCTCGGCGCTACGGCCGACGATCTCGCCCGACGGGCGCTGGCTGGTCTACGGCACGCGGTTCGAGGACCAGACGGGCCTCCGCATCCGCAACCTGGCGAGCGGCGACGAGCGCTGGTTGGCTTACCCGATCCAGCGCGACGAGCAGGAGTCGATCGCCGACCGCGACGTGCTACCCGGCATGTCATTCACTCCTAACTCCCAGGAGCTAGTCGCGTCTTACGGCGGCAAGATCTGGCGCATCCCGGTAGCCGGCGTCGGCGCGTCGGAGATCCCCTTCCACGTCTCGACCGAAATCGAACTGGGACCGATGGTCGAGTTCGACTACCCGATCGAGGACACACCAGAGTTCACCGTACGTGAAATCCGCGACGCGGTGCCCTCGCCGGATGGCACGAGGCTGGCGTTCACTGCTCTCGACCGGCTCTATGTGATGGACTGGCCCGACGGCCAGCCGCGCCGACTAACCGACATGGAGGTAACCGAGGCCGAACCGACCTGGTCGCCTGACAGCCGCTGGATCGCCTACGCGACGTGGTCCGACGACGGCGGTCACATATATAAGGTGCGCGGCGACCGCCGTGGAGGCGATCCCGTAAGACTCACAGAGCTGGACGGCGTCTACCAGCAGCTCGCCTGGTCGCCCGCCGGCGCCCGCATCGTCGCTGTGCGCGGGCCGGCCCGGACTTATCGAGAGTCAACCGGACCCTTCGCGCCGGGCGCCGCCGCAGACCTGGTCTGGGTGGGCGCCGACGGCGGCACGCCCGTCGTGATCGCGCCAACGGAAGGTCGCGGCGCACCGCACTTCACGCGAAGCTCACAGCGGATCTACTTGTACCACCGCAGCAACGGGCTGATCTCGATCCGCTGGGACGGTACCGACGAGAGGGCGCACCTGAAGGCGACCGGCCACACGCGGCCCAGGGCCAGCCAGCCTAACCGGCCGGACGTGATGCTGATGGCGCCGACCGGCGACCAGGCGCTGGCCCTGCTGGAGAACCAGATCTACGCGGTCACCGTGCCGTACATCGGTGGCGAGACGCCGACCGTCTCGTTGACTGACCCAGACAATGCGGCCTTCCCTGCCCGGCAGGTGACGGACATCGGCGGGCAGTTCCCGGCCTGGGGGGCGGACGGGCAGTTGCATTGGTCGATCGGCAACGCGCATGTCGTTTACGATTTGGACGCGGCGATGGCGTTCGAAGACAGCGTTGAGGCAGCGAAGGAGGAAGAGGAAGAGGCTGAGGAAGATGAGGCCGAAGCTGAAGTTGAGGTCGAGCAGGATCAGGATCAAGATCAAGAGCAGGAGCAGGAGCAGGAGGAGAAAGAGGCACGTTACGAGCCGTTGGAGGTTAGGGTCATTATTCAGGCGGCGCGAGACATTCCAGAAGGCGTCGTCGTGCTGAGTGGCGCGACCGTCATCACCATGGTCGGCGACGAAGTCATCGAGGATGCTGAGCTGGTGGTGAGGGACAATCGGATTGTCGCCGTGGGCGCGCCTGGAACGGTGGAGGTTCCGGAGGGAGCGGAGGTGATCGACGTCTCGGGCAAGACGATCGTGCCCGGCTTCGTCGATACGCACGCGCACATGTGGCCGGCTTGGGGGATCCACAAGACCCAGGACTGGCAGTACCTGGCCAACCTGGCGTACGGCGTGACGTCGACCCGCGATCCGCAGACCAGCAGCACCGACGTGCTCACCTACGGCGACATGGTGACGGCGGGCCGCATGATCGGGCCGCGCGTCTACTCCACGGGGCCCGGAGTGTTCGGCGACTACGTCGAGGACCCGATTAAGGACCTGGAGCACGCCAAGCGGATACTGAAGCGCTACTCCGAATACTACGACACCAAGACGATCAAGATGTACATGGCGGGCAACCGCCAGCAGCGGCAGTGGGTGATCATGGCGGCGAAGGAACAAGGCCTCATGCCTACGACCGAGGGCGGCCTAATGTTCGCCTACGAGCTGACCATGATCATCGACGGTTACCCCGGCCAGGAACACTCGTGGCCGGTCTATCCCGTGTACAAGGACGTCATCGATCTCACCGCCGCCAGCCAGATGACCTACACGCCGACCATGCTGGTCGCGTACGGCGGTCCGTTCTCGGAGAACTACTACTACGAGAACGAGAACCCACACGACGACGCGAAGCT
>JBDHHX010000298.1:0-4653 GCA_039589155.1 Gemmatimonadota bacterium | reverse complement strand
GCCATCGACTTCGGTTCGAGCAGGTTGCCGATCTTGTGCAGCGGGCGCTTCGCCGGCACTTCCGCGGTTGCGGCAGAACAGGTGGCCAGTACGTCCAGCGCGACGAGCCGCCCGTCGGCGACGATGAGCGGGTTCACCTCTAATTCGCTCAGGCCCTCAGGCATCGCTTCATGGGCCAGTTCCGCGAACTTGAGGAAGACATCACCAGCGCGTGCATTGGGATGCGCTCGGCCTGACCGCGCAGCTCGCCGGTGATCAGGTGAGTCACCGCGGTGCCGCGGATCAATTCTTCGGCTTGTGTCGGGTTGAGACTGGAAGCAGAAGCGATCGCGATATCGCGGCCGGTCTTGAAGTTCTCCGCCAGGTACTCGGTGTAGAGTCCGCCGGCGCCGTAGCTGAGCACAGCGCCGAAGTCATCCGTCCAGCGGACCCCAAACAGCAGCTCGCCGCCGAGCGAAGGATCATACTCGACCCGCTCGGCCACGAGATGCCCACGCAGATCTTTACCCTTAAAGGCCTTCTCCATCGAGGCGATGGCCTGCTTCACCTGCGTGAGGTCCTTGCCAACAAAAACGACGCCGCCGGCGTCGCTCTTATGAAGGATGTCTGGGGAAACCAGTTTGACGACGACCTCGTCGCCGGGAACTGCGGAGAGTTCGGCGCTGGAGAGTGCATCAGCGCCCGGCACGAAAACGAACGCCGGGGTCTCGATCCCCATGGCGCCCAACAGCTCGTAGCCCTCCGGCTCCAGGAGCGCCACGCGCCCGTCCGCCCGAGCGGCCCGTATGACTGTCGTTATCTTCCTATGGTCCATCACCACCTACCACCCACCACTCACGACCGCACCACTCACCACCGCACTTTCCAGACAGTATCAATCACCGTCCCATCAACCCACTTGATCACCGCCACCGGCTCGTCCGTAAGCGCCGCCTTAGCCGGCGGGCCGCCCACCATTCGCTCGACCTCGTCCTTGATCTCTTCGATCGGCCGAATCGGCAGGTCCGAGCCTTTCACGGCTTCCAGCAGGTCGGTACGTCGCGGGTTGATGGCCAGGCCGCGCTCCGTTGCGATGACATCGATCAGCTCGCCGGGGCCGGTGACGGTGGTGACGTCGTCAAGCAGCACCGGGATGCGGTCGCGGAACGATGGGACGGCCAGGATAGTGCAGCCGGAGGTGAGGCAGTTCTGCCAGCCGCCGATCCCGTGGAGCAGCACGCCGTCGGAATGCGTGTTGACGTTGGCGTTGAAGTTGACGTCGACTTCGGTGGCGCCGAGCACTACGGCGTCTACCATCGAGGCGAAGTTGCCCTTGCCGTGGTAGTTGTAGGACGTGAACGGCGAAGTGGCTACGTGGCGCGGGTCCGAACCGATGGACTCGACGGCGGCCAGGTCGAAGGTCTGACCGTCGAGGATATAGTCGGTGTAGCCTTCGTTGAGCAGATCGACCAGGTACTGGGTCGAGCCGCCACGCACGAAGCGCGCTTTGACGCCCGCCTCCTTCATCATCTCCTTCAGGAAGCCGACGAAGGCGAGCGCGATACCGCCGGCACCGGCCTGGAAAGAGAAGCCGTCCCGCATGATCCCCGCTTCCTTGAGAAAACGGGCGATATTCTCGGCGATCAGCAGGCGATCGGGGCTCTTGGTGATCTGCGTGGTGCCGGAGACGATCTTCGATGGGTCGCCGATAGAATCGACTTCGACGACACAGTCGACGTTGTTGCCCTGGATCTGCCACGGGATGCAGGGAAAGGGAACCAGGTTGTCGGTCACGACGATGACGTGGTCGGCGTAGATCGAATCGGCCAACGCGAAGCCGAGCGAGCCACAGGCGGACGGCCCGTGCGAGCCGTCGGCGTTTCCGAACGGGTCGGCCGTAGGTGCGGCGATCACCGCGATATCGATGTGGACTTCGCCGTCCTGGATCGCCTGCCAGCGGCCCCCATGCGAGCGCAATACGCCCATCCCCCGCATCTTGCCTTCGGAGCAGTAGCGGCCGAGAGGGCCGTTCATGCTTCCCTCTATATGATGTACGACCCCGCGGTCCATCAGCTCGATCACCGGGGCGTGGCAGGGAAACGAAGCACTGGGCAGCCACATGAGATCTTTGGAGCCCAGTTCGGCGGCGGCGTTCAGCGCCATCAGCGCGACTTCGTCTCCGTTACGAAGGTGGTGGTGGGTCGAGATCGTCATCCCGTCGCGGAGCCCGCACTGCTGGAGCGCCGTCTTCAAGTCGGGGACACGTTTGTCGCCGCTGTCCGGGAAGTCTCTGACGGAGCGGATCGGCGGCGCAGCCTTCGAGCCTTGCGGTTCGTAGCCGCCGGGGCCCTGGAAGGGCACCTGCTCCTTGCCATTGACGACGGTCGGGACGCGTCGCCCGATAACGTTGGTCACCAGGTCCGCGCTCATCCTCTTTCACCCTCCGGAAACACTCCCATGCGTCTGGCGTTCTCCACAAGGCGCTGTGCCCGCAAGACCACCGGCGGATCGATCATCTTGGTTCCCAGTCGGACTACGCCGAGGCCCTTCGCCTGGGCTTCGTCGAAAGCCGCAACGATCTTCACCGCCTTCTCGATCTCGTCGGCGGACGGCGCGAACGCCTGGTGGATCGGTTCGATCTGGCGCGGATGGATGCAACCCATGCCCTCGAAGCCGAGGGCGCGAGCGCGCGCCGCCCACTCTTTTAATCCTTCGACGTTGCCCACGTCGCCGTACACAGAGTCGATGGCCTGAACTTCCGCGGCACGAGCGGCGTTCACCAGGCGCGAACGAGCGTAGTGCGACTCGCCGCCTTCCTGCGTCTTGCGTACGCCCAGGTCGGCGGTGTAGTCCTCCAGTCCGATGGTCAGTGCGACGACGGATTCCGCCGCGCCGGCGATGGCGAACGCGTTCTCGATGCCCAGCGCCGACTCGAGGATCGGCATCAGCCATATATCATGTCCGTCGCCGTCCTTCGCTCGCACGCCGCGGATCCGCTCTTCCACCTCGGCGACCTGGTCGGCGGTCTCGACCTTTGGGATCAGGATGAGATCGGGCCCTTCGGGAACGATCGCCTTCAGATCCTCGAAGCCCAGCGGCAGCTGGTTGATGCGGACCATGCGCTCGGCGCCCATGAAGTCGACGCAACGTAAGGCATTGCGCACGACAAGCCGCGCCGTGTCTTTCTGATCTGGATGAACCGAGTCCTCGAGGTCGAGGATGACGCCGTCGGGGCGATGGAGTCCGGCGTTGACGAATAGCTTGGGCTGGTTGCCGGGCAGGTAGAGGCGCGAGCGCCGCAGGCGGTCAGCGGCCGTGGTACCCTCACGAGTCGCCAGGCGTTCGGGCCGTGCGTCGCCCTTCGCCTTCACACCGGCCCGCAGGGCGGCGGCCTCGACCCGTGCTGCGATGGTGAAGGGCAGGCCGCCCTTGTCGTCGATGGCGACGCGGGCGTTCTTGACGCCGAGGGCGCCGAGCACGGTCTCGGCACTCTCGCGAATCGAGTCGCCGTACATGGCGCCGACTCTCGACTCGATGTCGAGCTGCAGGCCGCCGGAGTCGACCAACTCGACAGCGACGTGGAGGTCGGAGCGAACCTCGTCACCGGCCGGTCCCGCTTCGCCGCGGCCTGTCTTGGCGGACTTCCCAGCCTTGCCGCCCATGCGCTACCTCCTCAGCCCAGGTGGGCGATGATCGCGTCGGTCACCTGCGTGGTGGTGGCGGCGCCTCGCGAGATCGACTTCGGTCCACCGGGTATCTTCATCATGTCGTAGGTGCGGACTTCGCCCTCGACCACCACCGCCGCTATCGCCGCGCGCACGGCCTCAGCCTTGTCCGTTTCGCCGATGTGGTCGAGCATCATGGCAGCGCTCAGAACCATGGCGATCGGATTCACGATGGACGGATCGAGAGTCTCGTACTTGGGCGCCGAACCGTGGGTCGGCTCGAAGACCGCGACCTCGTCGCCGATGTTGGCGGAACAGGCGAACCCGAGGCCGCCGACCAGGCCGGCGAAGGCGTCGGAGACGATGTCGCCGAACATGTTGCCGGCGACGATGACTGAGTAGTCTTCCGGGTTCTTGGTCAGCCACATCATCTGTGCGTCGATGTTGGTCGACCAGTGCTCGATGCCGGGGTAGTCGGCCTTAACCTCTCGGGTGACTTCTTCCAGCATCCCCGACGTCTCGCGCAACACGTTCGGCTTCTCGCAGATCGTCACCGACTTGTAGCCGTGCTTCTTGGCGTACTCGAACGCTGCCGTGACGATCCGGCGGCAGGCGTTGCGCGTGAAGACGCGAGTCGAGATCGCCATCTCCGGGCTGGGGGTATCCGCGAATCCCTTGAACTTCGGATGCGTCGCCAGCGCCTCCCGGACCTGGTCCGGCGGGTTCGTCCACTCGAGTCCCGCGTAGAGGCCCTCGGTGTTCTGACGGAAGATGACCGCGTCCACAACCGGCTCATCGTAGCCGCCACCCGCCTGCTGGCGGACGAAGTTCAATGGGTTGCCGGGGAACGAGCGGCATGGTCGGATGCAGATGTCGAGGTTGAAGCGCTGCCGCAGCCCAACGATGGGACTGTAGTAAACCAGGCCCTTATCCTGTAACTCGGGCCGCAGCTCCTTCGTCGCCTCGTTCTTCGGCTTCGATGTGATCGCCCCGAACAGTCCCAGCTTGT
>JBDHHX010000297.1:0-6420 GCA_039589155.1 Gemmatimonadota bacterium | reverse complement strand
CAAAGTCGTCCCCCACTGATCCGTCTCTTCCCCTGTTACTGCTGATCTTCCTCCTGCTCGTGATCGTAATCGTAACCGTGATCGTGGTCGACGCATGGAAACGATTGCGATCACGACCACGATCAGAAGCACGAGCAGGATATAAGGGGCGTGGCCTTGCTTGACAGCGATAGGGGGGGCCCCTAGTGTTGCGCGACCGTTCATCGCCGATCATTCCCTAACTACGCGGGCAAATGGAATTCTTCGAGAACGTCGTCGATTCCCTATCCGAATTCATTTGGGACCGAGGGATTCCCATCGGTGGGCATGAGATCCCCTGGGTGGTCATCGCACTGCTCGGGACCGGGGTATTCCTGACGGTCAAGCTGGGGTTCCTGCAGCTCCGCAAGCTGGGTCACGGCTTCGCGGTCACTTCGGGCATCTATGACGATCCCAACGAACCCGGCGACGTCTCGCACTTCCAAGCACTGACCACTGCGCTATCGGCGACGGTGGGTATCGGCAACATCGCCGGCGTGGCCCTGGCCATCCATTGGGGCGGCCCCGGCGCGCTCTTCTGGATGTGGGTGACGGCTCTGCTGGGGATGGCGACCAAGTTCTCCGAGGTCACGCTCGCCCAACGGTTCCGCGACGTCGAGGAAGACAAGGACCCCCACAAGTGGGAGGGCACGGTCTCCGGCGGTCCGATGTACTACATCGAGCGCGGGCTCGGAATGCAGTGGCGGCCGCTGGCCGTCTTCTTCGCCGGCATGCTGGGAACGACCGCGTTCCTCACCGGTAACGCGATCCAGGCGAACACGGTGGCCGACACGCTGAACACGACGTTTGGCATCTCCGTTTGGATCAGTGGCTTGGTCACTGCCACGGTCGTCGCGCTGGTCGTCATCGGCGGCATCTCCCGAATCGGGCGGGTCACGGGTATCCTGGCACCGACTATGGCGGCGATCTACGTGGCCGGCGCCCTTACAATTATCGCGCTGAACATCGATCAGCTGATCCCCTCCTTCGGGCTCATCTTCCGCGAAGCGTTCAACCCGACGGCCAGCATCGCTGGCTCGGGAGCCGGCGTGTTCCTGCTGACGATGATGTGGGGCGTCAAGCGCGGGCTCTTCTCCAACGAGGCGGGCCAGGGCTCGGCACCGATCGCCCACGCCGCCGCCAAGACCGACGAGCCCGTCTCGGAAGGCGTCGTTGCGCTGGTCGAGCCGTTCATCGACACCATCGTCATCTGCACGATGACCGGATTGGTGATCATCATGACTGGCGTCTGGGACGCGCGGATCCCCACCGAGATCACGCTGGACAGAGGCGACATCTCCTATGTCGTCGAGCAGGCGGACGGTGGATACGATGGCCTCGATGATGCCGCCCAGATACATGTGGAGGCCGGCGTGTACGCCGCGGCCGGCGAAGGGGCCCCCTTCCTGACCTGGCACGAAGTCATCGTCGATCGCCTGTACACCGACGCCGAGCAGACCGTGCTGTTCACCGGCGTCATCGACACGGACCGCGAGATCGCGATCGGCGACGACGGTCGAGAACTGACTTCGTTATACGGGAACGCCGCCGAGAGCGGCGCGCCGCTCACGATGATCGCGTTCCAGCGCGGACTCCCTGGCGATTGGGGCATGTTCATCGTCGTCATCAGCGTGTTCCTGTTCGCGATCTCGACGGCCATCGCCTGGAGCTACTACGGCGACCGCTGCGCAAACTACCTGTTCGGGCACGGCGCCGTGCTGCCCTACAAGTTTGTATTCGTCACCATGCACTTCATCGGCGCGATTCTGACTCTCTCCGTCGTCTGGACGTTAGGCGACGTCTTCCTGGGGATCGTGATCCTGCCGAACCTGCTCGCTCTGCTGCTGCTCTCTGGCAAGGTCCGCGAAATGACGAAGAGCTACTTCCAGCGGCAGCCGTGGGTCGAGAACCGCGAGGTCCACCGGCGGCTGAAGGGTCAGTGACGGGCGGGCGTTGGGAGGAAGGTTAGACGTCGAAGTCTAAACGGTGTGATGTCGAACAGTAGATGCTAACGCCCGACCACCGAATCGCCGCCGCCCGCGCTATTGCCGAGCGGCTGAAGCAGGCGAAGTCGATCGCCGTCTCTACTCACGTCGGCGGAGACGGCGACGGCTGGGGCTCGGCTTGCGCCATCGCCCACCATTTCGGATCGCGTGTCGACGTTCGCTTGCTCGCCGCCACTCCGATGCCGGAGCGTTTCCACTTCCTGCTGCCCGAAGGGGCGATGACGTTGGCGCCGGACGAAGCGGGCATGGAAGCGGCGCGGTCCGCCGACCTGCAGCTAGTCGTCGACGCCTCCCAGCCCGACCGGCTGGGCGACTTCGAGGGCGCCTACACACCCGAGCGTACAGTCGTTATCGACCATCACGGGACCGTCTCCCGCCCTATCGAAGCGGCGCTCGAGCTGATTGATCCGGGCGCGGCGGCGACGGCGGAGTTGATACAGGACGTGTTGCTGCAGACCGGCGAACCCGTGGGCGCGGGGGCTGCGATGGCGCTCTACGTCGGACTTGTCACCGACACCGGGTCGTTCCGCTACTCGAACTCCACGCCTCACGCGCACCGGGTCGCTGCGTCGCTCATCGAGGCCGGCGCCGATCCAGAGGCTCTCTACCGGCCTTTGTTCGCCAATCTGACGTCCGCCGAGCTGGGCACGTTGCGGGCCGCCATCGAGCGGCTGCAGCGGGACGAGGAGGTGGGCCTCACCTGGAGCGCCCTCGATTGCACCATCGCCGGCGAGTTTGGCGCCCTGGACGAGTACGAGGAGGTCATCGACCATCTTCGCAACCTGCAAGGCACCGAGGTCGCCGTTCTCTTCCGCGAGATGAATGGTGGCATCGTCAAGATCTCGCTGCGTGCTACGGGAGCGACCGATGTCGCCGCGGTAGCCCGCTGCTTCGGCGGCGGCGGCCACGAGAAGGCGGCCGGCGCCACCGTTCAAGGCGATCTGGCTGCGGTGACCGAGCGGGTGTTGGCTGCTTGCCGGGCTGCGCTTGGGGAAAGCCAGTAACTGCCTCTTCCCTTCCTGCCCCATGGGGCGTATTTTTCAGCAACAATCCGGGGTGGCTTCGGGCCGGATGTCGGCCTGGTACTGGGAGTTACGAGCCCACACGGGGTGGGCGAGCGCCCGGCGAGCACGCCACTCGGGTATTGGTGTGCCTGTTGGATGGGCAGGGAGGTGGATGTTGGCGCGCAGGCAACGCAAGAACGGCAAAGCGAATGGATCCAGGCGTCGTATGCTTCTGAAGAGGACGAGCGGACAGACCAGGCCCGATCGGGCCCTGCCGCTTGACCTACGACTCCAGGCCATCGCCGGCAATATTCCCACCGCTAGTATCGACGAGCTCTGGGTCTTCCCACCGCTACCCGATCGCGATATCGCTTGCGAGTTCGTCGTTATCGTCTGCTTCGACGGCGGCGCGGACCGCCGACGCATTCTGACGTGTCACGTCGATGCCGAGTTCGCCGACCCGGAGAGCGAGGAGTTCGAGTGGGTGCAGCGGGTGCGGGAGCAGGGCACGGCGCCGCAGCGCTACATCGCCGACATCCCCGATCGACTGTTGGGTCGTCTTGCCGAGGCCGGCACCCCTCAGGTGATCGAGGTGGGTGGTCGGGCCGAGGCCTGGGAGGAGGCCCTGGTTCAGCTCGCCAACGGTAACGGGAACGGCAGCGGGAACGGCAACGGGCGGGCGGTCGCCCTGGGCGCGGCGCAGATCGATAGTGCGCTCAAGCGCGAAATAAGTTTTAGTACTATTATTGAGTCACCCTCTTTCGAGAGTGTGGCCCCGATAGATTACACTCAGAACCCGGTTAATTGACCGATGGAAGTCGCAGCAAGAGGTACCAGCGAAGAGCGGTTACGGTCGGCGCTCGAGGCGAGCGGCCACCGGCACACCGCCCAGCGGGCAGCGATCTACCGCTACCTGAAGGGCGTCACGTCGCACCCCAGTGCTGACGAGATCTTCACCCAGGTCCGCGAAGTTCTTCCGGACATCAGCCTGGCGACGGTCTACAAGGCGCTGGAGGCGTTCGTGGAGGCGGGTGTATCACGTAAGCTCGCCGTTGGGGGTGGCCCGGCTCGCTACGACGGCCGTACCGACGACCACGATCACGTACGCTGCCTGAAGTGCGGCTCGGTACGTGACGTCGTGGGCACGCACGACTCGGAGTTGATCCGGGGGCTCCACAGCGAGGACGGTTTCGAGGTCCTCGACTACCGGCTGGAGCTGATCGGCTACTGCCCGAGCTGCCAGAACTAGTTGCACCGAGTTGTGCCGAAGAGACTCTAAAAACAATACCCGGTTTCCGCCGGGCAGTGGGCTCTTACATTTATGCGCGGCACCTGTTACTGTTTGCCCTGCGCGACGCGCGCATCGCGCGCTACAACCTGGTCAACGTCTCTTCCATCTTTCCGCCACACTGCGAGCTGATCGACAGGGACGCGGGTATCGAGATGATGACGCCGGGCCAGATCGCTTTCGCGGTGATGTCACGCCTCGATACGAAAGAGCCCAGCCGGCTGATCGCCGCCAGTATCGGCGTGGCGATACCCAAGGACGCGAGTCAGTTCGGCTACCTGTCGGAGCACCACGAGTACGGCCAGAACGAGCGGACCGCCGGCGACTACGCCGAAGACCTGGCGGCCAGCATGCTGGCGACGATCCTGGGCGTTCCGTTCAACCCGGACACGGCATGGGACGAACAGCGTGACCAGTGGAGGGTCTCCGGCAAGATCGTGAAGACGGAGAACATCACCCAGACGGCCGAAGGCCCTGACGACGGCAAGTGGGTAAGCGTCATCACCGCCGCCGTCCTTCTACCCTAGCTGAAGCCATGTCTGATTTTTCCTGGGAAGATCCCTACGCGTTTCTCGGTCTGGGGGCGGACCTCACCCGGCTCGACCGCGCCAGGGTGGCCCTGTTGCCCGTCCCTTACGAGGCGACTACCTCGTACATGGAAGGCACACGCCGCGGACCCGAGGCGATTTTGCAGGCGTCGCGCCACGTCGAGCTCTACGACCACGAGCTCGACAGCGAGCCCTACCGCGTTGGGATCCATACTTACCCGATGGCGGAACTCACCGCCGCGGGCCCCGAGGCCGCCCTCGCCGAGCTGCGTCAGCGTTATGCCGAAGCCGCCGACGCCGGCCAGTTCGTCATCATGCTGGGCGGCGAGCATACCATCACCCAGGTCCCGGTGCTGCACTGGGCCGATCGGCTGCACGACGACCTGGCCGTCCTGCAGTTCGACGCCCACGCAGACCTGCGCGACAGCTTCCACGGCACCCGCTGGAGCCACGCCTGCGTCATGCGACGGGTGGTGGACCGCGTTCACCCGGTGGGCGTCGGCATCCGCGCCATAGACAATGAAGAGAAAGAGCTGATCGACAAGCTCGGACTCACCATGGTCCACGGCGAGGAGCTGGGCGGCGACGGCTGGATGGACTGGGCGATGAAGGGTTTGGATTCGGACAATGTCTACATCAGCTTCGACGTCGATTTCTTCGACCCCGCCTACATGCCGTCCACCGGCACGCCGGAACCGGGCGGCGGAACCTGGGCGCAGGCGATGGCGTTGCTGCGGCGGGTCTTCGCCGAGAAGAACGTGGTGGCGGCGGACGTGGTGGAGCTGGCGCCCATGGGTGGCGTGGTGGCTCCGGATTTCCTGGCGGCGAAGTTGGTCTATAAGATGATTGGATACTTTGAGGAGGCGGGGAAACCGTAAGCGGTAAACGGTGAGCGGTAACGCCCAACGTGTACCACTTACCACTTACCACTTACCAACAAATAACCGAATGCAAGACGGAACCTCGATAGGAATATTCGTAGCGCTTCTGGCCGGACTACTCTCATTCCTCAGTCCCTGCGTTCTCCCATTGGTACCTTCCTACGTCTCGTTCATCACCGGGCTCGGCATGGAGGAGCTGGAGCAGGGCGGCGAGCACGTGAAGAGGGTCACCCTGGTCCACGCGTTGCTCTTCGTCGCCGGCTTCACGCTGATCTTCCTTGCCATGGGCGCCGGCGCCACCGCCGTCGGCCAGCTGCTCCGCGAGCACAAGGAGTTGGTCGCGCGGGTCGGCGGCGTCATCATCATCTTCTTCGGGCTGTTGCTGCTGGGGTGGATCCCTGTCCCGGCGCTCAGCCGCGAGAAGCGCTACCAGTTCCAGAACAAGCCGGTGGGATATGTTGGAACCGTTGCCGTGGGCATTGCGTTCGGTGCCGGTTGGGTCCCCTGCATCGGTCCGATCCTCGGCGCCATCCTGACCCTGGCCGCCAACACCGAGAGCGTCGGCCATGGCATGGCGCTGCTCTTCGTCTACTCGCTGGGGCTGGCGATCCCCTTCGTACTGAGCGCCGTCGCCCTCACCGCCTTCCTGGCCTGGTTCCAGAAGTTCCGCCGCTA
>JBDHHX010000296.1:0-4529 GCA_039589155.1 Gemmatimonadota bacterium | reverse complement strand
GAGTTCGTAGATCTTCCGCTGGCGCTTGGAGAACTCGCCGCTTATCGGGAAGGTGCGGGTCACGTCCGCGGTGTAGTATCCGACCTCGGCGCCGATGTCGACCACCACCAGGTCACCCTCTTCAGTGCGGCGGCGGTTGCGGTCGTGATGGAGGATGACGCTGTTGGGTCCGGAGCCGACGATGCTGGGAAAGCCGACGCGTTCGGCGCCCCGGGACCGGAACACGTACTCGATGATCGCTTCCAACTCGTACTCGTGCATCCCCGGTTGGGCCGCCTGCATCACGGCGACGAGGGCGTCCGCCGTGATGTCGGCGGCGCGGCGCAGACGGGCGATCTCGACCGAGTCCTTCACCAGACGAAGACTGGACAACGGCTTCTCCAGATCGCTGATCGAGCGCCGCCCGGCCACTGCCATGTCGACGATGTTGCCGGTGAGCGACGGGTCGCCGCCCAGCGGCAGGTAGACCTGGGCGAACTCGTCGAAGGACTGGGACTCGCCCAGGCGGCTGAGGATGTCGGTCTCGAAGGCGGCCGCCGGACGGACGGCATCGATGCCGGTTCGCTCCGCGGTCTCGCGATCGGCGTCCGGCTGCCGCCCGCTCCACATCTCCTGGCCGGGGTCACGTGTCGGTACATACAGCAGCGACTTCCCCTGTCCCGACTCCTCCTTGAACATCACGAGCCACGAGCCTGGCGTCTCGAGCCCGGTCAGGTAGTAGAAGTTGTTGTCCTGTCGGAAATGGGAATCCTGGGCATGCTCCCAGTCCGCGCGGGGCCTGGAGCTGGGGACGATGGCGATACCGGGATCGAGCAACTCGAGCAGCGCGGCGCGCCGACTCTCGAGGATCTTGGCGGGCACCAACGAGCTGTCCGGCCCGACGGCCCGCACCCAGGCAGCCGCCAGCACTCCGCTGCGCGGCGCCGCTCCCAAGAGAACGACGGCGAGTGTGGTGATTGACAGACAGACCGGCCGGCAACGCAGCATTCTCATTCCCCTGTTCTTTCGAGTTCGCACGACCGCCTCGGGCGCCGCTCAGAAGCCGAGCGCTGGACCGCGAAACTTAGCAGTTTCGGGGGTTGGCTCCAGTCCGGGAGCGGCTCGGAACCTTGTATGGAGGCCGCCGCCCATCTATCCTTATGGCCGGGACCGATCGTCCCGTCATCAAGACCGTCGCGCCGAGGGCGAGGGGGCGGAAACGGTTGCGGGCATGGCATTTCCCTCCCGAAACAATGGGATCGAAGGTAGCGCATGGGAGAAGTGAGACTTCCCGCCGGAGGGCTGGTCGAGCTGAGGCGGGCCGTGGAGGAGACAGCGACAGAAGACGCGGTGCGGGCGCTCCGTGAAGCGGGGCGGCGGCTGGCGGCGGACGCGGAGATGGCCATCGCCGAGCGCGGCGGCGGTCCGCTCCCGGCGTTGTCGATGAGCATCTTCTGGACGGAGCTGAATCGCTACTTCGAGGAGGCAGGCTGGGGTCGGGTCGAGCACCGGGAGCTGGGCCGCGGCATCGGCGCGCTGGTAGCGAACGGCTGGGCCGAGTCTGACCCGAACGAATCTCGAGGCGCGCCCGGCTGCCACATTTCCACCGGCCTGTTAGCCGAGCTGTTCACACGCGCCGTGGGCCAACCGGTGGCCGTGATGGAGGTCAGCTGCCGGTCGCAGGGCGAAGAGGCCTGTCGCTTCCTGATCGGCTCTCCGACCACGCTACTGCTCGTCCACAGGAAGCTGGCCCAGACCGGCGACCTGGGGGACGCGCTCGCCGAGATCTGACCGTCAGGGCCGGGCGGGTTTCGAGCGCGACCCGCAACGACCGTTCACGCATTCTAGCCGCTGTATGAGCAGGGTTCTCGCACTGGATTACGGGGAGCGACGTATCGGCGTCGCGATCAGTGATCCAACCCGCACCATCGCGCAGCCGCTCTCAACGATCCTGCGGCGACGCGGCAAGCGTCCACCTTACACGAAGATTCTCGAAGTCGTGCGCGAGTGGGAGCCAGAGCGCATCGTCGTCGGCCTGCCGGTAGAGGGCAGCGGCGATGAGGGCGCGATGGCCAAGGAAACCCGCGCTTTCGGTGAAGGCCTGCGGCAGCGGTCCGGTCTGCCGGTGGATTACTGGGACGAGCGTTTCACCTCGGCCCGAGCGGAGCGCGAGCTGGCACAGCTCGAGCTGCCGGCGTCCGCCCGGCGACAGAAGGGGCGGGTCGATGCGATGGCGGCGCACTTCATTCTGCAAGCCTACCTAGAGGCGAACCGTGAAGACTAGACGGATCGCGCTGGTCGCCGTGGCCCTTTCCGTCGCAACCGCCGCCGCCGCTGCGGTCGTCATCCCGGCGGCCCGCGGGCGTACGGATGGAGAGATCGAGCGATTGGTGATCCCGCAGGGCGCCTCGGTGACGGCGGTGGCCGACAGCCTGAGGACCCGCGGGGTCATCCGCTGGCCGCGACTCTTCCGTTATTACGTTCGCTTGAAGGGCGCCGACTCCAACATCAAGGCCGGCACCTACGATCTGCGGCGCGGCGCCGGCTGGGCCCGCGCCCTCGACGCGGTGGTCGAAGGCCGGGTGGTGACGGTGGCTCTCACCATCCCCGAGGGCTGGGCGATAGGTCAGATCGCCGGGCGGGTAGCCCCAATCACCGGCCTGCCGGAAGACTCCGTCGCGCTTCGACTACTGGCGGCCGCGCTCTCGGACTCGCTCGGCGCCCCCGGCCCCAACCTGGAGGGGTACCTCTTCCCGGAGACCTACCGCTTCGCCCAGGGCGTTCCTTTGCTGACGATCGTCGCCGAGCTCTACAACCGCTACCGGGCCGTCTGGACGCCGGAGCGACGGGCGGCCCTCGACTCGATCGCGATGAGCGAGCGAGAGCTGGTTACGTTGGCCAGCATCATCCAGGCCGAGGCGCGCTGGGAGGACGAAATGCCCCTCGTCTCCGCCGTCTTCCACAACCGGCTGCGCCGCCGGATGCGGCTGCAAGCCGACCCGACGGTGCAGTACGCGCTCGATTCGCACCAGAGCCGGCTTCTCTTCCGACACATCGAATCGGTCGCCGACAACCCGTACAACACCTATACCCACGGCGGCCTGCCGCCCGGCCCCATCGGGTCGCCCGGCCTGGCCGCTATCGACGCCGCACTCAACCCGGCGGATGTACCCTTCCTCTACTTCGTTGCCCGCGAGGACGGCCACCACGAGTTCTCACGCACACTGCGCGAGCACAACCAGAAAATCAGGGAGATCCGCGGCTCCGGACCCTGAGCGGATGAACGGTTGGCATGAGTCGATCCTTCCACCTCCGCGATGCGCTACGCCTGATGGTCATCACCGACCGCCGGATGGCTGGCCAGCGGTCATGGACCGCACTCGTTGATGCGGCGCTGGACGCGGGCGCCACCTCGATCCAGCTGCGCGACAAGCAGGCGCCCAGCCGCGAGCTGCTCGACATGGCTCGCCAACTACAACCGCTCTGCGAGCGGCATGGGGCACTGTTCCTGATCAACGACCGGCTGGACATCGCCCTCGCCGCCGGCGCCCATGGCGTTCACCTGGGCGATGATGATCTGCCCGTCGCTGTCGCCCGCCGCGTCACACCGCGAGACTTCATCATCGGCCGTTCCGCCGACACCGAGGAAGACGCGCGTGCCGCCGAGGCCGACGGCGCCAGCTACCTGGGCGTCGGCTCGGTGTTCGGAACCCAAACAAAGGAAGAGGTCATCGGCGAGGTCATCGGCACTGAGCAGCTGGCGCGAGTGGCGCGGTCGGTGTCGATCCCGGTCGTCGGGATCGGAGGCGTCACCTCGGAGAATGCCGGCGCGTGCGTCGCGGCGGGCGCGGCGGGTGTTGCGGTCGTTTCGGCGGTTATGGGAGCCGAGCATCCGGGCGCAGTGGTTCGCGAGCTGTTGGAGGCAATTGAACATTGAACATTGGACATCCGACATTGAACATCGAGGCCACAGCCGAACCTACTGACGTTGGACTTCTGACATTGAACATCGAGCTGGGCGTTCGATGTCCGGTGTCCGACGTTCAGCGCTCGGCCGTCTCTTCGATGGTCAGTGTTGAATGTCGAATGTTCGATGTTGAAAAAGAAAACGCCGCGCGAATTGAGCGCGGCGTTTTCTTTTATATACCCGGCGGCGTCCTACTCTCCCACGGGCTCCCGCCCGCAGTACCATCGGCGCTGAGGGGCTTAACTGCCGAGTTCGGGATGGGATCGGGTGTTTCTCCCTCGCCATGGCCACCGGAAAAGACGGTGCGGTGGTGAGTGGTGCGGTGGTGGGTACTACCGTACCACCGCACTACCGTACTACCGTACCACATACAAAAGTTGGATCGAGTATGATCACACATGTTGTGGGCGCTTCAATCTTTAAGAAGGAATTGAGCCGCACGGTCGATTAGTACGGCTCGGCTGAGCGGATCGCTCCGCTTACACCTGCCGCCTATCTACCCAGTCGTCTCCTGGGGACCTTCAGAGCACTTATGTGCTGGGAGACCTCGTCTTGGGGTGGGCTTCCCACTTAGATGCTTTCA
>JBDHHX010000295.1:0-4551 GCA_039589155.1 Gemmatimonadota bacterium | reverse complement strand
GGTGGCGTTGTTGGTCGGGGCGGTCTACGTAGTGCAGCTGCTGAGACCGAGCGGAGCGGCAGAGGCGCCGCTCTCAGCAGATGTCATCGCCGTGGTGCCGTTCACGGTTCGAGGGTCTCAGGAGCTGGCGTACCTGGGCGAAGGCCTCGTCGACTTGCTGAGCGCTAAGTTGGATGGAGCGGGCACGATCACCGCGGTCAATCCCAGGGTGATCATCTCGCTCATCAGGGAGAACGACGTAGACATCGCGGATCCCGTGGCCGGCCGCCGGGTGGCGGAGCAAGCGCGAGCCGGGCGCTACGTAACGGGCAACCTGGTGGAGGCGGCGGGGAACATCACGCTTACGGCGTACCTCCATGATACCGAGGGAACCGATGCGCCGCTGCAGCAGGCAACGACAGAGGCGAGGGCCGACGACCTGTTCGGTGCCATCGATGGGCTGGTAACCGAGCTGCTGGCGGGCTCGATGTCGGGCCCGGTGGATCGCATCCAGAGGCTGGCGACGGTGACGTCGGCCTCGTTGCCGGCGGCGAAAGAATACTTGCAGGGCGAGCGACTGTTGCGGGAAGGCCGCTATCGGGAGGCAGCGGTAGCTTACGACCGTGCGGTACAGATCGACACGGCGTTCGCGCTGGCTCATTACCGGAAGAGCATCGCCGCCGACTGGATCGATGCCTACGACGTCAGAACGTCGGCCGACAAGGCGTTCGAGTACGCGGACCAGCTGTCGCCCCGAGATCGCAGTCTGTTGGAGGGACTGCGACTGCGGCGGCACGGTCGCAACAGCGAGGCGGAGCAAGCGTACCGGGCTCACCTGCAGCGCTACCCGGACGAAGTCGAGGCGCTGGTCCAGCTGGGCGAAATCATGTTCCACGACAACCCGCGCCACGGGCGGCCGATGGGCGAGGCGATCGAGCCGTTCCGGCGCGCGACGGAGCTGGAGCCTGCGAACCTTCTGGCTCACATCCACCTTGCACGACTGATGGCGTTGTACGACAGCATCCCGGCGTTGACCGTCATCGCGGAGTACCTGGCGGAGGTGGCGCCGGAGAGCGAGCGGGCGCTGGAAGTGGATGCGATCTATGCCTATAGCGCCGACGACACCACACGCCGACGCAGAGTGATAGAGCGGCTGGCCGGCAGGCCGTGGTACTACACTTGGTACGCGGTGCACGGAGTGGCGCGATTCTCGCGCGACCAGCTGGGCGCCGTGGAGATCCTCGAGGCACACCCGAGCGAAGTTCCTCTCATTGAGATGTTGCTCCCCAACCTGTTGTTGGTGGAGGGGAAGAACGCGGAATTCCGCAACTTCCTGTCGGGGCTGCGGGAGCGCCGGAACCCTAACTGGGATCTCTTCGAGGCGTTGGTGCTGACGTCGGGAGCCCACCCGGCTGACGAGGACCAGCTTTCGGCGCTGCTCGAGCGGGTCGTTTCGGCAGATCCGGATGAGATACTGCGTACGGCGTGGATACCCGCATACGAAGATTTGACGCCTCGCTTCGCCGCGTTCGAGCGTGACTACCATGCCGCGCTTCTCCTGATTCACCTCGATCGCATAGCCGAAGCCCGCAGGGTGATCGAAAGCTTGTCCGCGTTTGAAGACTTTCGTGGTCTCGGTTCGCTCAAGAGCGATGCAATACACAATCTCGAGGCCGAGATCCTTTATAGATCCGGCGACCGCGAAGCGGCGCTGGCGCGGATGAGATCCGTGGTGCTCGAAGTGCCGCATGCCGCGACCGTTCGCTCCATCGCCGATGGCTCGCGGTCCCGCTTCCTGCGTGCTGAGTTGGAGCTCGAGATCGGCGACCTGCAGACCGCCAAGGAGCTCTACACGGGCCTCGATCAGAGCTGGAGTCCCTTCGACACGAACTTCCGCCCGGCCGTGTATCAGCGATTAGGCGAGATCGCCGAGAACGAGGGCAGAACCGAGGACGCGATCAGCTACTACTCGCGGCTGCTCGAGCTGTGGCACGACTGCGATCCGGAGCTGATCCCGATCCGCGAGGTGATCCGGGGTCGACGAGACGCGCTGGCGCAGCGATAGCTCAACCGCCTAGCGTCCGATTCCGGACAGCCAATACCGGCAGCGAACAGCCGTGGCAATCCGACCCGCCCGCTCTCATAATGTAAGATATTTATTTGCAGGTAGTTACGTGTTCCGCCGAACGGCCGGGCCTGGCATCGCTCTTGCCTTGTTAAGGGGTGCAGCAGGAAAGCGAGGTGGGTCATGAGTGTGCTAGGCGGATTCAGAAGCACTTTTGTAGGAACGCTGGCGAGTTGTGTCTTCGGAGCCGTGGTACTGGGAGTGATGGTCGGGGTTCGCAGCTGGGGTACCGAGACGCTGGGTTATGCGGTGGTAGCGTTGGGGTTGATCGCAGCGGCGATGGCGTTTGGCGTGTGGAGCTATCTTGCGAGCGGGATCCTGGACGAGCGACGTTGAGCGCGTAGCGTAGAAGTTAAATAGATAGTGGAACGGCAGGGGTCATGGTATTGCCCCTGTCTTTGTTTTTTTGTCCTGCTCCTGCTTCTGCTCGTGCTCGTGATCGTGATCGTAATCGACTTAAATTCGCGCGTTATCGGGATCGATGACGATCACGATCAGGATCACGATTACGAGCGCGAGCGCGAGTTGGTTAGATGGGGGCGGAGAGTCGACGGGGGCAGGGTGGCAAATCACTTTCAGAGGCGGATTCGGCCGGCAGCATCTCCAGGCATTCGGAGGGGTCGCAACAGGTGTGACAGACGCGCTTGAAGGCGCGGAAGCCGAGCAGCTCGACGTCGGGCGCGAGGAAGCCGTCTTTGACCGGCTCCTCACCGAGCAGATCGGTGCTCAAGTATTTCTTGTTGGAGTCGGGGAAGACGGTGGCGACCACGCCATCCCCACCGCGGTCGTTCAATACCATCAGCGCACCAAGCAAGTTGGCGCCGGATGAGATCCCGACACCCAATCCCAGGGTGCCGGCGAGCTTTTGGGCCATGATGATGGCGTCGCCGTCATCGACGGCGATCACATCGTCGAGCATGCTCAGGTCGACGATGGGCGGGATGAACTCATCGGAGATGCCCTGGATGCGATGCACCCCGACCTTGCAGCCGGTGGACATGGTGGGTGAGTTCGAAGGCTCGAGCGGGTAGAGCTTCACCTCGGGGTTCATCTTCCGCAGGAACCGTCCGGTCCCCATGATCGTGCCGCCCGTCCCGACGCCGGCGACGAAAGCGTCTGGCGTCAGGTCGCGGAAGCGGAGCTGCCACCAAATCTCGGGCCCGGTCGTCTGTTCGTGTGCCTGGCAATTATCCTCATTCGCGAACTGGCTGGGCAAGAAAGCGCCATCCCCTGAACCGAGCTCGTCCGCCTTTGCGATACTTCCGAGGAAGCCACCCTCCTCGGCGCTGACCAGGTTGATCTGTGCGCCGAAACTGTTGATGAGGTTCATGCGTTCCGAGCTCATCCAGTCGGGCATGAAGATGCAGACCGGGTGTCCCATGGCGCGGCCGATGGCGGAGACCGATATGCCGGTGTTGCCGCTGGTGGCCTCGACGATACGGTCGTTGGGCATGAGCGCGCCCTTGCGGTAGGCCCGCTCGATGATGTGAAGGGCCATGCGGTCTTTGATGCTGCCGGTCATATTGAGGTTTTCGGCCTTGGCGTAGATGACGCGCGGTTCGCCGCGGAACTCGAGGTCGATGGCGAGCAGCGGCGTGTTGCCGATCATGGACTTGAGGCCAAGCAGGCGGCGGGCGGTGATCTCTTGCACCAGGCGAAAACCCTTTGCGGTTCGGTCTTTTGTCTGAGTTGGGGGCGCCGGGTCGCACGACCCGGTATCCTTAGTTTAAGACGGCTTGAGCATCCCTGCAAACTCACCTCCTGCTTGCGATCACGATCACGATCACGATCAGAAGCAGGAGCAGGATTGAGTGTGGATTGGGGAGCGGGGAGGTATTATTTATGGGAGTGGAGGGCAGTATATGAGCAATCTGGATCTGAGAAGGCCGGCGGTGGCGGGGCAGTTTTACCCGGCGGTTCCGAAGAAGCTGGCCGGAATGGTGGACGAGTTCGTGGCCGGGGTGGAGGCGCCGCGGCGGCGGGCGGTGGGCGCGATCGCGCCGCATGCGGGACTGGTCTACTCGGGGGCGTGCGCGGCCCAGGTGTTCGGGCGGCTGTTCATCCCGCCGGTCGTCGTGATCGTGGCGCCCAATCACACGGGGTTCGCTAGCGCGCCGGGCGGCGCGAGTCTCTGGAGCCGGGGCGCGTTCGCGACGCCGTTGGGTGAAGTGGCCGTCGCCGACGGCTTCGCGGATGCGCTGACGGCGCGATGCCCGTTGGCGGCGCACGACCCGGACGCGCACTGGAGCGAGCACGCGGTCGAGCTGGAGCTGCCGTTCATCAAGACGTTGGCGCCGGACAGTACGATCGTCCCGATCGTGCTGGCGTGGGACGATTGGGATCGCTGTAAGGTGCTGGCTGGCGCGCTGGCGGCGACGGTGAAGGAGTGGCCGGAGGATGTACTGCTGGTGGCGTCGTCGGACATGACGCATTTCGAGTCAGCAACG
>JBDHHX010000294.1:0-4572 GCA_039589155.1 Gemmatimonadota bacterium | reverse complement strand
ATGGAGCGATGGAACACCCAGGTTCACCATTCCGCCGTCAGCGGTCCAGACGAACCCGCGAACACCGTCCGACGCGATGCCCCAGCCAACGACCATGCCGTGATTGTTCACGCCTTCGGCCTTGCTGTAGCGCCAGTCGGACCCGTTTATGTCCCTCATTCCCCCGTCAGCTGTCCAGACGAACGCGTGCTGAGAACCATCCGTGGTCTCGCTCACGCCGACGACCATGCCGTTCGCGTTCACGCCGTACGCTTCGCTCCAGGCACCACCCAGCGTGCCCAGATCGTTAATCGTGTACGTCTCTCCGGTACTCAGAACGACCGCTGTCGGGGCGACGACATCGCCGGCCATCGACGGATCGGTGGGCATATCCAGACAGCCCGTCCAGAAGAGCGCTACGACGGCTAAAAGTGAGAGAATGGGGCCACGAGACAGAGTACGTGACATACCTACCTCCCTATAGGAAGACTGTGCCGGCGGGATCCCCGCCGGCGATCCGCTCTGTCTCTCTTAGAGTGGCGCACGGCAGGCAGCCATCTTACAAGGCAACAAGGGTGCCACCTGAGGTACGGTCGCCTAACTAGGTATTTCGCAAGGAATTACGGGCATGGAACAAGTTATCCACACCTGTGGAAAGCCCGGAAAACTAGGCAAAAGGCTGCCAAGTTTCGGACAATACGACCGGTTTTCTGGAGGTGGTCTCGAGCACAAAAAGGAAGAGGGCGCGGCGGATGCCGCGCCCTCGGGCCAAGCGGCTCAGATCCGGTCGTTTAGCCCGATTCTGTCCGCAGTAGTCCCAGGATCTGGCCGATCAGCTCGAACAGCGGTTTCGACTCGTCGCGGGTGAGGATGCCGACGCGGGTATACACCCAAACGTGCCAGGCCATGACCTGGAGCGAGCGGATAGCGCGTCTCTCCCTGCCGCGTTCGAGCCACCGCTTGGTGAGCCAGACCCTGACCAAGAGACTGCGCGCCTGTCCCCGGTTCAGGCTCCCCTCCTCCCGGAGGTCCCGGATCTCATCTCTGAGCAGCTCGAGCAACTCTTCGATGGTCGGCGGTTCCGGTGTCTTCGATTCGGTGATCCGCCAGAGGGTAGCCGAGCTGATCGTCTCATCATCGCCGTCGATGATGACCGTGCGCTGGCTGTACCCGGCGATCCAACCGTCTTTGTTTATCGCCCAGGCGAAACTCTCCTCGTAGCCATCGGGGACGCCGAGGTCGACGATCTTGCCGTCCGGGGTCCAAAGCACGGCGTGGCTGGGTCCGTCCACCGTGGATTCCGCGTACCCGACGGCGTAGCCATCGTCGTTGATGTCGTAGGCATTAGCGAATCGGCCAGCCAGAGACGGCAGCTCGACCAGAGTGCCCGCCGGCGGCGCGCCGTCGTCAGTGTTCTCCCACAGGTAGGGGCGCGTCTGTCCCGACGTATAACTCACGCCGTAACCGACGATCTGCAGGGGGTCCGCGTTGTTGACGCCCCGGCCATAGGCTATGTCGTCGCCTTCGAGGCGACCGAGCCGCGTTACGACCGCTTGCGCGCCGCAGCACCAGTACACCGGCTGCGTGCCCGCCGCTTCCCACAGCCAGCCGGCAGTCACGCCGTTCTCGTTGATCGCCTCCGCGCCGCTACCCAACACACCGGGAACGGTGAGGGCCGAGGCCGTGGTCGAGCCGGGCGGCCAGACGACGGCCCGGTTACCGCCCGTGGTCGAGCCCGAGCCTACGGCTTCGCCGGCGGCGTTGATGTCGTAGGGGTAAGCCGAGAACCAGCTCGAGGAAGGCGCGTTTAGCACTTCGATGGAGCCTGTCGACTTCGGCCAGCGGACTCCAACAAAACCAGGGAGGCCGAAACCCAATCCGACCACGTCGCCGTTTTCGTTGATCGCCGAGGGGCGCGTGAAAAACCAGTCCTTGGATTCCAGCAGCTGCGCACCGTTCGCCTCGCTCCACACGTAGGCGAATTCCTCCGTTTCCCCTTCAACTTCGTCTCTTATGCTAACGGCGACTTCGCCCAGTCCGTTCACATCGTAGGAGAAGCTCTCTACTCCGCCGAGGACCGCACCGAGATCGCACACCTCCGCCTGAACCAAGTCGCTGGCGACCGGAACGCAGGTCAGCTCGTCCGCGAACGTTTCGATATCCGTCGCATCACGTCTGCTGGGCCCGGTCGGATCTTCGTCCGAACACCCGACCCACGTGATGAGCGCCAGCAACAGAGCCGCGGGCACGATGCCACGCCAAGAACGGCGTCTCATCCTCGCCTCCATGTTGATCCTTGTGAAACACCCCACGCCGGACCGGGCCGTGCCGCCACACGAGAAGCGTGCCCTACCCTATTCGGGTCAGCGGTGTCGGATGAAGAAATCAGGGACTCTATAGATGACTGCAACATGTACGCCAGGGATCACAAGTGATAAGGGGCGCGGCGTTGCCGCGCCCCCGGTACTTGGACGGTATTCCTCTCAGTAGATAGAGGCTCCGTGATTACAGGCCATCAATGATCGTCTCGGCGCCGTCGATGAGCAGCTGGGCCTGCTCTTCAGTCAGCCGGCCCTTCCTATCGTACTTGTTCACCTGCTTGATGAATGACTCGAGCGCCCCGATCGCCTTATCGGTCTCTTCTTGAGCAATCTTGTTTTCGGCCTGGTCCAGCTTGTCGGTAAGGGCCTCGCCGTGGTCGCTGCTGAGATCACCTTTGCTCACGAGGTCGTTCACCGCGTCTCGCAGTTCGTCGATCGTTGAGGGGACCTCACCGCCGCCGTTGCCACCGCCATCGCCAAGTATCCAAAGGGTTGCGTGCATATCCCCAGCGGCCGTTTCGGCCACACCGACAATCATGTCACCGTTATCATTGATGCCGTGTGCCGCGCTATAGGTACCGCCCAAGGTGCCGAGATCGATCGGACTGCTCTCCCAAGGCCACAGGGTCGCGTGAAAATACCGCGCACCGGTTTCGCTTTCACCCACGACATCCCCGTTTGCGGCGATGTCGTTCACCACACCGTAAAGATCGCTTCCGCCTATCGCGTCGAGGTAGGTTGGGTAAATCCCGTCGAAAATCACCGGGCGCATCCCGTTGCCGTCGTCCTGATAGCCTGCAGCCACCCCAGCATCGTTGTACCCGTACGCTTTGCTCTCGTCATCCCCGAGGGCATCCGACAGCCACGGCGAGTTCGAAAGGTCCTGCCAGCGAGTCGCTCGCGTGCCGGAAGTTGAGGTCCGCGCCGAACCCACCACGTTGCCCCACTTGTTAATACCGTAGCCGTAGGTATCCTGCATGTTGCTGTCGAGGGTTGGCCGCCTCGCATTACCGTCCCTATCCCATACCACAATTCCGAAGTAGACCTTTGAAGGTGACAGAGGACTATCAAAGCCCACAGCTAAGCCATCATCGTTGACGCCGTGCGCAGAGCTATAGAACCCTTCTATAGGTTCCAGAACTGTTGTCGGTGTCTGAGCCGTCTCATCCCATAGGAACCCGCGAAGTCCTCCAAACCCCACCACGACTCCGTTGTTGTTCACTGCGGTGGCGACATATTCCCAAGTAGGACTCCCGATCGCGATCTCAACCATCCCTCCCAGGGATTCCGCCCAACGGAACGGACGCTTGGATTCATCATCTCCTGGAATAGTCTCGCTACTGCCAACCACTAATCCTGAATTGTTGACGTCCGCCGCCCGGCTATTGTCGCCGCCAAGTGTCCCAAGGTCGCAGATCTGAATCGGACCGATTGCGGTGCCAATGCTTGAACAGTCTGCTCCGGTCACCTCAACCCTAACGGGTATCCGAGTATCAGGAGCAGTCGGGCTTTGGTCGGCGCAGGCGGACCAGATGAGTAGAGAGAGCAGCAGTATCGACGGGGGAACGCCGCGTACGAAAGCACGCTTCATCGTGCACCTCCGGGGGTCGGTCGGTGTCGGCTCAGGTCCCTGGATGCACGACTAGCCGCCGCACGAGTAGCGGGCTCGTCCTACAGGTAGTAGCCAGGGACTGTGTGCCGTTAGGCGAGGGGCAGTATAGATTACACCCAGACGCGCGCCGACGCTAGCCCCGGCGATCAGCAACACCTAATTGGTTCTTCGCGGGCGGCCAGAGCCTCGTAGATCTGCAGAACGTCTGTTCTCTATCATGGTGTCATCCTCGCTTGTTTTCTCTGCAAGCTCACATGCCGGCCAATCGAATGATCACGCCGACGGAGAACACCAGATCGTTCTGCACCTTCGAGCAGCCTGCGAACGTGCCAGACTCCGGGTCGTCCTCGAGTTGAGGTTCGTACTTGTAGAAGTAGTCCTCCGCATCGATACGGATCGCGAAGCGCTTGGACAGATCGATAGCACCACCGATGCCGACGACGCCGCCCAGGTCGGTGGTCGCGTCGGCCTGGTCCCAGAAGTCGCCCACGTGACCGGCCACGGCCAGGCCGCCGCCGGCGAAGACGTACCAGCCCTTGTACGTCTCTGGCGCGTAGCGGAACATCAGCTTCGAGCTGGCGAACCAGACGTTGGAGCTGCAGTTGGTGCCCCCCGCACACGCGTCGGTGCCGCCGGCCGACGTGAGCTTCACGTCGCTCA
>JBDHHX010000293.1:0-4577 GCA_039589155.1 Gemmatimonadota bacterium | reverse complement strand
TATACCAACGAGTATTGCCTGCGCGTTCATGATCTACCTCCACCGACGTCTGAAGGATCTCCTTGTGTTCTGACTAACAAAGTGCAATACTGGAGCCGATTCTGACAGACCTGTGTGCGCGACCGGCAGTTCCCCCACTCGCGCCACGCCCAGTTCATCCCGCACGGCCCGAGCCGGGCCAGGAGAACGCCCTCAATCTAACAGCCCGACGAATAGCCCAGATCCCAAGCTAACCCAGACCAGGAGGCGGCCATGAGAATCCCGCTGCTAGCCGTGCTAGCTCTCGTAGCCATCGGACTCCAGAGCGCTCGTGCCCAGGAGCCAACACCGCAGGAAGTTCAGTCGTTGCTCGAGTTCAATCTACCCGCCGAGGCCGACTTCGTGCCCGGCGAAGTCATCTGCAAGATGCTAGATAACGCAGTGCTCACGGCCACCCAACTGCAGCCCTATGGGTTGGAGTCGACGCGCCGCCAGCTGGCGGGCGGAGAGTACGTCTATCGCATACCGGTGGGGAACATGCAGGGTATGGCCGCCGAGCAGGTCGAGGACGCGACGCTGGCGGCGGTCGAGGCGATGAGGGGGCGGCCCGACGTCGAGTGGGCCCAGCCCAACTACATCCTCCGCATCGTCGATCGCGTGCCCAACGACGCGCGCTTCGACGAGCAGTGGCACTACTTCAACGCCGACCAGGCGCCGGGCGGCATCGGCCTGCCCACGGTCTGGGAGACCAACCGGGGCAGCCGCGACGTCGTCGTGTCGGTACTCGACACGGGTATTCTGCCAAACCATTCCGACATCCAGGGCTCTGGCAACCTGGTAGATGGCTATGACTTCATCAGCAGCCCCAGCACCGGGAACGACGGCGACGGGCGCGACCCCGATCCCACAGATCCCGGTGACGCTTGTCCGCCGCAGGGCGATAGCTGGCACGGCACGCACGTGGCCGGGACCGTCGGCGTCGGAAACACCGACAACGGCGCCGGCGTCGCCGGCGTCAACTGGGAGGTGAGCGTTCAGGCGGTCAGGGTGCTGGGACGCTGCGGTGGCTCGACATCGGACATCGCCGACGCCATCCGCTGGGCCGCCGGCCTGTCGGTCTCTGGCGTCCCGGACAACCCGACGCCGGCCCGCGTGATCAACATGAGCCTCGGCGGCAGCGGATCGTGCGCGCTCTCGCCGTCGATGCAGTCGGCCATCAACGCGGCGCACGCTGCCGGCACGGCGGTCGTCGTCGCCGCCGGTAACAGCGCCTCGGACGCCGCCGGGTTTACACCGGCGAGCTGCGACAACGTGATCACGGTTGCGGCCAGCGACTACCGCGGTAGACTGGTGAACCGCTACTCCAACTTCGGCAACACGGTGGAGATCATGGCGCCCGGCGGCGACGTCCAGCAGGACTTCGACGGCAACGGCCAGGTCGATGGCGTGTTGAGCATGGTGAACGGCGGCTATGCCTACTACAACGGCACGTCGATGGCGACGCCCCATGTCGCCGGGGTGTTGGCCCTCTGGCTGGCCGAGGAGCCCGCGCTCACGCCGGACCAGTTGCTGGTCGAACTCGAGACGAACGCGACTCCCCGAAACACCACCGAGTGCCCGCGGCCCTGCGGCGCCGGGCTGCTGAACGCCATCCGCGATACGGGTCCCGATACCGTCATCCGTGTGACGCTGCGGCTCGACCCCAACCGGAAGCTGCGCAACGGGGAGACGACCACTGCCATCGCCACGGTGACGCTGAACGCCGTACCGCAGCAGGGCGTGACGGTCACGTTCAGCAGCGACAACACCGGCGTCGCCACGGTCGCGCCGGCGACGGTCGTCACCGGAGCCAACGGCGAGGCCCGCAGCACCGTCACCGGTGTCTCCAGAGGAGACGCCAACATCACGGCGACGGCGGACGGGGTCACCGCCAGCCAGCCGGTGGAGGTGCCGGACATCACGATCATCGGGCTTCTGCTTCTGGCTCTGTTGCTGATCACGGCGACGGCGCTGCGCCAGCGGCGCGCGAGGGCGGCAGCATAACATGAAGCTGCTGGACGGCGATCGTACGGGCCTGCGCTTCGCGCTCGTGCTGGCGGCCTTCGCCGCCGCCGCGGCGCTCCTCTTCCGCGAGGAGATCGTCGGCCCACTCGTCGTTCCACTCCGCGTGCTCACCGCCCGCGGCGCGCTCGCGCTCATCCAGTTGTCGGGGATGGAGGCGGTGCGTGAGGCCAGCGCCATCTACCACCCGGGCGGCTTCGCCTACGAGATGTCTCGGGGGTGCATCGGGTTGGTGCCGGCCGGGTTCCTGATCGTCGGCGTGCTGGCCTACCCGGGCCCGCTGAAGAACAAGGTCACCGCTCTGATCCTCGCGGTGCCTCTACTGTTTGCCGTCAACATGACGCGCCTGGTGCACCTCTTCTATCTCGGGGTGCACCGGGCCGATCTGTTTCACGTCGCCCACCGCGTCGTGTGGCAGATCGTCATCGTCCTGGCGGTGTTCACGCTCTGGCTGGCCGCAACGCACTACCTGGAGAGCAGGGGTCGACCGTCCCGATCGCCGGGGTAGGGGATCCCCGCCAGCTCCGCCAGGGTCGGGGCGACGTCGGCGTTGCTCACCCACTCGTCCACTGCGCCGGGCTCGACCCCGCGGCCGAAGAGGAACAGCGGGATCTGCCGGTCGTACAGGTACGGTGACCCGTGCATGGTCGCGTCCGAGGTCCAGTTGGTGCCGGGCTCATAACGGATGATGAGGCCGTAGCGACCCAGGGTCTGAGGCGCGCGGCCCGGATAGTAGGAGCGCTGATAGAGGGCGACGAACGAGTCCGCCGACTCGGGGCCGGCCAGCCCTTCTTCGGTCATCACGACGGCGACGTAGTCCAGCTGCTCCAGGTATCGAATCGCCTCCGCCCGCTTCTCATCAAATGATCCGTCACCCGACATGATGTCCCGAACCGCGCCGCGCACCGCGCGTCGCTCTTCACCGGTCATCTGCTTGCCGGGTTCGCCGCGCTCGAGATAATGGGCCGGGGCCGCTGGGGTGCCGTGATCAGAAGTGAGCGCCAGGACGTAGCGTCCGCGGCCGACCTCGGCATCGAGCAGCTCGATCAGCTCGTCCAGCACCTGGTCGACCCGAATCAGGTTGTCCAGTTGCTCCAGGCTGTAGGGTCCGAAGTTGTGCCCGACCCGGTCGGTCTGCGAGAAGCCGACCGCCAGGTAGTCGACGGAACCGCGCCCGCCCAGCGACAGGGCGTTCACCGCTTCGCGCACCAGTGCTAGAGTGGCGACGTCGAGCGATGGAGTGTCGGCCCACCAGGCGTAGAACCGCTCGCGTTTCTCGAGGTCGTCGACTTCCCTGTGATAGCTATGCGGGAACGTCGTGTTGCGGCCGTCGTACTCGAAGTCCGCAGCGTCGACACGGGCCAGACCGCGTAGTTCCGCCGGCAGTTCGCACGTCCACACCGTGTCGGCGTAATACTCCGGCAGCGCCTCTTCGTTGAACCGGTCCACCCACTCCGGGTAGGCGTCCCTATAATAAGAAGTCGTGACGAAGCGGCCTGAGCCTTCGTGGTAGTAGTAGACGTGGCCCCGCCGATTACCGGCCATCAGCATCGATGACGTCGGCTTGGCCGAGATCGACACCAGCTCCGCCGCCGGGTCCGCCGCGGCGATCCAGTCGCTCAGCCCCGTCGCCGCCAGGTTCTTCGGCGAGCGGCCCCGGGCATCCGGCACGCCCAACACGCGCGACTCCTCATCCACCACGCTCTCCACGTGCACACGCTCGCCGTCCACGTCGATCCACCAGTCGTTCTCCACGATCCCATGGCGCGACGGGTACACCCCGGTGGCCAGGGTCGCATGCCCGGATGAGGTCCAGGTCTCCGCGTAGTTCTGGATCATCTGCGAGTAGTAGCGACCCTCGACCGACAGGCGCCGGAAGCCCCCGCTGAACAGCGAGTCGTACGTCTCGAACAGATACGTCGGCAGCTGGTCCACCGTCACCAGCACCACCAGGCTCACCTCGGGCGCGTCAGGCCGCTCCGCGGGGCCGCCCTCGCAGCCCGCCAATAGGCCGGCCGCTATGGCGGCGGCGGTCACCGTCAGGGTTCTGTGGGTTCTCATCGAAGTGATCTCTTTTGGGTTCCGGGCGGGGCCCGTGGAACTTGGCAGATCTCCAGCCCTCATGCCAGTGCGGTGGTGCGGTGGTAAGTGGTGCGGTGGTAAGTGGTGCGGTGGTGCGGTGGTAGAGCGACACCACCGTACCACCATACCACCGTACCACCGCACCACCGTACCACACCGTACGGCTCTAGCATATTTCAAATAATCGTATAGATTATGCGGCTATAAGAATATCAGTAACCGGGTGACAACGGGAATGGCGTACAAACGTCCAGATGGGAGGGGAGTATCCATGCAGATGTTCGATTTCATCGGCCAGGTCGAGCAGTTCCGCGAGAAGATGGGCACCTACGTCCACGAGATGGAGTGCTACGGCGGTCTCCATCTCTCGACGCCGGCCGACGTGATGAAGTACTGCTCCGAACACGAGGTCACGTCGATCCGCTTGTGGTTCACCGACATGCTGGGTTTCCTGA
>JBDHHX010000292.1:0-4590 GCA_039589155.1 Gemmatimonadota bacterium | reverse complement strand
TCCTCGCCGGCCATCTCGGAGAAGTGTGCACCGGGTTTCTCCAACGCCGACTTCACCAGACTGTCGAGATTGTCGAGCTTGCCGACCGTGACGATAGCGTAGGTACCGTGGTGCGAACCGATGATGAGTGGCTGGTCCTCGTAGTCGCTGATGACACCGATACCCATCGGGCCGGTCAGCTTGGGCAGGTCGTCCTCGAACTTGGATCTGAACTGGGCATTGGTGATGTCGTGGATGAAACGCGCGAAACCCTCGCCGTTTCGAACAGCCAGGCCGCCACGCATGGTGCCCAGATGGGAGTGATAGTCGGTGCCGTAATAGAGGTCTGCTACGCAGTCATCGTTCGCGACAACACCAAAGAAACCACCCACGGCTGCCTCCGTGTCTGCAGGGTGCACTGCTCGTACGGCCGGGCGTGTTGCACTGGGCCGGGCGGGACGGCGGCGGGCTATCGCGTGATGGACCGGTTGGCGCGGCGGCGCCAAGCCGCATGGTACCGCGACCAACTGCGGTCCGCAAGAACGCCACCGGTAGGGAGAAGGGAGAAACGAGAAGAGTCCACCGGCTCACGCCTTTTCTCGCTTCTCGCTTCTCGATTCTCGCTTCTCGCTTCTCGCTTCTCGCTTCTCGCTATCGTACTCGACAATTGCGCGCAGCGCTCCTTGTTACTCCCAGCGCGCACTCTCCCTCAGCTCCTCGATGAACCCCGCGTCCACCCAGTAGATATCGGAGTTACCGCTCTGTGGCCCCTGGAATATCTGCCACAGGTAGTCATAAGTCAGCGTGTCAGGGACGTTGTCCCACGAGCCACCCCGCGTTGACATGAAGAAGAAGTACTTGCCGTCCCGCGTGACATAGGGCGAGTACTCGCCGCTTCGCGCCGTGTTAATCTTCTCGCCCATGTTGACGGGCTCGCTCCACTCGTCGCTCTGGTTGCGAAAGACGATGTAGTAGTCGGTACCGCCGAAACTGTCCTCACGCCCGAAGACAGGCACGATGAGGTAGCTCTCGTCGACAGCGATGAAGGCGTTGTATTGTGCGTTGGTCGAGTTGACCTGAGGCGGCAGCCGCTCCGCATCGACGTAATGGCCGTCAACCATCCGCGATCTATATATATATGCCTCTCCCGACGGCAGTGAGCGGCTGAAATACATTGTCCCGTCGTGCGTCACCGAAGCGAAGAACTCCGAACTGTCCGAGTTGACCGGCGGCCCCAAGTTGTACGGCTCACCCCAACCGTCCTCGACCCGGTCCATCACCCAGATATCCTCATTGACCCAGCGGCCGCGCTGATCGTCGGGCAGCGGGCCGCCGTCCCGCGGTCGATTCGAGAGGAAGAAGAGTCGCTGCCCGTCCGGCGCGATGTGTGGCTCGTAACTGAAGTAGTCGGGATTGGAGGAGAACGGTGCGACTTCCGGTTTCGTCCAGACGCCGTCGACTCGCTTCGACTGCATGATCACAGTGAAGTTCCCGAGCGATGTCCCGAAGTAGATCTCGTTTCCGTCGGGCGTCACGGCGATATCGCGCACGTACATACCGGTGGACACAATCCCGGGAGCGAAGAGCTGTGGCTCGGCGCCGGGCGGCGCCTGGCCCAGGTAATCGCCCGTGAGTTCAGGGAATCCGGCGTCTTGCGTGGCACAGCCCACCCCGGATACCAACACGGCGAGGGCGATCAGTACGTGAATGCGGCTACAGGCAGGACAGGTCATGGAGGCATCCTCTCTGCTCGTTTGCGGCCTGCGATGGTAGGGTCGGGGAACGATACAGTACGCCGTACGGCGCGGCCAGACGGCGGGTTTCGGGCTCGGCAACCTCACACAGCGCTCGCGCGTAGAGCTTCGTGAAGTCGAAAACTGCAGCCTCGAGATGTCGGTGAGATCGGGACTTGCCAAAGGGTAGGACGACTGCAACATTGCCGCGTCTAATCCGGACCATGTCGTGCGCGCCTGATCCTGTCGACCACATTACGGTGGAGCGCTCGCTTGACTCCTACAGTACCGCCAATCACGATCCCGCCGGCCGTTCGGTCGCATCCGATTTCGCGGACTATCGCCGTCATCGGCCTGCTCTTCCTCTTTCTGCTGGGCGTGAACGGACTGAGCGACGCCTTCAAGTCGTTGGGCGGCGGTCTGTTGGATTCGTTCTTCGCCGCCACCGAGAACCCGTTCATGGGGCTCATGGTGGGCATCCTGGCGACGACGCTGATGCAGAGCTCGTCGGTCACCACATCGCTGATTGTGGGCCTGGTCGCCGCGCCCGAGAACCCGCTGCCAATAGCCAACGCCGTGCCCATGATCATGGGCGCGAACATCGGCACCACGGTCACCAACACGATCGTCTCGCTGGCCCACATGGGTCGCAAACAGGAATTCTACCGCGCCTTTTCGGTGGCGACCTGCCACGATTTCTTCAACTACATGGCCGTAGCGATCATGCTGCCGCTCGAGATGGCGACCGGCTATCTACAGAAGACGGCCACAGCGTTGTCCGGAATGCTGACCGGCGTCGGCGGCCTGGAGTACGACAGTCCAATCAAGGGCGCCTTGAAGGGGGCGCTCGCACCGATCAAAGCCGCTATCGCGGGAGTCGCCGACTCCGAAAAGGTCCAGGCGATCCTGCTGATTTTGGTCTCAGGAGTGCTCATCTACTTCGCACTGATGTTCCTGGTGAAGGTCATGCGCGGTGCCATGCACTCGCGGGTCGAGGTGATCGTGTCGCGCGGCCTGCACAAGGCAGCGGCATTCGCAATCCTGGTCGGGATGCTCGTGACCGTGATGGTGCAGTCCAGCTCGATCACGACATCGCTGCTCGTGCCCCTAGCGGGCGCCGGCCTCATCACGCTGGAGCAGGCATTCCCGATTACGCTCGGCGCCAACATCGGCACGACGGTGACGGCGGCGCTGGCGGCGCTGGCCGTAACCGGGCCGAACGCGAGATTCGGGATCATCATCGCACTGGTACACCTACTGTTCAACATGAGCGCAACGCTCATAATCTACCCGTTCCCAAGGATCAGGGAGATCCCGCTCGGTGCGGCACGCCGACTCGCGGCAGTCGCGGTCAAGTCACGCAAATATGCACTGCTTTATGTTATCCTTCTGTTCTACGGGCTACCCGCCTTGCTGGCCACGTTGAACCGTATCTTCGCCTAGTAGTGGAGACAGATCATGCTTCGTGAGTTGCTCAGCATATTCCGCTCCGACAAGCCGTTGGCCGCGATGGGCAAGAACTTCCAGGAGATGCTCCGGCTAGCGCAGCAGATGACCGTGCAGGCCGGGGACATGTTCTTCAGCGACGTGGTGAAGCCCGACGAGCGGACCAAGATCTACAAGACGGATGTCGCGGTTAACAAGCTGGAACGTACGATCCGCAAGCAGGTGATCGCACACCTGTCATTCGGCAACTCGGCTTCGCTGCCGTACTGCCTGTTGCTGATGAGCCTGGTGAAGGACGTGGAGCGAATAGGCGACTACGCCAAGAACCTGTCGGAAGCCAGGGAATTGCACCCCGATCCGTTGCCCGACGACGAGATTATTGCGGAGCTCAAAGAGGTAAGAGAAGGCGTCGAACTCGAGTTCACGGAGACGGCGCAAGTGTTCGGGACGTCAGACCGCGAGCGTGCGCTGGAACTCACCCGCGAAGGCCGCGACCTCACCCACCGCTGCGAGGCGATCGTCACCCAGGTCGCGGGCAGCCAGTACGACGCCCGCTCCGCCACCGCGATCGTGCTCGCCGCCCGTTTCTACAAACGAATCGCTGCCCACGTCCTCAACGTGCTGTCCAGCGTCGTCATGCCGCTGCACAAGCTCGACTACTACGACGAGAACGAGCTCGCGGAGGAAACGGACGAGTAGCCGGACGGCCTAGCCGTACTCCACGGCCTACTGCTGACGAGGGCCGGCGAAAAACCAGATGACAAAGCCCAGCAGCGGCAGAATCAGTACCAGCGCCACCCACAGGACCTTAGCTCCCGTCGAAGCGCGGCTCTGAATCACGTTCCAGATAGCCCAGATATCGGCCACCAGAACGAGGAAACCGAGGATTCCGGAAATGCCTCCCATTGGAAACGCCTCCTGTCTGTTCTCAGGGATAGTCAACCGCCAAGCTAGCGGCCTCTAGCGATGCCGTCCACAAGACCGGAACGGACCCAAAGACAGCATTCCGTGTAACACGTCGAGTGTCTTGACGCAGGCTAACTCGCCTGAGTATTGTAGGTTACCCGACTCCCTCTCCCGTCGGCCCACCAACCCCGTTCATACTATGATCCCGACTCGCATCGTTCGGATTCTGGCACCTGTTGCGGGTGCTGCGGCCCTCGTCACTTTGGCTTCCGCCTGCGGGGGAGGCGGCGACTCCACCGAGGTCTTCAGGGTCGGCGTCGCCGGACCCCTGGAGCAGGCCCTCGGCGCGCATACCTTGCGCGGCGCCGAGCTGGCTCGCGACCGCATCAACGCCGGCGGCGGAATCGATGGCCGCCAGCTCGAGTTGCTGCCGGTGACCGACTCCGCCAGTTCGCAGCACGCGCTCGCGGTGGCTGGCGGATTCCTGGCCGACAACTCGGTGGCCGCGGTGCTGGGTCACTCGACC
>JBDHHX010000291.1:0-4594 GCA_039589155.1 Gemmatimonadota bacterium | reverse complement strand
AGGCGTCCGCTTCGGCTCGCTGAGCGCGGGCGGCAAGCACTCGTGCGCCATCAGCGATCCAGACGGCGCCATCTATTGCTGGGGCTATGGCGCCAACGGCCGTTTGGGTAATGGCAGCACGGCTAACAGCCCCACAGCGGTACGAATCAGCGAGCCATCCGAGTAGAGCCTTTCCAACCCTTCTCTTCTTGACGGGATCTATACGTATAGATACTCTATAGGGCGACCTATAGACATCCGATAGGAGAACCCATGGCTGGCAAAACCGAAGTGCTCCGCGGCACCCTGGACATGCTGATCCTGAAGACGCTGTCGTTGCAGCCGCTGCACGGGCTGGGGGTCTCGCGGCGCATCGACCAGATCACCGAAGGGATTTTCCAGGTGAAGCCCGGCTCGCTGTTTCCGGCGCTGCAGCGGCTGGAGCAAGAGGGTTGGATCAAGGGAACGTGGGGCGAGTCGGAGAACAACCGGCGGGCGAAGTATTACCAGCTGACGGCGGCGGGCCGGCGGCGGCTGGGCGCGGAGAAGCAGAACTGGACGCAGGTGGTTCTGGCGATCACGAGAGTATTGGAAGCGACTTGAGGTTGGAGCCATGCAGATATACACGCGGTTGATCAGCACGTTTCGGTCGCTCTTCCGCAAGGCCGAGCTGGACCGGGAAGTGAACGAGGAACTGGCGAGCTACCTGGAGATGCTGACGGAGGAGAAGATCCGTGCCGGCATGAGCCGGGAGCAGGCGCGGCGGGCAGCGCGGATCGAGCTGGGTGGCATCGAACAGGTGAAGGAGAAGGTGCGGGAACGGCGACTGGGTGCGGCGATCGACACGTTGTTCCAGGATGTGCGCTACGCGTTTCGCAGCCTGCGAAAGAACGCTGGCTTCGCGTTGGTCGCCATCTCGATTCTGGCCATCGGGATCGGAGCCAACACGGCGCTGTTCAGCAACATCCACACGGTACTCTTTCGGGGGCTCCCGTACGCCGAGCCCGACCGGTTGATGGTCGGTCTCAAGACGAGGAACGGCGAAATGTCCGGGCCGGTCTCCCGGGTCGACTACTTTGATTTTCGTGAGCTCAACAGCTCGTTCGATCAGCTCGCCGCACTGGCGGACTTCACCGTTCAGCATACGACGACGGATGGTCGGCAGCCGGAACTGGTAGAAACCGGGTACGCGACCTGGAACCTGTTCTCTGCCCTTCGTGTGAACCCGGTCGCCGGGAGACTCTTCTTTCCGGAAGAGGAGGTCGCAAGCGCTGCGGATGTAGTGCTGATCAGCTACGGCTTCTGGCAGCGTCGCTTCGGCGGCGCACCTGCCGCGGTGGGCAGCACGCTCAACCTGGACGGCTCACCGCTGACGGTAGTCGGCGTGCTACCGCAGGGTTTCCGCTTCCTGTACGATGCGGATGCATGGCGCCCGGTCACAACCGAAGGCCCGTTCGATGGAAGCCGAGGTTCACACAGCCACTTCGTCATCGGGCGCTTGAAGCCGGGCGTGACGATGGCACAGGCCCAGGGCGATGTGACTGGGATCGCTGACGGACTGGCAGATGAATACCCCGCGAGCAACCAGGGAAAAGGGCTGCTGTTGACGGAGCTGCAGGAGTTCATGGTGCGCGACGTCCGCTTGAGCCTGCTGCTACTAATGGCAACGACCGTGCTGGTGTTGCTGATCGCCTGCGGCAACGTGGCCGGCCTGCTGCTGGCGCGCGGTGAGCGACGGCTGTCGGAGATGGCAATGCGGTCGGCACTGGGCGCGTCGCGGCCGCGACTCATCCGTCAGCTGGTGACGGAGAGCGTGATACTCACGGTCATCGCCGGCGCGCTGGGCGTCGTGATCGCCTTCTTCCTGCAAGACGTACTTCTGCGATTGCTGCCCGTGGGAGAGCTGGGGGTCGACAGGCCCGTCATGAACCTGCTGGCGCTCACCTTCACTCTGGCGATCGCGATCGGTACCGGGCTGTTGATTGGCGTCGTCCCAGCGCTGCGCAACACGGCGACGAGGCCGGCACAGCAGCTGCGATCGGGCACCCATGCCTCGGAAGGGCTTCGCAGCAGCCGGCTGCGTGGCGGGCTGGTGGTCGTGCAGGTGGCACTGTCCGTCTCCTTGCTGATCGGCTCGGGGTTGCTGATCCGCAGCTTCGCGGAGCTTTCTCGGGTAGATCTGGGTTTCGAGAGCGAGAGCCTGCTGACGGGCCAGCTGCGGATTCAAGGTAGCGACTACCCGACCGTAGAAGAGCGCTGGCAGTTCTTCTCGTCGCTCATAGAGGAAGTGGAGGCGCTACCCGGCGTGACATCGGCCACGCTGATCAACAAGCTGCCGATCATCAGCCCCTGGCAGGACTGGTCGATCTGGCCGGCGGAGGCACCACCGCCGACGGCCCAGAACGACTTCTCGGCCATGGCCCGCTGGGTACCGCCCGGGTACTTCGAGACGATGGGCATGCCGCTGTTGGCGGGCCGGGACATCTCGGCGACCGACGTCCTCGGCAGTCAGTATGTCATCGTGGTGAGCGAAAGCGTAGCGCGGGCGCTGTTCGACGACTCCGATCCTATCGGCCGCCAGGTACGCATCGGTTGGGAAGACCGCTCGTTCGAGGTAATCGGCCTGGTGAAGGACGCCCGGATCAACAGGCTGCGCCGTGCGCCCGACGCGGCGGCCTACATGTCGGCGGCCCAGCTCGGGCCCACACGGATGCAGATCGCCGTTCGTACGAGCGGTCACCCGATGCTTCTCGTAGGACCGATCGAGAACCTGCTGCTTCGGAAGGACCCCAACGTGCTGTTCGCGTTTCCCGCCAGCATGGCATCGATCCTGGATGAGCGACTGGCCGGCTTCCGCATCGTCATTATGTCGTTGGCACTCTTCTCAGTCCTTGCCCTGGCGCTTGCTGCGATCGGGCTGTATGGCGTGCTCGCCTATCACGTGAACCAGCGGAAGAACGAGATGGGCATCCGGCTGGCTATGGGCGCATCGAACTCCGACCTGTTGACGATGATCCTCAAGCGGGGACTGGCGCTGGTAGGGATCGGACTGGTTGTCGGCGTCGCCGCGGCCTATCCGGGCACGCTGCTAATTCGACAGATGCTGTACGAGACGCAGCCCGTCGATGTGGGCGCCTATGTTGCCGCGGTCGGCTTCCTCGGCATGGTCGCGGCTGTGGCCTGCTTGCTGCCGGCGTGGCGAGCGACGCGCGTCGATGTCGTGGAGGTACTGCGGGTCGAGTGATGTTGGTAGTGGGAATCTACATTCCCCCACTCCCATCCAGACACTATCTTAGTGGCGCACCGTGTGGTTCGAACGCTCTTCCGGAGCCATCGGACCGATGCAAGGGACCGCCGAGCCAAGCGCCGACAATCCTCTACGCGCCGCGATCAACTGGCTCGCCAAGAAGCCGTGGCGAGCGTTTCTCATCATCTTCGCCCTGTCGTTCTCGATCCAGGGCTATTTCCTGACAAAGTTCTCGGAACGCTACATCCGGCCGAACACGCGCTGGGAGGCATCGTCTATCTCCGTGTCGCTGGCGACGACGGGCCAGTTCGCCGACCCCTACATGCTGCCCACCGGCCCCACCGCGCACCTACCGCCGATACCGCCCGCCATCGACGGCCTCATCTACAAACTGTTCGGACTGACGCTGGCGGCGGGATACATCGTTTGGCTGGTGCGCATGGCGACGTACGCTGCTCTCTGGGGTTTGTTGCCCTGGATCGGCGCACGCGTCGGCCTTGGCGGAGGGGCGGGCGCCCTGGCGGGGTTCGCCGGCGCCCTGGTGCCTCTGTGGTCCGGGCACGGCGAGGGGCTTACGGCCGTCGCGCTGGGACTGCTGATGGTCGCGTTCGTGCGTCGCTGGATGATGGGCCGCAGCACCCCGATCGGCTCGCTGCTGCTGGGGATAGCCGCCGGCATCGCCTTTCACGTACAGCCGGCCTTGCTGCCCGTCGTGCTGGGCTGGATGGCGTTCGAGCTGTGGTGGAGTGTGGATCGCCGCAGGTGGCTCTTCTCGGCGCTCATGACCTTAGGGATGGTGATCGCCTGCCTTCCGTGGGGATGGCGGAACTACCAAGCGTTCGACGCGGTCTTCTTCATCCGCAGCAACCTGGGACTCGAGCTGCGCATGGGTAACCACGAGGGCACCGCGGCCACCATGTACGTGATGGACAGGCGGCGAGAGCACAACCATCCGCGCGTGCACGAATCGGAAGCGCGGAAGGTCCAGGAGCTGGGTGAGGTCGTCTACATGCGGCAGGCGGGCCGCGAGGCGCTGGACTGGATCAAGACGCATCCCGGCACCTTCACCGGGCTCACCGTATCACGAGCGGCTCACTGGTGGTTGGGCCCGCTCTACTATCCGCCAGGAGCTTTCGTGATCACGGCACTCACGATCCTGGCGCTGCTCGGCGCCTGGCTGACCTTCCCTACGCTCGCTGTTCCCCAGCGAGCCGCGCTGCTGGTCCCCCTGGTGATCTATCCCTTCATCTACTTCGTCGTGGCCTATATGCCCCGCCACCGCGAGCCGGTGAACTGGATCTATCTGTTGCTCGCCGGGGCGGCAGTTTGCCACTGGATCGGCGGGCGTCAAGTGTTCGTGACCGAAAG
>JBDHHX010000290.1:0-4595 GCA_039589155.1 Gemmatimonadota bacterium | reverse complement strand
GAAATCGAACTCGCTAGAACGAGTTTCACGGTGCCGTGGGAAGTCGATCATGTCTCGTATTCCCTATATGCCTTTGTCACTCTGGCCCAGCTCTACGCTGAGGGCCAGCGCCTGCAACTCTTTCACGAGGACGTTGAAGCTCTCCGGTATTCCCGGCTCCGGGAGGTTGTCGCCCTTGACGATCGCCTCGTAGACCCGGGAGCGGCCGGACACATCGTCCGACTTCACCGTCAGCATCTCCTGCAGCGTGTGGGCCGCGCCGTATGCCTCGAGCGCCCACACTTCCATTTCACCGAAACGCTGGCCGCCGAACTGCGCCTTACCGGCCAGTGGCTGCTGCGTCACCAGTGAGTACGGGCCGATGGAGCGAGCATGGATCTTGTCGTCCACCAGGTGGGCCAGCTTCATCATGTAGATGTTGCCAACCGTGACATCCATGGCGAAGAACTCGCCCGTACGACCATCGCGCAGCCGCACCTTACCGGCCGGCGACAGCCCGGCGCGGCGGATGAACTGCTCGATCGCCTCGTCGAGACCTTCCTTCGAGGATTTGCGACGGGACAGCTTCGCCGCCGCTTCGAACCCTGCCTTCGCCAGACTCGACTCGCCACGCCGATTGGCCAGCTCGGTCGCCGCCTCGACCAGGTAATCGCTCAACGCGTCGAGGCGCTCAGCGACGACTTTCGAGGTGGAACTTGCCGCCAGCTGTTCAATGGTCCGGCCCAGCCCCAGCGGCGAACCCGATGGCCGGGTACCGTTGCCGTGGCGGTCGCGGCCCTTCAACGAGTCGCGACGCAGCTGCTGCACCAGCTCGCGGACGTCGGCATCGCTGAACCGCGGCGGCTTCGCCGCCTTGATATTGAAAGCTCCGTGAGCCCAGGCGACGCTGGCCAGCTTGAGCAGCACGCCGATTTCGTCCTCGGTGGCACCGTGGAAGACCGGTGTCTTGGCCTCGAACCCGAGGATGCGAGCGCACCAGCCCAGGTGGGTCTCGAGGATCTGGCCGACGTTCATGCGGCTGGGCACGCCCAGCGGGTTGAGCACGATGTCGACCGGCGTGCCGTCCGGCTGGAACGGCATGTCCTCCTCGGGCACGATGCGGGCGATGACGCCCTTGTTGCCGTGGCGGCCGGCGACCTTGTCGCCGACGCTGATCTTGCGCCGCTCGGCGATATAGACCTTCACCAGCTGGACGACGCCGGGTGACAGCTCGTCCGGCTGCAGCACTTTGTCGATGGACTCTTCGGTCTTCTCGCGGACACGCTCGATACGCTGACGTGCCTCTTCGATGAGCCGGCGCAGCTTGTCGTTTTCCGCCGAGTTCTTGACCTTGAGCGCCGTGAGGTCGAGCTTCGAGAAGTCGAGCTCCTCGACGATACTGTCGTTGAGCCTTTTGCCCTCCTTGAAGTAGGGCTCGATGGTTCCACGCTTGAGGAAGAGCTGGGCCGTCTGGCCGATGAGCAACTCGCGCAGCTCCTCGTCGCGGACCTCGGTGACGCGGTGGATGTCGTCGCGCTCCTGCTCGCGGAGCCAGCCGATCATCTCACCGTGTTCCTTCTCGAGCAACGCGTCGTCGATGCGGCGCGAGAAGATCTTCACGTCGATCACGGTGCCGGCCATTCCCGGCGGTACGCGCAGCGAACTGTCTTTGACGTCCTTGGCCTTCTCGCCGAAGATCGCGGTCAGTAGCTTCTCTTCCGGCGACAGCTCGGTCTCTCCCTTCGGCGTTATCTTGCCGACGAGAATGTCGTTGGGGTCGACCTGTGCGCCGATGCGCACGATGCCCCGCTCGTCCAGGTCCTTGAGCGCCTCTTCCGAGACGTTCGGGATCTCGCGGGTGATCTCCTCCATCCCACGTTTCGTGTCGCGGACGTGCAGCTCCAGCTCCTGGATGTGGATCGACGTGTACTCGTCGTCCTTTACCAGGCGCTCGCTGATCACGATCGCGTCCTCGAAGTTGTGTCCGTACCAGGGCATGAAGGCGACCGTCAGGTTGCGGCCCAGAGCCAGCTCGCCGCGGTCGGTTGACGCGCCATCGGCGATGATGTCGCCCGCCTCGACCCGCTGCCCGACGCTAACCATCGGACGCTGGTTGATGGCCGTATCCTGGTTGGTCCGCCAGAACTTCTTCAGCTTGTAACGATTGAACTGACTCAGCTTGGCCAACGGCTGGTCACCGCCGGGGCCTGCCAGCTCGGTGTCGATCATGATCTCGTCCGCCCGCACCTGGGTGACCACGCCGCCGCGCTTCACCACCACCACGGCGCCCGAGTCCTCGGCGACCTTGCCCTCCAGACCGGTGCCCACCAGCGGGCGCTGCGGGAAGAGGAGCGGCACGGCCTGGCGCTGCATGTTCGAGCCCATCAGGGCGCGGTTGGCGTCGTCGTGCTCGAGGAACGGGATCAACGCCGGCGAAACGGCCACCAGCTGATCCGGCGAGACGTCCATGTAGTCGATCTGCTCGGGCGGCAACAACGGGTAGTCGTCGGCCTGTCGGCAGAGCACCAGCGGGTTGACGAAGGTACCGTCCGGGTTGAGCTCGGCGTTGGCCTGCGCCACCGCGAACTCTTCCTCTTCGCTCGCCGTCAGCCAGGTCAGCTCGCCGGCGACTTTGCCCTTGTCCACCTTGCGGTACGGCGTCTCGATGAAGCCGAGATTGTTGATCCGGGCGAAGGTCGACAGGCTGGTGATCAGCCCGATGTTCGGACCTTCCGGTGTCTCGATCGGGCACATGCGGCCGTAGTGCGAGTAGTGCACGTCGCGCACCTCGAACCCGGCACGCTCACGGGTGAGGCCGCCCGGCCCCAGCGCCGAAAGACGCCGCTTGTGTGTCAGCTCCGCCAGCGGGTTGGTCTGGTCCATGAACTGGCTGAGCTGCGACGAACCGAAGAAGGACTGAATCACCGCGCTCACCGTACGCGCGTTGACCAGGTCGTCGATGTTGATCTGCTCTGGGTCGCTGGCGATCGACATGCGCTCTCGAACGAGACGCGCCATGCGCGACAGTCCGACCGAGAACTGGTTGGCGATGAGCTCGCCCACCGAGCGCACGCGCCGGTTGCCAAGGTGGTCGATGTCGTCCACGTAGCCGCGGCTCTCGTGCAGCTCTATCAGGTAGCGCACGATCGCGATGAAGTCGGCGACCGTCAGGATCGTCACCTCGCGCGGCGGCTGCTCCACGCCGAGCAGTCTGAAAGTGTCGCGCAACCGTTGGTTGATCTTGTAGCGGCCAACGCGGCCCAGGTCGTAGCGCTTCGGGTTGAAGAACAGCCGCTCTATCGCCGTACGCGCCGTGCTCAGGTTGGGCGCCTCGCCCGGCCGCAGCAGCGAATAGATCGCGTACAGCGCCTCCGGCTCACCGTGGGTCGGGTCCTTGGCCAACGTGTTCCTGATGAGCGGCGACTCGGCCCGCGCGCCCGTGAACACCTGGGCGTAGCGGATTCCCTTCTTGGCGAGCCGCTCGAACATCTTGCCGTCGAAGGCGGCGCCGGTATCGGCGAGCACCTCACCGGTATCGGGATCGACTACGTCGCTGGCGAGCTGCGGGTCCTGACCCCAGTCGCGTCGGTTGGCCAGGTCCTCGTAGCGGCCGCGCAGCGGAACCCGAGCCGGACTGGCGTAGACCTTGATCGAGTCGAACTTCGCGCGACGCAGCTGCTTTATCATCTCGGCCGTGAGTACGCTGGCACGGCGGGCGAGGAACGCATCGGCGTCGCGATGGATGGGCGCTTCCTCGATCCCGACCTCGATGAGCCGATTGATCAGGTCGGCAGTGATCGCGTCGCCGGCAGCCGCCAGCAAGCGCTTGGTTTCGGGGTCAAACTGGTCGGCGGCAAGCCAACCCTCGTCGTTCTCGAGGTCGAAGCCGGTGAGCACGACAACCTCGGGCTCCCCCTCGAAGCCGGGGTTCGTAATCGACTCGGCCAACAACGTACCCGCCGCCTCACGACGGATCGCCTTTTCGCCGGTCAGGTCGGTGAGACTGAGCTCACGGACCCCGTAGAACAGGTCGAGAATGTCGGTATCGCTGCCGTGGCCGAAGGCGCGCAGCAGCGCCGTGGCCGGGAACTTCTTCTTCTTATCGATATGGACGTGGATCACGTCATGGATGTCGATCGAGAACTCGACCCACGATCCACGGAACGGAATGATCCGCGCCGAGAATAGTCGCGTCCCGTTCGGATGGATGGTCTCCTCGAACACCACACCCGGCGAACGGTGCAGCTGGCTGACTATGACGCGTTCGGCGCCGTTGATCACGAAGGTCCCCTGCTCGGTCAGCAGCGGCAGCTCGCCCAGGTAGACCTCTTTCTCGAGGATGTCACGAGGCCGCTTCTCGCCATCCACATCCTCGTTGATGACCAACCGCAGCGTCGCCTTGAGCGGCGCGCCGAAGGTCATGTCGCGCTCCATGCACTCCTCGACCGAGTACTTGGGATCGCCCAGCGAGTAGCTGACGAACTCGAGCAAGAAGTTCTGCTTGGCATCGGAGCTCGGGAAGATCTCGTTGAACACGCGCTCGAGACCGAAATCGCGTTCCGCTTCCTCATCGACGCCTGTTTCCAGCAGCGCATCGAACGCCTTGCGCTGAACGT
>JBDHHX010000289.1:0-4609 GCA_039589155.1 Gemmatimonadota bacterium | reverse complement strand
ATCAACCACGAGAGAGCGAACATGAACCACGCGCGCGCAACACTCAGCGGACGCCTCGCATCCGCCGTTTTCATCCTGAGCTTGCTGCCATCGACGCTCGCGGCCCAGGAGAAACGAACCCTCACCTTCGTCGACCTGATGAAGTTCCGGCAGGTGGAGAACCCCGCCATATCGGAGGACGGCGGCTGGATCGCGTTCACCGCGGCCCCCGATCGGGGCGACGGCGAGGTGATCGTCCACTCCACTGACGGCGCCGCCCGCTGGAGCGTAGCATTGGGCGCTCGACCCGTGATCTCGGCCGATGGCAATTGGGTCGCCATGCGACTCGACCCGTCGATGGAGGCGACCGAGACGGCCAAGAAGGACGACCGACCGCGTCCCGGTCTCGCGTTGCTGGCCACCGCGAACGGTGAGGTCACGACGTGGGACGAGGTCCAGCGGTTCGCGCTGTCCGCGGGCGGCGGCTGGCTCGCCCGTCTCCACCACGAGCCCAAAGTCACCGATGAGGATCAGGACGACGAGTCCGAAGAGGCGGAGGGACACGAGGAAGAAGGTCAACAGGACGAGGAAGAAGAGGCGCGCACTCGGGAGAAACCCGGAACGTTGTTGGTGCTCCGCAACCTGGGCTCCGGTCAGGAAACCGAGGTTCAGCACGTTCGCGCTTTCACCTTCGACGAAGCGGGCCGCTACCTGGCTTACGTGGTTGCGTCGCCAGACGGCACGGGTGACGGCCTTCAGCTCCACGACCTGACCTCCGGTACGGCCGAGGCGCTGGACGCCCGCGCTTTCGCCTCCATCGGCAGCATCGCCTGGTGGGAGAACGGCGCCCGGCTCGCCTGGGTGTCGGCCGACGAAGACGAAGAAGGCGAAGCCGGGCCCGGATCGTTGAGGGTGTGGATAAACGATGACGTGGTGACAGCGATGGCGGCGGAGGACACGCCCGAGGGTTGGATGGTGCCAGCCGACAACTGGCTTTCCTGGACCGATGACGGCGAGCGCGTCTTCTTCGGCTTCCGGCCGGAGAGCCCCGACGATGATGGCGAGTCGGAGTCGGAGAGCGATGACGCCGCGGAGGGTGACGAAGACGAGGAGCCTTTCGATCCCTACGACGTCGAGAATATCCTCGCCGATCGCGAGGTCGACGTCTGGCACACCGACGACCCGCTCATCGTGCCCAACCAGAAGGAGAACTGGGACGATGAGCAGGAGCGGACCTTCACGGCGGTCTACCACATCCGAAACGGACGAATCGTGCAGCTCGCCGACACGCTCGTAGAAGTGAGCGGCGTTGCGGAGAACAGCCGCCGCGCGCTAGGCAGATCGACGCGGCCGTACCTGGAGGAGCGCACCTGGGTCGGCTTCATGTCGGACGTTTACGTGGTGAGCCTCGAGGATGGATCGCGGACGAAGGTCGTCGAACGCTACCGCGGGGGCGGGTCGGCGGCCACCGGCTGGCTGCGCGGGCGCGGCATGCTCGCGTCGTCGCTGAGCCTATCGCCCGAGGGGCGCTACGTCGCCTACTACCAGGACGATCACTGGCACCTGTTCGACGCCGAGCGTGGAACCACCCGGACGCTAACCGAAGGGATGGACGTTCCCTTCTACGATGTGGACCACGACTACCCGAGCCCGCGGGGCGGTCACGGGATCGGCGGCTGGCTCGAAGGCGACCGTGCCGTACTGATCTACGACAAGTACGACGTCTGGCAGTTCCCAACCGACGGCGGCGAGCCGGTGAACCTGACGGGCGGCGCCGGCCGCACCGAGCATCGCATCTTTCGCGTCTTGCGAGTGGACCCCGACATCGATGCGTTCGAGAACGACGCCTGGATCCACCTGGTCTCGTTCCACGAACTGGAGAAGAACTACGGCTACTACCGAACGCGCACAGGTAGCGGCGGACTCGAGGTCCTGCTGGAGGAGGACCGCAAGTTCTCGTTCTTGGGCAAGGCCGAGAAGGCCGACCGGCTGCTCTTCACTCGACAGGACTACGACGAATTCCCCGACCTCTGGGTCTCGAACCTCTGGTTCGACGAGCCGCACAAACTAACCGATGTAAACCCACAGATTAGCGAGTTCGCCTGGGGCACTTCGGAACTGGTGGAGTGGACCTCTGACGATGGTGTCACGCTGCATGGCGTGGTGATCAAGCCCGGCAATTACGAGCCCGGGCGGCGCTACCCGGTGCTGACCTACTTTTACCGCTTCTTCTCGCAGCGGCTCCACGAGTTCAACCAGCCGGTGGTGAACCACCGGCCCAGCTTCCCGGTCTACGCCTCGGACGGCTACATTGTCTTCTTGCCCGACGTTCGCTTCGAGGTGGGCCGGCCCGGGCTGGCGGCGATGAAGAGCGTCGTACCCGGCGTGAAGAAGCTGGTCGATATGGGGCTGGCCGATCCCAACGCGCTCGGCCTGCACGGCCACTCGTGGAGCGGCTACACCACGTCCTTCATAGTGACGCAAACAGACATCTTCGCTGCGGCGGTGGCCGGTGCGCCGGTCACCAACATGACCAGCGCCTACAGCGGCATCCGCTGGGGTTCGGGTCTGGCGCGGCAGTTCCAGTACGAACAGGGGCAGAGCCGGCTATCCGGCAGCCTCTGGGAAGCGACGGCAGACTACATCGAGAACTCGCCCATCTTCTTCGCCGAGTACATCGAGACGCCGCTGGTCATCATGCACGGCGACGAAGACGGAGCGGTCCCCTGGTACCAGAGCATCGAGTTCTACCTGGCGTTGCGGAGACTCAACAAGCCGGCGGTGTTCCTCCAGTACCGGGGCGAGCCGCACCACCCGCAGAAATACGCGAACAAGCTGGACTACTCTATCAGGATGAAGGAGTTCTTCGACCACTTCTTGAAGGGCGAGGAAGCGCCGGATTGGTGGACGGATGGAGTGCCGTACGAGGGAAAGTAGACTAGTAGACGAGAAGACGAGTTGACGAGAGGCGGTTGTTTCAGTCGTCCTGGCCGTGGTCCTCGAGGATCGCGGCCAGGAACTCATTGCCGTAGCGCTCTAGCTTGACCGGCCCGACGCCGGGGACATCGAGGAGCGCTTCCGGCGTCGCCGGGCGCGCCCGCGCCATGGCCCGTAGCGCGGCGTCGCTGAACACGATGTAGGCCGGAACCCCCTGCGCATCGGCCAGGCGTTTGCGCAGCGCGCGCAAGCGCAGGAACAGCGCCTCGGCCTCAGGGTCGTCATCCTCCGGTAGCGTTATCTCCAACGTGCTGCGAGCCCTTCGCGGCGCCGTTCGCACGGCTACGGCAGTCGTCACGCCCGCGGCCGCTAGCTCCTCCACCTCTGCTCCTGTGCAGACATCGCACGATGAGCCGCATGGCTCGATCTCTTCGGCGAAATGGGAGAGGATGGCCTGGTGCCGGCAAACGCCGCGCTCAGCCAGCTTGAACAGTGCGCGGTTCGCCCGAATCTTGATCCACCGCAGGTCGGGGTCATCGATGTTGTCTAAGAAGCGGTCGTGAGCCTTGACGTCGGCCCACGAGTAGAACAGGAAGCAGTCGCTGTCGAGTCCGTCGCGCCCGGCGCGCCCCATCTCCTGGTACCACGATTCGATGTCCTTGGGCATGTCGCGATGGATGACGAACCGCACGTTCGACTTGTCGATACCCATGCCGAACGCGATCGTGGCGACGATGACCTCGACGTTGTCCCGGGCGAAGGCGTCCTGGTTGGCGATCCTTTCCTCGTCGCTCAGACCAGCATGATACGGCGCGGCACGGATCCCCTGCTTTCGCAAGAACTCCGTCGTCTGATCGACGGCGCGGCGCGACAAGCAGTAAACGATGCCGCACTCGCCTTCCCTGACTTTGATGAGCCCGAGGATCTCGTTGCGCGTGACGCCCGACCCCTTCTTCCGGCAATGGACGTGTAGGTTGGGCCGGAAGAACGACCCCTTGTAGCCCCGCGGCTTGCGCATCCCCAGCTCTTTGATGATGTCCCGGGCCACCTGGCGAGTGGCGGTGGCGGTAAGCGCGAGGACAGGTATGCTCTCCAGCTCGGACTTCAGACCCCGCAGCCGCCGGTATGACGGCCTGAAGTCGTGCCCCCAGTGCGAGATGCAGTGGGCTTCGTCCACGACGATGAGTGACAGCGGCCACTCCCGCACTTCCCGGCGCAGCGCCCCGTCCAGCGCTTCCGGCGCCAGGAAGACCAGTTCGTGCTCGCCGGCGCGCGCCGCTTCGATTCGGCGGCGGCGCTCCGCGAGGCCCAGAGTGGAGTTGATGGCGGTCGCCCGAAAGCCGACGGCCTCCAGTGCATCGACCTGGTCCTTCATCAGCGAGATGAGCGGCGAGATGACGAGCGCGGTGCCGGGCAGGATCTTCGCCGGCACCTGGAAGGTGAGGGACTTGCCTGCACCGGTCGGCATGACGGCGATGCAGTCATGGCCCTCGAGAATCGCCTCGATCACTTCGAGCTGGCCGGGCCGGAACTCCTCGTAGCCGAAGACTTGGCTTAATACTTCGTGAGGGGAAGTCATCTCGGCACAGGACAGGTATTCAGTTCAACAGCCAACAGCCATCGCTCGACGCTCAACTGGTTTTCAGCTATCGACTATCAACGCCCGATTCTCAACGTCCGACGGCACATGTGC
>JBDHHX010000288.1:0-4900 GCA_039589155.1 Gemmatimonadota bacterium | reverse complement strand
GAGGTAAGCGAACGAAGAGACACCGAAGATATCCTTAACTTAATGGGAAGTGCGAACTCTCTCAAGATGCTTTGGGAATTCTCGAATAGGAGTCGGGGAATCGGGGAAGAAGGGAATCAGGAGGCCCTTGCACTTCGAACGGTTCCCGAACTCCCCGAACCCCCGATTCCCCGACTCCTATTCGAGAATTCCCAACAGCCGTTGACTCCTGAACGTTCAACCGTCAATCTTCGACTTCCCATCACCAGAGGAGACCATGTGAGCGAACCGGATTTCCCCGACGTCCAGAGCTTTCCTGGGAGCTCTTCGGCGAGCTGTGCCGCGTGCTGGCGATCCGCGTCGCCCGCGACTACGACCCCGAGGTTGTGGTCGGCATCGCCGCCGCCGGCGTGATCCCCGGCGCCGTCGTCGCCGCCATGCTGCAGATCGAGTTCCACACCATCAAGATCACGCGCCGCGACGACGACGACGACGGTGTGCGCCGACGCCCCGAGGTCCTCTCGGCGGCGTCACCGCTGCTGGCCGGCAGGCGCGTGCTTCTCGTCGACGAGATCTGCGACAGCGGCGATACCATGCGGCTCGCCCTGGCGGCGGTTCGCGATGTGCTGCCGGCCGAGGTCCGCACCGCGACGTCATTGGTCCGCGAGGGCGGGTATCAGCCCGACTACTGCGCCCTGGTCACCGAGGGTGTCGTCGTCTTTCCTTGGGATAGAGAAGTCGTCGACGAGGAGAGCGGACGGCTGGTGGTCAATCCGGACTACTTGGGAATTATCGATTCGGGAGAGGAAGAAGACTGATGTGTGTTGGGAATTCTCGAAGCTGATTCGGGGAATCGGGGATTCGGGGAATTAGGGAAGAACGAAGCGGCCCGTGACGGTCTTGGGAAACGTCGCCGGCCGCTGTCTCCGGTCTACTCGTCTACTCCCTACCCCCTACCCCCTACCCCCCACCTACCACCGCACCACTCACCACCGCACCACTCACCACCGCACCACTCACCACCGCACCACTCACCACCGCACCACTCACCACCGCACCAATAATCAATCACCCTTCCTGCATCGAATTTAGAAATTCCTCATTATTCTCCGTCCGCTTCATCCTCTGGATCAAGAACTCGATGGACTCGGCGGGTGGCATGTCGGCGAGGAAGTTGCGCAGCAGGTAGATCCGGTTCAGCGTTTTCTCGTCGAGTAGCAGCTCTTCGCGGCGGGTCCCGGAGCGGTTGATGTCGATCGCCGGGAAGATCCGTTTGTCGGCGATATGGCGATCGAGAACGATCTCCATGTTGCCGGTGCCCTTGAATTCCTCGAAGATGACCTCGTCCATTCGGGAGCCGGTCTCGATCAGGGCAGTAGCGATGATCGTCAGGCTGCCGCCTTCCTCGAGGTTACGGGCCGAGCCGAAGAACCGCTTGGGCTTGTGGAGCGCGTTAGCGTCGACACCACCCGATAGAATCTTGCCTGAGTGCGGCACGACGACGTTGTAGGCGCGGGCCAGGCGTGTGATCGAGTCGAGCAAGATCACGACGTCACGCTTGTGCTCGACCAATCGCTTCGCCTTCTCGATCACCATCTCGGCGACCTGGGTGTGACGGTCGGCTGGCTCGTCGAAGGTCGATGAGATGACCTCGGCGTCGACGTGCTCCTCCATGTCGGTCACCTCTTCCGGCCGCTCGTCGATGAGCAGCACGATGAGGTGGACGTCCGGCTGATTCTCGGTGATGGCGTTGGCCATCTTCTGGAGGAGGATCGTCTTACCGGCCTTGGGCGGCGAGGTGATCAGGCCGCGCTGGCCTTTACCGGTGGGCGAGACGAGGTCGATCACGCGATTGGCGATGTCGCCGTTCTCGCGTTCGATGATTATTCGCTCCTCCGGGTAGCGGGGCCGCAAGTTGTCGAAGCTGATGCGGTGCTTCGATCTCTCCGGGTCTTCGCCGTTGACCTGCTCTACCTTGAGCAGTGCGAGGTACCGCTCGCCCTCTTTGGGCGGACGCACCTGGCCGAGCACGGTGTCGCCGGTCCGCAGATCGAAGCGTTTGATCTGCGACGGTGACACATAGATGTCATCCGGCCCGTACAGGTAGTTCCAGTCCTGGCTCCGCAGGAAACCGTAGCCCTCCGGCAGGATCTCCAGCACGCCTTCGGCGCGGAGGATAACATCGGAGTCGAGCAGGTTCTGTTCGATACGGAAGATCAGATCCTGCTTGCGGAGGGACGAGTAGTTCTGGATGTTGAGCTCTTCGGCCATTTCGTGGAGGTCAGATACCGACTTGGCCTTCAGCTCGGCGATGTCTAGGGAATTGCTCATGTGCTTCTCTTGTGGTGTCGTTTACTTTCAGAGGCTGGGGAGTCCGCCGGTGGGGCTCTGCTCGCGCGCCGACCCACCGAACGTGGATAGCGGATTGGCCAACAGGTTAACTTGTTGAACTCCTCGAACTTACGACCTTTAGCTGGTAACTGGTGCTCTCGATTTCAGGGGTAACTTTCGCGGCGCAGTGACGCGGGAAGCTGGTTGGTGACTCCAGATACTAATAGTCTGCCTCCGCCGGGTCAAGAGGTGCCCGATCTGGCACGGGTCTTCGCCGTCTACAGGATGGAGCCCGTGCGGAAGGGTCGCATCGTATCCGGCACGCTGTTGCCCGGCCTTGGGCCTGACTCGCCAGAGGTCCGCGAGCTACTGGCGGGCTGGGAAGGCTCGCACGCGATTCGGCAGGGCGCGTTCGGCTACGAGATGTTGCTGTTCCAGGCGGCGCCGCGCCGCGAGCGCTGGTGGCTGCACATCTTATTGTTCGCTGCAACGCTGTTCAGCACGGTGACAGCCGGTAGCTTGCTGTCGGGTTACAGCCCGGTCGAGTTCATGGTGTTACCTCTGTTCAAGGGCTGGTGGTTGCCGTTGCCGGTGGGCGTCGATTTCCGCGCGCTGTACCCCGGCCTGCCGTTTGGAGTGGCCCTGGTCGGCATCCTGGCGCTGCACGAGGCGGGTCACTACTACGCCGCGCGCTACTACCGAATTAGCGTGACGCCGCCCTACTTCATCCCGTTCCCCCCGTACATCTCGGTGATCGGCACGCTGGGTGCCTTCATCCGCTTACGCTCACCGGTGCTCTCTCGGCGTCACCTGCTCGATGTCGGCATTGGCGGTCCGGCGATGAGCTTCCTGGTATCGTTGCCGGTGCTCTGGTGGGGGCTCTCGCACAGCCGGCTGCTGACCGTGCCGGCCGAGGCGCCGCCGAGCCTCTTCCTGGTGCGGTTCATGAGCGATCAGTTCTGGCTGGGCGGCTCCCCGATGCTGCTGGCGATGACTCGCGTGCTGCTCGATTTCCCCGCGCCGGGCATGGTGCTCGAGCTTCATCCTGTGGCTTTTGCCGGCTGGCTGGGATTGTTCGTCACGGCGCTCAACCTGCTGCCGATCTCGCAGCTGGACGGCGGCCACATCCTCTACGCAGTGGTGGGCCGGCGGCAGACGCCTCTGGCCTGGGCGTTCTTCCTGGCGCTGATTCCGCTGGGTCTGTTATGGGCGGGCTGGTGGGTCTGGGCGGCGCTGGTGCTGGTGGTGGGACGTGGCCGCATCCAGCATCCGCCGCTTTTCGACGCCGAGGAGGGGCTGAACCAGCGACGCAGGTGGGTTGGCTTGGCGGCCGCCATCATCTTCCTTCTCTGCTTTGTGCCGATGCCTTTCCGGATATACGGCTGATCATTGCGGCAGCGGGTCACTTGACGCGCCTCGCTTCTCTCCAGAGATTGTAGACCCTTTCCGAAAAATATGACGGACGCTGCCGCGCCCCATTGGAGGGAACCAAGCCGCATGGCCCGGCACAATCGCGATGGTGAAGGCACCGACCAGCACGGTGCCAAATACAGAATAAGCTACCAGCCCGACTGGCTGCGGCAGATCAAGATTTCCCGCACGCTGTCGGGTAGTAGTCGCCAGTCCACCAAGACGCTGTTCCGCAATCCGGCCAATTGCGCCGAGCGCTCACCGGGCGACAAGGTCCGCACACGGGTGACGTCGGCTGACGGCAAGGTCGACTTCGAGGTCATGGTCACCGATACCGGCAGCCAGGTGGATCAGATCGTGGTGACCTCCCGCGCCGGCGACGGGAAAGGGGACATCACCTTCATCATCGATGGGTCGCTGCCGAAGCCGGGAGATCTTGGCAAGGCGAGGAGAGGGAGACGCCGAGGGCGGTGATGTTGGTGGTGGGAATTCTTCAATAGCATTCGGGGAATCGGGGATTCGGGGAGTTTGGGAACCAGGCGAAGTGACAGGCCCTCCTGATTCCCTTCTTCCCCGAGTCCCCGATTCCCCGAATGCTATTCGAGAATTCCCAACGCAATATCAATTCCCAGCTCCCAATTCCCCCTTTAACTCCCGAAGCATCTGCTGCGTCCGCCGAATTTCATCCGCCAGCGCCCGATCGTTCATCAGTCGCCCCAGCGTTCCGCGGCCCGTCTCCAGTCGTTCCGACAGGCGGTCGGCGCTCAGCAGGATGCCGTCGATGTGCTGGGCGATGGCGGTGTCGCTGACGAAGCCGACCAGCGCGCCTTCTCCGTTGCCCCAGCGGTCCGCCAATGTCTCGATGCGCGGGCCGAGTCGGTCCAGGGCGCCACGCACCTCGGGGTCACTCACTAGCTCGGCCAGGTCGCCGGCGGTGATGCCGAAGGCGTCGAAGGTCGAGGCGAGCGCGCGCAGGTTGGCCTGCAGCAAACGCAGTTCACCTTGTTGGCGGCTCAATTGGCTCAAGCTGCCGGTGCCGTTGCGCGCCTGGTCGAGGACCTCGAGCCAGCGGTCCCTGACGTAAGGCAGCGAATCGTAGATGCTCCTGAAATGATGGACGGCTTCCTGTGGGTCGATCACGTAGGCGGCGGTCAGCACGGAGCCGTCGGACAACGTCGGC
>JBDHHX010000287.1:0-4622 GCA_039589155.1 Gemmatimonadota bacterium | reverse complement strand
GCCCTGGTCGTGAAGGTGAACGGCCAGGTCTATGCGGTGCCGGCGACGTTTACCCGGGAGAGTTTCGAGGTCCACGAGTCGGAGGTTCAGGAAGTACATGGGCGGGAGTGGGTCGACTGGCACGATCAGTTGCTGCCGCTCACACGCTTGCAGAAAATGTTCGCTGCCGACTCGGGGAACGGATCCAACGGATCCAATGGGTCTGCGGAAGACACCGTTCACGTGGTGGCGCTCGAGTTCGGCGGGTCACGACTCGCTGTCTCGGTGGATGGATACGTTGGCGAAGAAGAGATAGTGGTGAAAGCGTTTAACATGCCGCTCGGTGCGGTCCCTGTCTTCTCGGGAGCCACCGTGCGGCCGGACGGGCGGCCAGCGCTGGTCCTCGATGTCGGCAGCTTGTAGCGACGCACCGATCACCTTCAGCCGGTTAGTCGAATGAACGAACCACAAGATCTCAAGGCCGTAGAGCTTGATGCTCTCAAGGAAGTGGCGAACATCGGTGCCGGTCACGCGGCCACGGCTCTAAGCCAACTGACCAATCGCCGCATCATGATCGATGTACCCGAGGTGGAGTTCTGCGCGATCGAGGATGCGGCATCCGCCATCGGCAAAGGAAACACGATTGTCGCTGCCGTCCTAATGCACGTGCTCGGTGATCTCACGGGGCGCTGCCTGTTGCTGTTTGAGAAAGACTGCGCATTGCAGCTCGCCGACATGTTGCTCAACCGGGAGCCCGGTAGCACCAAGGTATTCGGCGAGCTCGAGCAGTCCTCGGTGAAAGAAACCGCCAATATCTTGACCGGTGCATACCTCAATGGCCTCTCCGATATGCTCGGCCTGATGCTGATCCCCTCGGTACCCAGCCTCGCAGTGGATCTGGCCGGCGCAATCCTCTCAACCACCTATCTCAATTTTGGCCACGACCGCAGTTATGTCATCGTCCTGGATACACGCTTCATGTTTGACCCTGGCGACTCGAGCATGGGCGGACATTTCGTCCTGCTGCCTGACCCCGCGAGCCTGCGCGTCATTCTGAAGGCTGCACGGTTGAAATAGTCAGGCATGTCGAAGGCTGTCCACTCCGAGGGCGATCTACTAGTTCTACGGGCGCTTGCAAACCGCATCGACCCGGGTGACGCGGGTGCGTTCAACAACCTGGGTGTTGTCTACTATCAAAAAGGACTGTTCGAGGAAGCGATCGAGCAGTTTCGGCGCGCGCTGGCCATCGATCCGAAGATGGAGGTGGCGCGGCGCAATCTCGATATAGCCTACCACCAAACCGGCTACTACGACCGCCAGATCGCGGAGCTCATCGAGCGCCTCCGCAAGGACGAGGCTGACGACGACGCGCGCCTGAAGCTCGCCGAGGCCTACTCGCAGGCCGGCCGCATCGATGATGCGATCGGCCAATACGAAGCGCAGGTGGCGAAGCGGCCCGGCGACGTGCAGGTGCTGGTCAAGCTCGGCACGGCGGAGAAGCAGCGTGGCGAGCTGAAGAAGGCGATCGAGTGGTTTGAACGAGCCCGGGCGGTAGACCCCTCCCGGACCTACGTCTACTTGCAGCTGGGTGAGATCCTTTACAATCAAGGGATAAACGAGGAAGCGATCGCTCACCTGCGAAAGGCGCTGAACCTCAATCCATCGATCGCCGAGGCGCACCACCTGCTGAGCTTCATTTACGGCGATATCGGTGAGCCGGAGCGCGCCGCTGAGCACGCTGCGCGTGCCGCCGAGTTGAATCCGTCGGTGACGAAGGCGCGGACCAATCTCTCGCTGGACCGCTATAGCACGGCCCGCTATGTGGAGCTCACCGGCAACGTGGAGCCGACCCCAGCCACCGAGAGCGAGCGCGCCTTTGCCCACTACAGCTTGGGAATCGCCTTCCGAGCGCGGGGGCTCTACGAGGAGGCGCGCCGCGAATTCGAGGCCGGTCGCGCGGCCGGCGAAGACCTGACGTTGATCGACCAGGCCGAGGCCGAGCTCGGTTTGCTCGAGGGCGATGCCGAAGGCGCACTGGTCCGCTATGACTCGTTGCTCGCCAAGATGCCAGACAGCGCAAAGGTGTGGAACGAGCGCGGCGTCACGCTTCACCAGGTTGGCCAGCTGGAGGAGGCGGAGGAAAGTTACAACCGGGCCCTGCGAATCGATGCGGGCTATGCGCTCGCGTGGAACAACGTCGGCGTGGTGAACGCTCACCGAGGCGATGCAGCGGCTGCGGAACGCGCCTTTCGCCGTGCGCTTGAAGCACGGGTCGAGCTTGATGACGCGCGAATGAACCTGGGGCTGTTGTGGGTCAAGGCGGGCCGTCAGCAGGAGAGCCTTCAGTTGTACGGTGATATGCTGCGTGCCGACCCTCACCGATCCGACGCATGGAATGGTTTGGGCGCGGCGTTGATATCGATGAGCCGGGTGGAGGAAGCGCGCAACGCTTTTGCCAGAGCGGTGGAAGCGAACCCCAACTTTCCGCCGGCGCGCTACAACCTGAGTTTCGCGTTGGCTCGGCTCGGCGACCATGAGGGCGCCCTGCGCGAGACCAAAGCGGCGCTTGAGTTGGATCCCTATTACACGGCGCCGCGCTACAAGCTATCGATCGACCTCCAGTACGAAGGTGGAGATATCTGGGCGCCAGAGCTGGCGGCGCCCGAGCGCATCGAGGCGAGTGGCCCCGCTGTGCGCGACTTCGACTTCAATCCCGAGGAGCTGGAGAAGGTCTTCGAGGAACTCGACCCCGGCGTGGCGGCCGCCCCCGCAGAGACTGAACGGCGCCGCGTTGTCGCGGATCTGTTCGCTCTGGCCCGCGACTACATGGCCAACGGGATGTACGAGCGTGCCCTCGGTGAAGCCGTTCATGCCATGCGCGAGGGCGGCGAGACGGCCGAAGGCTCGATCATTATTGGAGAGATCTACCTGCACCGCGGGCTCTACGGCGAAGCGCTGGAACGGTTTGAAGAAGCCAGGGAGCAGCGGCCCGCCGACCCGCAGACGCTGGCCGGCGTCGCGCGCTGCTTGCTGAAGCTGGAACGTGTCGAGGAAGCGTCGGTCGTCGCCGAGGCTCTGCAACCGTTGGCCGGCGACGACGTCGGGCTCCTGCTCACTGTCGGCGAGACGCTGACCCGGGCTGGCGACGCGAAACGAGCCATAGAGGTCCTCGATGCGGCCGCCCGGGTTGCCCCGGCGGACCCGATCGTCCACCGCCAGCTCGCCCGCGCCGCCATGGCGGTGGGGAACCGACGCCGGGCCAAAGACGCCTACCGGCGGGCGATCTCCGAGGATCCGGATTTTGCGGCGGCCCGGGTCGAGCTAGGGCGGATCCTCATGGACGAAGGGGCGTACAGAGAGGCAGAGGGCGAGATCCGGCAGGCGCTGGAGCTCATGCCGACGTACGCCGAGGCCAACCTGGTGCTGGCTGAGCTACTGGCCCGCCAGGGCCGCACGCGCGATACGATCAACTTGCTTGCCGGCCTGCTGGAGTCGCAGCCGTACAATCCCGACGCCCTGGTACTGCCTGGTGAAGCGCTGGCGACGGATGGCCGGCGCCGCGACGCCGATCAGGCGTTGCAGCGAGCTCTGCGATTCGATCCGGAGCGACCCGTAGTTCTCTTCCGGCTCGGCGAGTTGGCCGGTGAATCTGGGCGCTACCGAGACGCGCTCCACTACTGGCGCCGCTTGATCGAGGTAGCACCTGGCAGCGAGATCGCCGCGCGTGCCAGAATCCAGGCTCGCAGGCTGCTCGGCTCCGGCTACACGCTGGAGGGTGTCGCAGCGGGGAATGGTGCCTGATGCCGATCGAAGGTTCGCTGCGTGAGTTCGCGCTGCACGACATATTTCAGCTCCTTCACCTGTCCAGGAAGACCGGTGAGCTGGATATCGTGCGTGAGCCTTCCGGTGCCCGCGGTCTGGTCGTGTTCAACGGTGGCGCCGTAGTCGGCGCTGAGGTCGTAGAGGCGAGCCCACGACTCGGATACATGTTGTTGAATGCCGGCAAGATCACCGAAGCAGATTTGCACCAGGCCGACCAGTTACGGACGCAAGACCCCTCTCGCAGTTGGACCGATATCTTCGGGTCGCTTGCTGTGATGGAGCCGGAGGACCTCGACCAATACATGAAGTTCCAGGTCGAAGAGTTCGTTTACGAGATCATTGACTGGCAGGACGGGCACTTCTCGTTCGAGGAGCGACCGGTGGCCGAACCCGAGTGCGTGACCTGGATCCCCGTCGAGTCGCTGCTGATGGAGGGCGCGCGCCGGGCGGACGAGCTGTCACAGCTCTCCACTTCCATCGAGAGCCCGCGTGCGGTGCCGCGCCTGGCCGAGCGGGCGGCTTCGGAGACATCGGTCCTCGATTTGGCTCCCGAGGAATGGGAAGTACTGGGCCGCATCGACGGCGTGAGCGATGTCCGGTCGATAGCCACGACACTGGGGCGCAGCGAGTTCGACGTCAGCAAAGTGGTGTCCAAGTTGGGAGAGCAGGGCCTGATCGAGATCGCCTCTCAGGATGGCTCTCGTACCCGACCACCGCACGAGGTGATGCTCGATCGTATCGCCGACCTGGTCGAACACGATCAGTTCGATGAAGCGCGTCTAAAACTAGAGAGGATACTTGACGCCTTTCCCGATGAACCA
>JBDHHX010000286.1:0-4626 GCA_039589155.1 Gemmatimonadota bacterium | reverse complement strand
AGCCCCTCGACGGCAAGTGCGTCCGATAGGTGATCGAGGCAGGACTTGAGTAAAAAGAGGAGCGGCTCCAATCGCTCGGTGGGGCCGGGCAACTCCACCTCTACGCTCCACTCGCCGGGCGGACGACTGGCGAACGGTCCTTCGCGACTATCGCCCAGTCCGCGGGCCCAGCGGTGAGCCCGTACGCCTTCACGGCCCAATCGCGACTCGATTTCGCCCGGTTCCAGTCGCGCCAGCTCGCCTACCGTCTCCAGCCCCAATGCATCCAACAATTCCTGTAGCGCGCCGGAGATGGGGAGAACGCGGAGCGGCAGCGTCGCCAGGAATTCAGCATCGCTGCCCGGCGGAACTCGGTGGACCGCGTACCCCTCGAGCCGGGTCGCCGCCCGGGCCGCGGCCGGCGTGTCCGCGATACCGATCCGCGCTTCGGGGTAGCCCGTCGCCAGCGCTGCGGAGCGGGCGGCTTCGATGAACGCTTCTTCCCCGCCTCGTCGGTCCCAGCCGTCGGCGTCTAGCCAGAAGAGGCCCAGCCCGGCCCGGCTTACTACCGGTGATGCGGCGAGGAGGGCCGCGGCCAGTTCGGTTTGGAGTTCGTCGTAGAGGGATGGGGCCCAGGACCATTCACGCATCTCTGGGTGCAGGCCTCTTGCGTCGGCGGCGCGCATGCCGGGGGTAATTCCGGCTCGTCGAGCGAACTCTGAAGCTGCCGCGACTTCGGAGCGAGACCCCTCGCCTCGGGTGACGATGTTGGGAATTGTCGAAGAAGATTCGACGATTCGTGGATTCGGGTATCCGGGGAGTTGGGATGGCGCAGAACCCTGGGCGCGTAGATGGGCGACGACGGGGAAGTCGGGGATACGCAGGCACGCGATTCGACGGGTTTTGGACATGGCCGGGTTACGCCGTTGGAGCCACTGATTTGGGGCGCCGAGAGGGTTACTCCGGCGCCCCGTTCACTGCTGAAGCGTCACCTGGGGATCCCGAAGATAAGCCGAAAGTCTCCGGGGCGCAAGCTCGGGCCCGCCTCTGCCCGCTACAGCGGGGTCACACCCCCATAGGCGATCCCCGTCAGATAGGCCATATCCCGCTTCCAGGTCGTGAGGTCGTCGAGGTTGAATCCCTGTAGGTGGTCGTGACCGCAGGCACGGGCCAGGACCTTCATCAATTCGACAGTGGCCTCGAGGTAGTTCTGGAGCCGTTGGGCTGACGACTCGATGACCAGACGGGAGCGCAGGCCCGGTTTCTGGGTGGCGACGCCGACGGGGCAGTTGTTGGTGTTGCAGGCGCGCATGGCGAGACAGCCGATCGCCTGGATGGCCGAGTTGGCGATGGCGATGCCATCGGCCCCGAGGGCGAGAGCTTTGACGAAGTCCGACTCGGTACGCAGACCGCCTGTGATAATGAGCGTCACATCCTGACGCTCGCAGCGATCGAGGTGACGCCGGGCCCTGGCGAGCGCCGGGATGGTGGGAACCGAGATGTTGTTCTTGAAGATCTCCGGCGCGGCACCGGTGGCGCCGCCGCGGCCGTCGAGGATGATGTAGTCGGCACCAACGTCGAGAGCGAAGTCGATGTCGTTCTCGATGTGCTGTGCCGACATCTTGAACCCGACCGGGATCCCGCCCGATACATCTCGCACCTGGTCGGCGACCGCTCGGAAGTCATCGACCGTGACCAGATCCGGAAACGTCGCCGGGCTGATCGCCGGCTCGCCTTCATTGAGTCCGCGCACCTCGGCGATCTTACCCTTCACCTTCTCGCCGGGCAGGTGTCCGCCAGTCCCGGTCTTTGCGCCCTGCCCCGCCTTGAAGTGGAACGCCTGCACGTCTTTCACTTTATCGAGGCTCCAACCGAAGCGGCCCGATGCCAGCTCGTAGAAATACCGTGAGTTCGCCGCGTTCTCTTCGGGTAGCATACCTCCTTCGCCGGAGCAGATGCCGGTGCCCGCCAGCTCGGCGCCACGGGCCAGCGCGACCTTCGCCTCTTCGCTCAACGCGCCGAAGCTCATGTCGCTGACGAAGAGTGGCATCGCGAGTCGCAGCGGTTTGCGGGCGTCGGGGCCGATAACGAGCTCCGCACCCACGTCGACATCGTCGAGCAGCGGCCGACGGGAGAGTTGTGCTGTGAGGACGTGGATATCTTCCCACCGCGGCAGCTCGGAGCGCGGCACACCCATGGCCGAGACCTTACCGTGATGGCCGAGCTTGCTCAGACCATCGCGAGCCAGCTGCTGAATGTGTTTGTTGTATGGCTCGTCTGGTGTCCCGTGAACGTCGGCGTAGAGGCCCAGATACTCGTCACGCTTGTACGGTTGGGGATGCTCTACGGCCCATGCCGCGATCTCCTCCTCCTCCACATACACCGCATCGTCACCCGTGTCGATCCAAGCACTGAATCTCTGCAGCGCTTCTGCGTTGCTGTACTCGCTGACACCCGTGTCGTACCTGTAGTCCCAATAGTGGACGCCGCAAATCAGGTTGTGCCCCGAGACGAACCCGTCGGCGAGCAGCGCTCCCCTGTGCAGGCAGCGGCCGTATAGAACGGACACCTGTTCATCGAAGCGAATCACGACCAGGTCCACGTCAGCGACCAGCGCGTAAGCCGGCTGCCGATCCTCCAGCTCACTCCACGTCGCCACCTTGGTCCTGCGTGTCGGGATGCTATCTACATCGGCCATTCCGAAACCTCCCGGTAATTCGATGGGTCACTCTGGGTATTGATCCGCGCCACCAGCAGGCAGCCGCACCAGCGTCGTATGAACGTGAAGGTCTATGAGATGGTGCCCGGACGGCGTGCCGCCGGTTAGCCGCCCCCGGGACCTCGGAGCGCTTCCTCGACGTAGGCTTTGACGTCGCGGCCGACGGGGCTGTCTGGATGCGCCGCGATCATTCGATCGGCGATAGGCAGCGCCTCCTGCAGCCTCCCACGCTGGACATAGAAGTCGGCAAGAGCGTAAAGGAAGTCGAGGTTGTCCGGCTCGACTGTCAGCGCTCTTTGCAATGCGGCTTCTGCTTCGCCATCACGGCCGGCATACTGCAAAGCGAGGCCGTAGTTGTAGTGAGCGCGAGAGTGTTGCGGCATCCCCTCCGATGCGCGCCCGAGAAACTCGACCGCCTCTCCCAGCCGATTCATCTCGGCCAATAGCAGCCCTAGCGAGTACGCAGCGTCGTACACTTCGGGATAGTCTTCCACAACGTCGCGCAGTAACGTCTCCGCCTCGTCGTTGCGGCCCTGCGAGTTGAGAAGAATCGCCAGGTTCGCCTTTGCTGGATAGAACAGATCATCGATCTCGATCGCCGCTCGGTAGTACGTCTCCGCGCTCTGCCGGTCGTCGAGTCGTGAGTACAGGTTACCCAGATTGTGGCCAGCGAAAGCGAAGTCGAGGGAGTACTCCATCGCCATCTCGTACTCCACCAGCGTCTCTCGTAGCGCTTCCTGCTGGTAAGGCCTGAGCAGTTCCATGGGCGTTCCGGCCAGCCGCGACGCCGCCTGCATTCGCACCGCACGAACCGGGTCGAAGAGCAGCGGCGCTACCTGGTCGACCAATTCCTCCACGCTAAGGGGAACGACGTTGCTCACCGCCGTGTAGCGAACCAGCGCCTCCTCGTCCTGGAGAGCTCGATTGAAGGCAGCCGCGCTCTCTTCGCCGGGATAAGCGCCGAGCAACGCCAACGCCGTGGCGCGAACGATAGCGGGGTAAAGTGCATCTCCGGCAAGTCGGACCAGGTCATCCTCGGCTTCGGCCTCGGCACGGCGGCCGGCTTCCAGGATCGTCCCGTAGTGCGGCTTCTTGGCCACGCCGTACCACTCCTGGTAATGCTCGGCATTCCATTCATCTGTCTCGTCGTCGTGGCAGCCGCTCTGGCCGCACGCGTTTGGAACGCCGATCTCCAGCGTCAGGTCGGGACGCGGAACGCGGATACTGTGGTCGGCCCGCCAATCAACCACCATGTAGGGTTGCTCGGGCATGTGGCACTTCACACAGAGAACTCCGTCGCTGGGCTGGCCGTCGACGACCTCCTCGTGGAAATGGTGGTCGTAGCTGTTGTACGTGTCGGCGCGATGGCACTGCCCGCACAAGTCGTTGCCCTCAAACAGCAGTTGCAGACTGTGTGCGTCGTGGCAATCGGTACAGCGCACGTCGTTCTTGAACATCTTGCTCTGCACGAAAGAGCCGTACACGTACACTTCTTCTAGGATTTGCCCGTCGGCGAAGTAGAGGCCTTCTTCCAGCACTGTCGGCTGGATGTTGTCCAGCAGATCACCGCGGGTATGGTCGTAGTCGCCTAACTCGCTACGCCGCGAATGGCAAGGCGCGCATAGCTCCACCTGTTGACGCGAGGTGACGCCGCTGGTCTGGATGACGAGGCCGTAGTTCTCGAGATTCGGGCGCGCCATGGGCGGGATCTCCGCCCATTCGACGTGACGCGAGCTCGGTCCATGACACGCCTCGCAACTCACATCGATCTCGGACCAGGTGGTCGAAAACGTCTTGGTTTCGAAGTCGTAGCTTTTAATCAGGTTGGTCGAGTGGCATTCGGCGCACATGCCGTTCCAATTCTGGCCGCCTCGCGTCCAGTGGAGCCAATCATCGTGCGGGATATCTTCGCCGGCGTACAGATAGAA
>JBDHHX010000285.1:4153-8786 GCA_039589155.1 Gemmatimonadota bacterium | reverse complement strand
CGGGCCAGAACGTGATGGTGTTCGAGACGAAAGATGAGTCTGCGAAAGTGATTTGGTTCTACTAGAGGGAGGCGAGAGCAATGCACTCGAAAGTGTTAACAGTGGTACTGGTTGTCGTGTTGCTTGCCGGCGGTTGGCTGGCGGCGCGAATGTTCTCGAACAGAGATGAATACGGCCATCTGGAGGTTCGGACCTTCCAGCTCGAGTACATGGAGCCAAACTCAGCCGTTCTAGTCATCGATCCGTATGTCTTCGGGGGCCGTGGTGGGGCGATCAGCTTTGAAGAGCAGACGCGGACGATTACGGTTCGAGAGACGCCGGAGACGCTGTCGAGGATCGAAGAGGTGTTGGCGCGCTTCGACATGCCGGAACCCAGCGTAAAGCTCCATTTCCGGCTGGTGGAGGCGAACGGGGGCACGCCGTCCGACGATCCGCAGCTGGCCGAGATCAAGGAAGCATTGCCGGAGGACGTCTTCCGGTTCAGGAACTACCGGCTGGCGGGCGAAGCGGTGATGACCGGAATCGAGCACAGCGGAGTGGCCCAGAACGTGTCGACCGACTATCAGCGCTACGTGATCGAGGCGAACATCGGCGAGGTGAAGGCGATCGACGGAGGTGGCACGGTGAAGCTTAGCGTGCAATTGATGTCGGATCAGTACGGCATGATCTTCGCCACGGCGGTCAATGCGCGGATCGGTCAGCTGCTGGTGCTGGGGTCGGCGCAGCCGGAGTCGGACCGCTCGGCGGTGATCCTTGCAGTGAAGGCGGAGCTTGTACGGCCGTGAACTGATTCAGCAGCCAACAGCCGACAGCCGACGTCCAAGTCTTCTTCAACTACCGACACCCGACTTTCGACATCCGACGTTCACCGGATGTCGAGAGTCGGAAGTCGAGCGTTGCCCGTTGAGAACAACTTGGAAGTCGATCGTCGGCTGTTGGCTGATGGCTGTTGAATCAGTCAAAAGAGGCGCGCTGCCTGCGCCACCGCGAACGTAACGATGAATGCGATGGCCAGAGGCATGAGGGCGCCGAGCGCCGTCCACTTCTTCGAGCCCGTCTCCTTATACATGGTCCAGATCGTCGTAGAACAAGGGTTGTGCAGCAGCGAGAACAACATGAGGCAGACGGCGGTCAAAAGGGTCCAGCCCTCCTGGCCGACGAGCAGCGCCTGCAGCTCGGCCAGGCTGTCGAGCTCGAGCATCCGGCCGGCGCCCAAGTAGGCCATGATGATAGTGGGCACGACGATCTCGTTGGCCGGGATCGCGATGATGTAAGCCAGCAGGATGACACCGTCCAACCCGATCGCCAGACCCAACGGATTCAGGAACCCGGAAGTCCAGTTGGTCAGCGTATCGCCGCCCACCGAGATATTGCTCAGCAGCCAGATCACCGCGCCGGCCGGCGCCGCCATGATGATGGCGCGCCAGAGCACGAATAGCGTGCGGTCGATGAGCGAGGTGTAGAGGATGCGGCCGATGTTGGGCCGGCGGTAGGGCGGCAGCTCCAATGTGAAACTACTGGCCTGGCCCTTGAGGACGGTGCGCGAGAGCATCCAGGAGACGACCAGGGTGAAGGCGACGCCGATGAGAACGACGCCAACGACGGCGCCGGCGGCGGCGAACGACGCGAGGGCCGGCGGCGCCGATGCGGCCACGAAGATGATGGCCAGCATGATTAGCGTGGGGAAGCGACCGTTGCAGGGAACGAAGTTGTTGGTGAGGATCGCGATCAATCGCTCGCGCGGCGAGTCGATGACGCGGCAAGCGATGACGCCGGCGGCGTTGCAGCCGAAACCCATGCTCATGGTGAGCGCCTGCTTGCCGTGAGCGCCCACCTTCTTGAACAGCCAGTCCATATTGAAGGCGACGCGGGGCAGGTAGCCCAGGTTCTCGAGGATCGTGAACATGGGGAAGAAGATCGCCATGGGCGGCAGCATTACGGCGATGACCCAGGCGAGACCGCGCCAGACGCCATGCCAGACGAGGCCGGTCAACCACCATGGCGCGCCGATCGAGGTGAAGAGACCCGCGGCGAAGTCTTCGAACCTAAAGAGCACGAAAGCGATCGCCTGCGAGGGATAGTTGGCGCCGATGATCGTGATCCAGAAGATGGTAGCCAGGGCGATCAGCATGATCGGTAGCCCGAAGAGCCGGGACGTGACGATGCGGTCGATGCGCTCGTCCCAGCTGCGACCGCCGGGCTTCCCTTGTCGGACGGCGTTTTCGGCGATGGCGCGAGCGTCCGAATAGATCGCTTCAACGACCTGGTCGCGGAACGTCACGTCGAGCCCGCGGCGCAAGCGCTCAGCGCTATCCAGGATGCGCGCGCCTGAGGGTGCGATCGTCGTGCTCATGCGGCTTCCGTGGTCCCGGCCAGCTCCGCCAGCTCGCCGTTCTTGATCGCGTCCTCGACCCGCCGGTCACCCTCCAGCAGGCGAAGCGCCACCCAGCGGGCGTTCGGCAAGCCCGGGTAGTCTTCTTCTATCATCGCGGCGAGTTCTTCGACCGAGCTGGCGGCCCGGCCGCTGGCGCGGATGCGATGCGGATGCGTTGGCACGGCGCCGGCGGCGACGGCGGCCACGGCCTCGATCAGCTCCGGCATCCCTTGTGAGGTACGTGCCACGGTCGGCACCACGGGAATGCCGAGGTCTTTCGCCAGCTGCTTGTGGTCGATCTTGATTCCCTTGCGCTGAGCCTCATCCATCAGGTTGAGGCAGAGCACGGCTCTATCGGTGATGGCGATGATCTGGAGCGCGAGGTTCAGGTTGCGCTCCAGTACCGTAGAATCCACCACGATGATCGTGCAGTCGGGCTGACCGAAGAGGATGAAGTTGCGGGCGATCTCTTCGTCGGTCGATGCGCTCAGCAGTGAGTAGGTGCCGGGCAAGTCCACCAGCTTGAACTTCTCGCCGTTGAACTCGAAGCCGCCCTCGGCCCGCGCTACGGTTTTGCCCGGCCAGTTACCGACATGCTGTCGCAGACCGGTGAGCGCGTTGAATACGGTACTCTTGCCCGTGTTGGGGTTGCCGGCGAGGCAGACGACGTGATCGAAGTCCTTGGTATTGATACCGAGCTGGCGCAGACCGATGTCGGGTGCGCCGGGGTCGGCGATGGGCAGCTTCCGCCGCCGTATGGACTGCGGTCGCTTCGTCGTCATGTCGAGTTGCTCTCCACAGGCGCTGTTCTCACTGGCTCGATCTCGATCTGGTCACCCTGCTCGGCGCGCAGCGCGATGAGGGCGCCACGGACCCGGTACGCCATCGGCTCGCCCAGGGGACTGGGGTACTCGCACTCGATCACCGTGCCCGGCGTCAGTCCCAGGTCGAGCAAGCGGCGACGCTCGAAGCCTTCCGAGCGCAACGCGATCACTCTGCCAGATTCGCCCGGTTCCAGCGACGACAGCTTCACCGGCGGCCGAACCGGGTGCGGCAGCTCGACCACCATCACGTTGCTCGCCACCAGCGGCGCGATCAGTCGCTCGCACACGCCGTCCCAGAGCACGAGTTGGTCGCGGCTTACGCGCCGCACCTCGATCTGCATCCCGGGCACGAGCCCGGCGGCAACCATCTGCGCCATCAGCTCCGGTGGCTCGTCCTCCAGATGAACGATCCGCGCCGGCGTTCCCACCGACCAGTCGATGAGCGCCGCGCCCTCTAGCTCCTCGATCGTTCCGGCGCTGGTCGGGATCGGATCGCCGTGAGGGTCGGTTTGCGGGTAGCCGAGCCGCGCCTCCAGTTCGTCCACTTCCTCCGCCGTCACCAGGTGCTCCTTGCGGTCGGCGGTGGCGTGGATCTCTTCCAGCGGCATGCGCAGCTCGTCCGCCAGGTAGCGCTCAAGCAGTCGATGCGCCCGGACCACCCTCAATGCCGTCTCGCGGCCCGCGTCGGTCAGCACCAGGCCGAAACCCGTCGTTTGGACCAGCTCGCCTTCTTCCATCGTCTCGATCAGCTCCAACGCCTGCTTCACCGAGACGTTCAGCTTCCCGGCCAGCGATTCCGCCGTGGCCAGGGTGCCGTGCTCTTGCCGGGACCGGATGTGCTTCAGCGCGTCTTCCACGAACGCCCGCTCGGCCAGTCGGCGTGCCTCGCGCAAGCGTGCGAGCAAGCCTTTGCCTGGCCAGAAGAACGCAACGGCCAGAGCGGTGATGAGCGCGACGAGCAGGAACGTGCGAGGGTCCATTTTTAGGTCACCCTAATTCAGATTTTAGCCACCACTAAATAATAGTCGAGGGAGGTGGCCCGAGCAAGGCTTCCCGGGTTTTAACGATGGGGGTGCCGGCGGAGTCTCCAGAGTAGGCACAATCGGAATCGGGGAGTCGTGGAATTGTGGAGGTGGGAGCCATGAAGAGGCTAACTCCAATACTGGCACTGCTCGTCCTGGCGTGCGGAGGCGACGCGACGGGACGCGAGCGGGAGGTGCCGCTGGACCAGGAGTTCACTCTGGCGCTGGGTGAGAGCGCGACGGTGGAGTCGCTGGGCCTGCGGATCACGTTCGCGCACGTGCTGGAGGATTCGCGCTGCCCGCCGAAAGCGTACTGCTTCTGGATCGGGAACGTGCGGGTGGCTCTGGATATCGAGACGACGGTCGAGCCGGCGAACCTGGTTCATCTCTGTACGCTTCAGGATATCTGTCCG
>JBDHHX010000285.1:0-4146 GCA_039589155.1 Gemmatimonadota bacterium | reverse complement strand
TGGAGCTGAACGGTTTCGCGGTCGAGTTAGTGGACGTCGATCCTCAGAGCATGCCGCGCACGGCGCTGGAGTACCGCGCGACTCTGCTTGTGAGAGCGGACTGAACGCGCTCCTCAAGCGCCGGTCGGCTGCAATCGGCCCCTCGCCGCGGGGCCGGTCGAGCAAAACAGGGCCCTTCGCTTCATATCGCGCGGGACGGGCACGCATCGGGGACGGGTAGCCGCGCTCAAAAGTCCGCTCCAGGGCCCTGTCTTGCTCGACCTATCGCGTTCAAGAACAAGTGTATCTAACCGAACCGCACCACTGAGTCGCGCGTTGCTGGACGCGATAGGGAGGCCCCCAATCGTGCCCGACCGATCCCGAGCCGTTCAAGAGTAGCGGCTCAGATTGAGAGCCGTGCGCACGAGCACTTTGGCGCAGGTAATGACCGAGTCGAGGTCGACCCATTCGACGGCGGCGTGTGCGCCTTCGCCTGACGGACCGTAGAGAAGAGTTGGGATGCCGGCGGCGTCGAAGACGGCGGAGTCGGCCCAGTAGGCGACGCCGACGTCTTCCGGGATCGAGCCGGTGATCTTATTCGTCGCGTCGCGTGCGCAGCGGGCGATGGGCGCGTCGGGCGGGCAGACGAGCGGCGTCCTGGAAAAGAAGCAGCTGATGTCGGCCTCTTCGCCGGCAGCGTCGACGACCTGTCGCAACTCCTTCTCCACAGTTTCGATGTCCTCGCCGGGCAAGGTGCGGCGTTCGACCTTGAGCCGGCATTCGGGCGCGTAGGTGCTGATGCCGCTGCCGCCCTCGATCAGCGAGCAGTGCAGGGATGCGGGGCCAAGCATCGGGTGCTTGCGGTTACGCAGCGTCTCGGTATCGAAGCTTTCCAGCGCTGCGATGATGCGGCCCATCTTTCCTATGGCGCTCGTGCCGAGATCCCAGCGGCTGCCGTGAGCGGCGACGCCGCGAGCCGTAAGCTCGCTCCATACGAAGCCTTTGTGGTTGAGGCCGAGCTTGCCCTCGGTGGGCTCGGTAACGATACAGGCGTCGGCATCGTAGTGTTGGACGAAGTGGTCGGCGCCGATGCTGGAGTGTTCTTCATCGACGACCAGCGCCAGGACGACTTTGCCCTGGAGCTCGGAGTCGGCGAGCGCGGCGGCGGCCGCCATCACGGCGGCGACGCCGCCCTTCATATCGTAGCTACCGCGGCCGTAGAGCCGGCGCGCCTCGAGGCGCGGTTTGAAGGGCTCGATTTCCATGCCATCGGCGGACACGGTGTCGATGTGGGCGCAGAGCGCCAGGGTCGGCCCATTGCCGGGGCCGACTTCGGCGACCACGTTGGGTCGCGCCGGCGCGACTTCGTCGTTGGCGAACTCGGCGATGGCGGACTCGCCGGCCGCATCGTCCGGCGCCAACGTCGGGTTGACGGACGGAATGCGAACGAGGTCCTGGAGCAGTTCGAGGATGGCGCCCTCGGTGAGTGCCTCGGCGTTCATGTCGTACCTGTTCGGTCGGCGTTGTGGGCGGTGCTCATTGACGCCAGTGATGATCGGTCAGAGGTTAGGCTCTTGCAACGGGGTGACCCAGGCTGGAGATACAGGGTGATTAATCGAAATACAGCGTTCCTGGTCGGCATCTGTGTCTTGCTGTTCGGCTGCCGTGGGGACGCGGCGCAAGGCGATGTGGTGGTCGACACGATAGGCGGCGTGCCGTCGGTGACGAGCTCGGAGCGCGGGCTGGAGGGCGATACCGTACGGTGGACGTTGGAGCAGTACCTGGTCATCGCGGCGGACCAGCTGTACGACAGGCTTCCGACGGTACTGGCCCTCGACGTGGGTATCCTGCCCAACGGGAACGTCCTCGTGCTGGACGCCAGCAACAACCGTGTGATGCGGTTCGATGGGCATGGGGCGTATATCGGTTCGTTCGGCCGATCGGGTGAGGGCCCGGGCGAGTTTGCGACTCCGTTGTTCCTCGAGGTAGCGGACTCGGAGGTCTACGTTCTGGATGTAGAGCTCAACCGGGTTACCGCGTTCGATACGGCGGGCCTCTTCCTGCGGCGGTTCGACCTCGACCTGGGCGGACTGGTGGGCACATCGGGCATCTTCGTGGCCGGCGGCGTCGATGAGATCTACGTGGCGGGCGAGCCGGCGCCGTTCATCGAGGAAGCGCGGGACACCGGTCGGGCGGTTCTGTTCAGAGTCAGCGGGTCGGGCGACCTGGCGGACACGTTGCTCAGCTACACAACCAGCGACTGGACGGCGATTCAACGTGCGGACGGCGGCTTCTCGTACGTGAAGCCGCGCTTCGCAGCTGGGCCGCGGTTGTCGGCGATACCGGGCGCGGTCGCGGTAGCGACGACGGCCCGCTACTTGATCGAAGTACGCGATGCGAGTGGCGCCGTGTTGCAGCGCGTCTCGCGGGACTACGAAAACGTCGAGGTGACGGACGAGCTGCGCGACAGCGTGATCGCGATAATGGAGGCGGGAGGCCTGCCGCGGGAGGCGTTGGAGATGGTCCCGTTCGCGCCGGTCATCCCGGCGGTCAACCGTTTGCTGTTGGACGATCAGCGGCGCCTTTGGGTGGAGAGTTATCAGCCGAGCGAGCCGACGCGTCGAGACATATTCGACGACGAGGGCCGGTTCCTGGGGCCGGTCTATCTGCCGTTCCCCATGCGACTGGAAGACGTACAGGGCGATCGAGCCTGCGGTGTGGTGATCCAGGCGTCGGGCGCTTCTGCGGTGGTCTGCTACCGAATCAGGGAGGACGTGGCGGGAGGAGATGCCGGATGAAGATGCCCGACATGAAGTTGTACGAACGGGTCGCGACCGTGATGAAGACGGCGCTGGAGAGTGATGAGGAGACCGGCGTGGTGGAGGTGGACGGCCAAGCTCTGCAGTACACGAAGAAGCCGGCGCCGGGGATACGACTGAAGGTCGAGCCTGCGCCGGGCGCCGAGGCAGGCAGCGCGGTCTACTCGACGGTATTCGAACCCGCCGAGTCGATGCCGAACGGTTACCCGGCAGGAATCCCTTTCCTGGCCGGTCGTGTGGCGGCGGTGATCACGGTGCCGGGTGAGACGGAAGGCGTGAACGTGCAGTGGCAGGTCGAGGATCCGAAAGCGGCGGCGAAGGAGCTGGTGGATCTGAGCGAGAGCGACGGTTGGACTCGGCAGAAGAAGGGTCTCAAGATTCCGCTATTCCTGCCTATCGGCATCGCGCTGCTGGAGCGTGACGATCGTACGCGCACGATCATCGACACCTCCGTAGGGTCAAGAGGGGTTGTGATGCTGATGGAAGTGGCGAAGTAGCGATTCGTCGATCGTCAGCTCACCATCCTCTCGCCACGCAGTCTGTCCAGCGCTCGCCGTGCCGCCTGGACCTGCGGTTGCAGGTGTGGGTCGGCATCATCCCAGAGTGCGATGAAGCGCGCGTAGTAACGCGCCGCTTGTTCGACCTCGCCGCGCCGCTCGTGCAACTCCGCTCGGTGCAGATTACCCAGCGCCTCGGTCCAGGGATTCCAGTAGAGCGAACCGTAGATCGAGATCGCTTCTTCTTCACCACCGCGGTCCTGGACCAGGTGTGCAAGCCAGTAGCGATCGACGTCGCGGCTCCAAGCCCGGGTCGCGTTGACCATCGACAGCCCGCGTCGCAACAGCGAGATGGCGGAGTCGACGCTGTCGTGGGCGGCCGCGATCCGCCCGCGCAATGCCAACGCCTCGCCCCGCATGTTGCGAGAGCGCAGCGTGTCCCCACGCGCTAACGCGCTGTCGGCGTACATCTCGATGCGGTCGGCCATGGCGACGGCCTCATCGGCGCCGCCGTTCTTGATGGCCGCGATAGTCAGCGCGTTGCGCGGGCGCTCACGGTCGGTGCCGAGTCGGTCGACCAGTCGCGCGGTCGACGTGTCTGTGGCGACGCCGAGCTCGCGAGCGGTAACCATGATGTTGTACACACCGCCCTGGTAGTCATCGCCGCCCAACGCTATCGATTGTTCGAAATAGTCTGTCGCGGCCGTGGACTGACCGTGGCGCAAGTGAACGATCGCCAGGTTCCAGTAGGCCATTGCCCGCGAGCCATCGGGATGACGTTGTTCGGCAGCTTCCAGCGACACCGCCTCGAGAACCGACATGTCAGAGCCGAAGCCGCGCAGGCGACCGAG
>JBDHHX010000284.1:0-4667 GCA_039589155.1 Gemmatimonadota bacterium | reverse complement strand
GGTACGGCTCGATCTCCGGGTGGAAATGCTCGTTGGCCATGTCTGTCTATTGTCTCGTGTCCTCACCCACCATAGTGCCTGCATAGTGCCTGGCCCATTCACATTCCACAACTCCATTACTCGACGAGTCCACTGGTCTGATTCAGATTCCCACTACCAAACAGGGTCTTGCCAACCGCTCTTTCTCTGGCGAAGCTACCCGCAAATCCAACGATCGTTCTCAACGTCTAGCAGAGATAGAAGGACAATCATGTCGAACGCCATTTATCAGACTCCTTTCCCCGATAACGAGCCGGTCCTCAACTACGCGCCGGGCTCTCCCGAGCGCGAGAGCCTGAAGAAGCGCGTGGACGAGATGGCCGCCGAGGTTGTCGATATCCCGCTGATCATCGGCGGCAAGGAAGTCCGCACCGGTGACACGGGCAACTACATCATGCCCCACGACCACAGCCACGTTTTGGCCAAGTGGCACAAGGGTGGGGCCAAAGAGATCCAGGCGGCGATCGACGCGTCACAGAAGGCGTGGAAGGACTGGTCGCTGACGCCGTTCGCCGATCGGGCGGCGGTCTTCTTGAAGGCGACGGACCTGCTGGCCGACCCGTGGCGCGATACGATCAACGCTTCGACGATGCTGGGCCAGAGCAAGACGGCGCATCAGGCAGAGATCGATGCTGCGGCCGAGTTGATCGATTTCTGGCGCTTCAACGTCCACTTCGCCGAGCAGATCCTGCAGGAGCAGCCGATGAGCTCGGAAGGGATCTGGAACCGGATGGACCACCGGCCGCTGGAGGGCTTCGTCTACGCGATCACGCCCTTCAACTTCACCTCGATCGGCGGCAACCTGCCGTCGGCGCCGGCGACGATGGGCGGCGTCTCGCTGTGGAAGCCGTCGCGCACGGCGATCTATAGCAACTACTACGTGATGAAGCTGCTGGAGGACGCGGGGCTACCGGACGGCGTGATCAACTTCGTGATCGGCGATTCGTCGGAGCTAACCAACGTGATCGTGCCGAGCCCCGATTTCGCCGGGATCCATTACACAGGCTCAACGGCGGTCTTCCAGATGTTGTGGCAGATGATGTCGGAGAATCTGCGCAACTACAAGAACTATCCGCGCATCGTGGGCGAGACTGGGGGCAAGGACTTCATCGTGGCGCACCCTAGTGCCGATGCCGATGCGCTTGCCGTGGCCATGGTGCGCGGCGCCTTCGAGTACCAGGGTCAGAAGTGCAGCGCGGCGTCCCGAGCCTACGTCCCCGAGTCGCTTTGGCCGGATGTGAAGGAGCAGGTCGTCGAGATGGTGAACAGCATCAAGATGGGCGACCCGCGTGACTTCCGGAACTTCATGTGCGCGGTGATCGACAAGAACGCGTTCAAGAGCATCAGCGAGTACATCGACGAAGCGAAGAATTCCAACGACATGGATATCCTGGTGGGCGGCGGCTACGACGACAAGAAGGGCTACTTCATCGAGCCCACCGTCGTGGTGAGCAGCGATCCGCGGACGCGCCTGATGTGCGAGGAGATTTTCGGTCCGGTTCTGACAGTCCACGTCTACAAGGACTCGGAATGGTGTCAGATGCTGGAGCTCTGCGATACGGGCTCCGACTACGCGCTGACCGGCGCCATCTTCGCCCGTGACAGGGCCGCGATCGCCGAAGCCGACGTCAAGCTGCGCTACACGGCGGGCAACTACTACATCAACGACAAGCCTACCGGTGCGGTAGTCGGGCAGCAGCCGTTCGGCGGCGGTCGGGCCAGCGGGACGAACGACAAGGCGGGCTCGATGATCAACCTGATGCGCTGGGTGACGCCGCGGACGATAAAGGAGAACTTCGTGCCGCCTGTTGAATACGGTTATCCGTATATGGAAGGGAAGTGAGGGCGGTTGGGAGTAGGGAGTAGGGAGTAGGGGGATGGTTGAGTGGCCGGTTACTCAGTTGGGTGACCGGCCACTGGTGTTTTGCGGCCGACTTTCCGGCCCGTACAACCATCCAGGCGCCAGAACCGACTCAGGGATGAGATGAGAGGGACCACCAAAGAATTGCCCGATCGAGAGCTCGCCGACGCCCTGATGCACGAGGGCGACGAGGGAGCCTTTAGGGAGCTCTACCGCCGTCACACGCCGCGGCTGTTCCAGTTCGCGCTGCGGCTGCTGGGCGGCTCGGAGCTCGACGCTGAAGACGTGGTGCAGGAGACGTGGATACGGGCGGTTGAGCGGCTAGACACGTTTCGCTGGGAGTCGAAACTGCCCACCTGGCTGAGCGGGATCGCCATGAACCAGTGCCGCGACCTCTGGCGTAAACGGAACGGCCGCGACGTGGATTGGGAGGCGGCGCCGGAGACGCCGGTGCCGGCGGCCCCCTACGACGAGCGGATCGACCTGGAGCGAGCGATCGAGCTACTCCCGGTCGGCTACCGGACGGTGCTGCTGCTCCACGATCTGGAGGGCTGCACCCACGACGAGATCGGTCGACGGCTGGGGATCGCGGCGGGAACGTCGAAGAGTCAGCTGTCCTGCGCGCGGAAAGCGGTGCGCGCGCTGTTGAACCCCGAGTAGGACATAGAACGATGAACGAAATCAACCATGACGACCTGACGCCCGCCGAGCGGGAAGAGTTCGAGAAGCTGCCCATGGAGAAGATTCCGTCGAGGATTCTCGAGGAGCGTACGGTACGGGCGCTCAAGGATCGGGGACTGATCCGTTCGGCCACCGGTCGCATGGCTCGACTGCAGCCCTGGATGGCGGCGGCGGCGGTCGCGGCATCGGTGGCGTTGTTCGTCAGCGGGATGCTGATCGGGCAGATGATGGGGACGAAGCAGACGGTGGATACGTTGGCGGCGATCTATCCCGACGCGACACAGCGGGCGGCGGCGATGGTGCAGGCGACGGGATCGGAGCACGCGGCAGCGCTGGAGCGGTTGGTCGACGCTGCGTCGTCGGACCCGGGTCAGCGGGAGATGGCGCGCGAGGTCGCGCTGGCGGCGTTCTGGGCGGCGGCGGAGGAGATCGTGCGGTTGGCGCCGGACGATCCGTTGGCTGCGAGGATTTTGCAGGAGTTTGGGCGGGGTGAGGAGACAGAGGCCAGTCAGGATGAGACGCGGAATGTTGTCTGGTTTTAGGTCGTCAGCGTCTGGGGTCGAGCAGGAGCGCGATTACGATTACGAGCACGAGCGCGAGCAGGATGAGACTCGTGATCCTGATGGAGGATAGAGTGATGAACACGGCGAGAGTATTGGCGGCTGTGGGGTTGGCGGCGGGGATGGTCTTCGGTGCCATGAGACCTGCGGCGGCGCAGGAGCCGGTGGCGGATGCTTGTCCGGCAGGGTCGAGGGTCCAGGGTGATATTGGGATCAGTGGGCTGGAGTGCACCCGGTGCTCCTTCTCCTTTTATGAAGACGGCAGAGCACCGTCGTGGTCGTTTAGGGAGGAGCCGATCGTCCGCTCGGTGCGGGGCCCGGCTCGCGGCGCGCTGAGGGATGGCGACGTGATCCTGGCCATCGATGGCGTGTTGATCACGACGAGTGAGGGCGGCAGGCGCTACGCCAACATCAAGCCGGGCGATACGGTGGAGCTGACGGTGCGCCGTGGTCGAGAGACGATGAACGTGGGGCTCATTGCTGACGCACGTTGCGCGCTGATCAACGTGGCGCCGGAACCCGTGGTCGCTCCCGAACCGGCGCTCGCACCGTTACCGGATGCGACGCCGCCACCGATGGTAGCACCGGTGCCGGACGTGAAGCCGTATATCGCCGTTTCCCTGTTGTTTTCTTTTCCCAGCGGCTGGTTCGGGTTCGGCATCGACTGCCGGTGTGATATCCAGGCCGGTAGGGACGGCAATCCCCCGGTGTGGAAGTTCAGGGAAGCGCCGGAGGTGTACTCGGTGGAAGAGGATAGCCCGGCCGGTGAAGCGGGGCTCCGCCACGGTGACTTGTTGATCGAAATCGACGGCGAAGACATCACCAGCGATGAGGGTGGGCGCCGGTTCGGCGCCGTTAGAGCGGGTGACACGGTGACGTTCAAATACCGTCGCGGCCGCCAGACGGCGGAAGTGACGATGACGGCGCGGGCGCGCCCCGACCGGGATGACACCGGGGCGCAGGGTGCGGAAGCGGAGCTGCTGCTCAGGGGGTTGCTCGAGCGTCGGATGGTTGTGGAGCCGGAGGGCCGAATCCTTCTGGAGGAGGCCATCCGATCCGGAAATCTCGAGTCCAGGGAGGCGGAGGAGTTGATCAGTCGAATCGAACGCGAGCGGGCGTCGGAGCGTGTGGCGCTGCTCGAGCTCGAGCAGCTCCTGCTGCGTGACGCGGTTCCGGTACCGGACATTGAACCGTCGGATCAGCTGCGCTTCGCCGGCGTTGTGGGTGATGTCGAGGTCGAGGTGCGGGGCAACAGGTCGGTGGTCGCGGCGGTGATCGAAGAAGGGAAAGAGATCGTGATCATCACCCGGGACGCGCGGATCCGGATCCGCCTACCGGAACACTAGACGGTCAGTCGTCGGAGCGGCCCGACTTCAGCTGACGCTCGAACTCGGCCACCTCAGCCAGTCGCCGAACCGAAGTCTCCAGGGTCTCGAGCTGATGCTCGATGCGGGTCAGGCGCTCGTCGGTCTGGCCCGCACTTTGTATCTGTCCGCCTGCACGCGAGGCGCGAATGTCCGCCAGCT
>JBDHHX010000283.1:0-4680 GCA_039589155.1 Gemmatimonadota bacterium | reverse complement strand
CTTTTTGGGCGCTACGTGTCTGGCGCAGTAGTGAGGCTTTTCCTTAAGATGAGCCGCACAACTGAATGGTTGCAAGCAGACGATTTCTGGAGCGGAATGGACGCAGGATCGCGTACGTCAGCGCCGGCATCGGTGTGGCGGCGCTGCTCTTTATCGCGGGCGGCCGGCTGATGTTGAACGCGCTGGAACGGCAGATGATCTACTTCCCGACGCGCGTCAGCGCGGATGCGCCGACGCCTCCGCTGCCGGGCGCGAGCGTGGAAGAGGTGTGGCTCGATGCAGGCGACGGCGTGCGGGTCCATGGCCTCTACGTGAGTAGGCCGGACGCCTTCGCCGATCTGCTGTTCTTTCACGGGAACGCCGGCAACCTGTACGACCGCCTGGATAACGTGGTGCTGTTGGTCGAGTCGGGCTTCAATGTCTTGATCATGGATTACAGGGGGTACGGCAAGAGCGATGGCTCACCGTCGGAGCGGGCGCTCTACGACGACGGCCTGGCCGCTTACCGCTACCTGCTCGACGAGCGCGGCGTCGATCCGACGCGGCTGGTCTTGTTCGGCCGCTCGCTGGGCTCGACGGTGGCGATCGAGTTGGGCCAGCAGGTCGAGGCGGCGGCGGTGATCGCCGAGTCGGCGTTCACTTCGGCGCAGGAGTTGGCGCGCGTACACTATGGCTTTCTGCCGGGCATGCTTCTGCGCTCGATGACGCACGAGTTCGATTCGATCTCGAAGGCGCCGAAGCTGAAGGCACCGGTCCTCTACGTGCACGGAAACGTGGACACTATCGTGCCGGCGGTTATGGGTCGTCGGCTGTTCGAGGCGAGCCCCGAACCGAAGGAGTGGTACGAGATCGCGGGGGCGGGCCACAACGATACACTGTTCGTCGGCGGTGCCGAGTACTTCCGGCGATTGACAGACTTCGTGAGACGACATGTCAGTTCCAATAGCTAGAACATCGCTGGGCTTTCTCATCTTCGGCGGCCTGTGTCTGGCGCCGGCCGCCAGTTCGACGATAGATGGCCCAGGCGCGCGGATCGATGTGCTGGGCTATGTCATCGACATCGATCTGCAGCCGCAGACTTCGACGTTCAGCGCGGCGGCCGAGATAACCTTTGTGCTGCGAGAGGCATCCGATCGAGTGCGCTTCGATCTGGTGGGGCTCACGGTGGATTCGGTGAAGCTAGGTGACTCGAGCGTCGAATTCTCTCGCGATGCGGGAGACCTCTTCATCGGCCTGGACGCGAGCGCGGTGGTGGGCGCGACGGTGTCCGCCACGGTCTTCTACGGCGGCACGCCGCGTGACGGGCTCATCTTCCGCCGCAACATGCACGGCAACCCGACTGTTTTCGCCGACAACTGGCCCGACCGTGCGCGGCAGTGGTTCCCGTCCGTCGACCACCCAAGCGATAAAGCGACGGTCGAGTTCCGGGTGCGCGCACCGGCGGAGTGGCGCGTGGTCGGCGTGGGGCGGCAGCTATCGGAAGAGGTGCTGGACGGCGGCCGCAAGTTGACCGTGTGGGCCACCGACCGGCCGATCCCGGTCTACACGATGGTCTTCGGCGCCGCCGACCTGGTGGTGGGCAACGCTGGCGCGCTGGGCTGCGAGGCAGCGGGCCGCCGTTGCATGCCGATCTCGTGGTGGATGTTCCCGGAAGATGCGTCACGTGGTGACGAACTGTTCCGCGGCGCCGAATCGATCACGGCGCTCTTCGACAGCCTGATCGCGCCGTTCCCTTACGAAAAACTGGCGCTGGTCCAGTCTTCGACTCGCTACGGCGGTATGGAGAACTCGAGCGCGATCTTCCTCTACGAGCAGGTAGGCCAGGCCGAGTCTACCGAGGGCCTGCTCGCCCACGAGATCGCTCACCAGTGGTTCGGTGACGCCGTCACCGAGCGGGAGTGGCCGCACCTGTGGCTGTCGGAAGGCTTCGCCACTTACTTCACCACTGTCTTCTTCGAGCTTGCTCGTAGCCAGGGAACGGCGCGGGACATGCGTGAGCGTCAGAAGCAGGGGTACATGGCGTCGCCGCAGGCCGTGGCGAGCCCGGTGATCGGCGAGCAGCCGGAGAACCTGCGCGACCTGTTGAACGCCAATAACTACCAGAAGGGCGCCTGGGTGCTACACATGCTTCGCCGGCTGGTCGGCGACGACAAGTTCTTCAACGGCGTCCGACGCTACTTCACACAGTACAGGCATGGCACGGCGCTAACCGGAGATTTCCAGCGCATCATGGAGGAAGAAGCCGGCGAGGCGTTGGATTGGTTCTTCGAGCAGTGGCTGTACCGGCCGGGCTACCCGCAGGTCGAAATGCGCTACAGCTGGGATCCTTCGACGCGCTTCATGACGATGACGCTCGAGCAAGTCCAGCCCGGCCCGGCCTACAAGTTTCCGTTGGAGTTCGAGGTTTTCTTCGAGGGACAGGACGTGATGGCCCGGCATGCCGTCATGATGGAAGGTCGGGAGCGAGTCTCACAAGTCCTCTTGCCCTACGAGCCCAGCCGAATCGTGTTCGACCCAAGAAACGATCTGTTGGCTGTGGTGGTCATCGTGCGTTAGGGATCGAAATACATGAGCGAAGCAGCGAGCGACTACAAGAAGCAGGCGGCGGAACGAGCGGTCGAGCTGGTAGAATCCGGTATGATCGTCGGGCTGGGTACGGGGAGCACGGCGATCCTAGCGGTGCGACGGATCGCCGAGTTGCTCGACGCTGGTAGCTTGAAGGATATCGTCGGAGTGCCGACGTCGGAGGTCACAGCGTCCGAGGCGCGGCAACTGGACGTGCCGCTGACGACACTGGACGAACGGCCGGCGGTCGATCTGACGATCGACGGCGCCGATGAGGTCGATCCCAACCTCGATGTGATCAAGGGTGGTGGCGGTGCGCTGTTGCGCGAGAAGATCGTGGCGCAGGCGAGTGCGCGTGTGGTGATCGTCGTCGACGAGTCGAAGCTCTCGCCGTTGCTGGGCACGAAGTGGGCCGTGCCCGTCGAGGTGATACGGTTCGGGATGCGCACCGAGCTCGAGTTCCTGAAGGCGTTGGGTGCTGAGGTAACGCTGCGGAAGGCGAAAGGCGGAGAGCCGTTCGTCACCGACGGTGGCAACAACATCCTCGACGCCAACTTCGGTCCGATCGATGATGCGCCGGCGATTGCCTGGCTGATGGAAGAGCGGGCGGCGATCGTCACGCACGGCCTGTTCCTCGGCCTGGCGACGGACGTGATCGTCGCCGGCCCCGAGGGCCTACGTGAGTTGAGAGCTGAAGGAACGTCTTGACCAGCAACCAGCGATCAGTGATGAGCGGGCGGGAGGAGCTACACTGACCACTGACCACTGATTGCTGGACGAGGAAACCCGTCAATCCACGGTGAAGGAAGCCGACTCCAACACCGTCCCGTCCGGCCCAACGACGTCTACCCGCCACGACCCGGTCCAGGTTTCCTCGATGTTCTTTGAGCTCCAGGTGCGCCAATTCGTGCCGGCGACGTTCAGGGGCACGCGTGCCATCTCAACGTCGTCCTTGTACCACACGTGCTCGATCGTGATCTCGCCATCCGCGCCGGTGACCCGCATCCAGCAGTAGAGCCTGCCCACGTTGCTGTCCACGTTGTCCAGGCTTTCGCCGGGTTGCCGGTCCATCACGGTTGAAGTGATGACGATCTCGGCGACGGCGAGCTCGGCCTGCTGCTGGGCGCCAACGACGGCTGCCAACCCCACCAAGAGGGTGGCGCTCAAAGGTGCCACATTCCTGAGCATGTAACTGAGCCTCCCGCGAAAATCGGGCCGGAGGGGGATGGGCGTGGCCGGTGTGATGTGGGAGTCTATTCTGGTCAAATGGGCGGTTTTAGTCAAGGATTTGTTGTTGTTGTGGGGATCGCGGCGGGGCTGGAGGTGCGGTGGTAAGTGGTGCGGTGGTGCGGTGATGGGGTAGGCGCTAGCGGGGCCGCTTTATCCACTCGAAGATGGTCTTGCAGCGGCGGCAGTAGTATTGAGCCACGGAGAGGACGCTGCCGAAAGGCGTCTCAAGCCGTGTGTCGGTTCCCCGGCAGAATGGACATTCTGCCGACTCGGGCAAGCCATACTGTTCCGCAGTCTCACGTGCTTTGTTGTCTTCGGTCACAACTTCATGCCTCATTCGTCACCACCACCGTACCACCGCACCACTCACCACCGCACCACCGCACCACTCACCACCACACCACGCCTCACTCCACAAAGAACGCCCGATTCCGATCGCCGCGCGCCCGGGCGACGGCCTCCGGATCCGGTCCGGCGCTCGAGCGACGCCGCGTGCGGGCGTCCCATTTGGAGAAGTCGAGCTTCACTTCCGGTACCGTCAGACTTGCCTCTGTGATCATCGGCACGGCGCGTTCGAGGAAGCGAGCGCGGAGCTCGCCGCCGGTGCCGCTGACCAGGCCATCGGCGACCTCGTCAGCAGCGAAATCGTCGGGTCCGAACCAATGGAGAACGGCGGACCAGCGCGCGTCCAGCGCCTCCTGGAGCTGCGCCCGGGCGGTGGCGCCCGCAGCGCCGAGGCGGCGAAGCCAGGCGGCACCGTGGGCCGCGTGGAACCGCTCCTCTTCGATCTGTTTCTGGACGCGTTGACGAAGCGGGGCGAAGCGTGACTCGGTCAACGCTTCCAGCTGCACGGTGAGCGCCATGTCGATGATGGCGTTGGCTACG
>JBDHHX010000282.1:0-9540 GCA_039589155.1 Gemmatimonadota bacterium | reverse complement strand
CTTCCGGGTAGTCTTCGGCTAGCTGACGCGCGATAGTGGTCATCTCGATTCGCGCCCCGGCGAAGCTAGCCTCTGGCGCCAGTCGACCGATCAGAGCGTCGATCCAGCGGTTACCGCGGGCCTCGAATATCTGGGCGTTCGCCGCCGAGCCGACGGCCGGTCCGAGCAGATCGGCTGTGTGCAGGGGAACCCATACATCGACGCCGGACCCAACGGCGAGGCCGCGGAAGGCCGCCGGCGCCACGCCGATCACGGTGAAGGGTGTACCGTTGAGACGGACCGCTCGACCGACGATGCCGGCGTCTCCACCGAACGCGTCCATCCATAGATCGAAGCTCAGGACCGCAGCTGCCGCTGCGCCCGTTCGGTCGTCGTCACGTTGAATGACCCTTCCCAGGTGTACGCTGACACCCAGCAAGTCGAAGTAGTTGCCGGTCACCAGCTGCCCGACCACCAGGCGTGCTGCTTCCTCGTTGCCGACGTTCACGCTCACCGCCTTGTGGCCGGCGATGTCGGCGAAGGAACGCGAGCGATCCCGGTAGTCGATGTAGTCCGGGTAGGAGGAGGAGCACCTGGGGAATCCTCTCCTGCAGGTCGTGTAGAGCGCCGCCAGACGATCCGGCTCGGCGACCTGGGGTCGCCGCAGCAACGCGTGGTCAGCGATGCCGAAGATGGCGGCGTTGGCGCCGATCCCCAGGCCCAACGTCAGCACGGCGGCCATCGTGAATCCGGGGTTCTTGGCCAGGGACCTGAAGGTATGCTTCAGGTCTTGAAACAGAGTCTCCATTGGGGCCTCGCACGATGTCTGGACACGCTGCAGTACCTGTTTCCTCCACTGAAGGGCAAGGGGCGTGCCGGTTTGGCTAGACGTTGTGATCAGGGGTTTCTGAGGCTCGATATGTCAGGATTGTTGTTCGACTCCGAAACGAGCCGTCCCATTATCGAACGCCGCCACTTTCGCCGACCGCGCTGTCATGCTACAGTCGGTTCTTCGGACCTGACCTTCACGCTGTCCCGCCCGAACAGGAACCGGAGGATCGATGGCATCAGAGCCCATCTTCAACGATCTCGTCGGCGTAATGGCGGTGATCACGATGATCCCCGTCTTCTTCATCTGGCTGGAGAAGAAGACGAAGTGGAAGATCTTCGAGTTCTTGCCGGCGATCATCTGGATCTTCCTCACGCCCATCTTCCTCAGCAACCTGAACATCATCCCGATGGAGAGCCCGATCTACACGACCTTCCGGTCGTTCGCGGTTCCGCTGTTCATCGTGCTGATGCTGCTGGACATCAACATCAGGCAGTCGCTCAAGGTGGCGTGGCGCGGCGCGGGCGTGCTGGTGCTGGGCTCTTTGGGGATCGTGTTCGGCGCGGCGTTCTCGTTCGCGCTGTTCAAGGAAGGGCTGCCGCCGGACACCTGGCGTGGGTACGGTGCGCTGGCGGGCAGCTGGATCGGCGGTACGGGCAACCTGGCGGCGGTGGCCGAGAGCCTGCAGACGCCGGGCGAGATGGTGGGGATGGTGGTGCTGGTGGACAACTTCGTCTACCTGGTCTACTTCCCGATCATACTGATGTCGAAGCGTTGGTTCGGATGGTTCAACCGCTGGTCGCGCGTCTCGCAGGAGCAGATCGACAACATCACGCGGGCGACGTTGGAGGTAGAGAAGAAGACGCACGAGGTGCACTTCAAGGATCTGATCACGCTGGTCGGCTGGGCGTTCGTCGCCATGCTGGCCGCGAACATGTTGTCGCGCGTCTTCCCGGAGGTACCGCCGGTGCTGACGCAGACCACGTGGGCGATTCTGTTGGTGACGACGTTCGGGATCGCGCTCTCTGCCACGCCACTCAAGGATGTGCCGGGCACCGAGCCGGTGGCGATGGCTTTCGTCTATATCTATATGACGATGATCGGCGCCCAGGCCGACCTGCGTAACATCGGCGGCGCCCAGTGGTTCCTGGCCGCGGGCTTCATCTGCGTCGGCTTCCACCTCGTCGTCGTCTTCTTTAGCGCCCGCCTGTTCCGCGTCGACGTTAGCATGGCGGCGACGGCCAGCGTCGCGGCGGTGGGCGGTGCGGCGTCGGCGCCGGTGGCGGCGGGCTACCACCGCGAGGAGCTGGTGCCGATCTCGATCATGCTGGCGCTGATCGGTTACGCTCTGGGCAACTACCTGGGGGTCATGACCGCCTGGCTGTGCCAGCTAATGTTGTGATAGAAGGCTCTCATGCACGGCACGTTTGAACCGCCGCCCCGCGAAGGGCTCTCCACCGGCGCCAAGATCGCCATCGGTTGTGGCGCCTTGCTCGTTGTGTTTGTAATCGCCGCCGGGCTGATGGTCTTGTACTTCCAGAAAATGATCCAGGAGGAGACCGGCGGTGCGCGCGCCCACGAGCAGGCGCAGGCGACGCTGGAACAGCTGGCGGCCGACTACCCGTTCGAGCGGCCAGCCGACGGCGTCGTGCAGGCGGCCCAGGCCGAAACGTTCTTCGCCGTGACGGAAGAGGTCTGGAGCGAGGCCGAGCCGTGGATCGATGATGTGAACCGGGCGCTGCAGAACGTCGACCGGCGCGACAGCGGCGCGATTCGCAACACGCTGGATGGCGCCCGCGCCATGGCCAGGTTGATGCGGATCCGGCTGCTGCTGGCGGACGCGCTGGCGGCCCACGACGTATCGGGCGACGAGTACGCCTGGACCGGAGCGAGGCTGCTGGAGGCCCGGGAGGAACTGCTGTACGAGGCGACGGGCCAAATCATCCCCGAGGCAAACGTAGAGCTGGCCCGGGCTCACCGGGCAGAGTTGGCCGAGTTCAGCGAGCCGGCGAGCTTCGTTGGTAAGGAATGGATACTGGCGATGGCCGGCACCGTGGCCGAGATGCCCGACTTCTGGGAGATCTTGAGGAGGAGCGAGAACTAGCCGTCCAACTCGTCCAGGAACGCCTCCGCCTCTTCCATCGAGTCGAAGTTGGCAGAGTCGTAGCTCCCCTCGCTCCGGGCGATACGGCCGATCTGCATTCCGCCCAACGGCGACTCACCCACATAGCGCGCCACCCGACCCACGCCCGCCTCCTCGGCCAGCTTGACCGCCTCGGCATGAATCGCTTGCACCTCGCCGGTGCCCGGCTTGTAGTGCGAGAGGTCGGCCAGCACGGTGAAGCCGGATCGGCATTGGGCGATGGCGTCCCGGTAGAGGTCGCGCATGCGAATGGCTTCGTCGAGGTCGTGGAAACCTTCGAGGATCAGGTAGATCCTGTTCTTGCCCTCATCGACGCGGACGCTGGAGTCGGTCTTCATCGGTGGCCACTGGGTTGTGGGGCGGGGCTTTAGCGACTTCTTGTACTATAATGTGGTGGTATGTTGGTGCGGTAGTGCGGTAGTGCGGTGGTACTGTACTGAGTTACTGCGGCACCACTGCACCACTCACCACCGCACCACATAAGGGAGGGCGGAATGCACAAACTACTGTTGCCATTGATACTGGCTTCGGGAGGCGGCTGGCTCGGGTGGTGGCTGGGCTCGAACCTGGGGACGCTGGTCGGGTTCTTCGCCGGGATGGTCGGGATGGGTATCGGCCTCTACGCGGGCCGGAGGATGACGAGCTACTACCTCGGGTAGAGGTACCGTGGTGCGGTAGTACGGTGGTGCGGTACCGCGCTACCACCGCACCACCGTACCACTCACCACCTACCGCAGTTCACTCCTCCCTCAGCACGATCGCCGGATCCACACGGGTCGCCCGGCGGGCCGGCAGATAGGCCGCCAGCAGCGAGACGGTGATGAGGAACGCGGCAAAGCCGGCGTAGATGACGGGCTCTACAGGGTCCACTTCGAAGAGCACGCTGGACAGCAATCGTGTGAGGGCGAAGGCGCCGAACAGTCCGAGGCCGACGCCGGCCAGCGTTACCGACAATCCCTGTTTCGCCACCATCCGGGTCACATCTCCGGCGCCGGCGCCCAGCGCCATGCGGATGCCGATCTCCCGCAGCCTCTGCACGACGGAGAACGACATGACTCCGAAGATGCCGATAGCTGAGAGGAGCAGGGCTAGGCCGCTGAAGATGCTGAGCAATCCACCGACCAGGGTGGTGTTGGAGAGCGATTCCTTCACGTAGCCCTCCATCGTCTCGATCTGGCCCTGCGTCTTGGCGACGACGTGCATGGCGGTGGACCACATGCGCTCGCTCTGGCCCATCGGCACGTAGACGGTGATGCGGGACGGGTTCTCGACCTCGTAGTGCCTGACGTTGCGTACCACGCCGACCACCTCGCGCCAGGTGAGGATCGGGTTCTCGCGGGTCGAGCCTTCGCCCTCCTCGAAGTTGACGCGCTTACCGATCGGGTCTTCGCCGGGCCAGAATTTCTCCGCCATCGTCTCGTCGATGACGCAGACGAGCGGCGCGCCCTCCCGGTCGCTCTCGTTGAACAGCCGTCCGCGCATGAGCGAGATGCCGAAGGTGGCGAAGTGGTCCGTCGAGACCATGTAGTAGAGCACCGACTGGGTGTTCTCCGGCTCTCGAGGCGTCCCTTCCGGCACGATGCCCTGTTCCCAGCTGTTCCCCTGCAGCGGCACGATCTGGGTCATCGACGCGGTCTGCACGCCGGGCAACGCCTGCACGCGCTCGAGCAGCTGATTGTAGAACTGCCAGGCCGGTTCCTTGCCGTCGTAGCGGACCCGCGGCAACGAGACGCGGGCGGTGAAGATGTTCTCGGGGACGAAGCCCTTGTCGACGCTCTGCAGCTGGCGGAAGCTCTGGATCATCAGGCCAGCCCCGATGAGCAGGACCAGCGAGAGCGCCACTTCGGCGACGACTAGCCCCGAGCGCAGCCGCTGCCGTGCCCGACCCGCCGTGCCGCCGCGGCCGCCGCCTTCCTTCAGTTCGCCGACCAGCGCCTGGGTCGTCGCCCGCAGCGCGGGCGCGATGCCGAACAGCAGGCCGGCGCCCACGGAGACGGCGAAAGTGAAGATGAGCACCGATCGATCGAGCCCGATCTTGCCGGCCATGATCGACGGGATGCTGTCGGAGATCGCCGGCACCAGGGCGCCGATACCGGCGTAGGCGAGACCGATGCCGAGGATGCCGCCGGAGAGCCCGAGGATGACGCTCTCGGTGAGTAGCTGTCGGACGACGCGGCCGCGGCCGGCGCCCAGCGCCGTCCTCACCGCCAGCTCGCGGCGCCGGCTCTCGCCGCGCGACAACAGCAGGCTGGCCACGTTGGCGCAGGCGATGAGCAGGACGAAGCCGACGGCGCCCATCAGGATCATGATCGGCGTGCGGACGTCACCAACGTAAGCGTCGGTCAGCGTTCCGAGCTCCGCGTGTGCGGTCGGCTGGCCCTCTTCCTCCTCGATTTCCCTGTGGATGCGGTCGAGGTCGGCCTGCGCCATCTCCATGCTGACGCCTTCGTTCAGCCGGCCGATCGCCCAGGTCCCCTGCGAGCAGCCGCGCACCTCCCAGCAAAGGTTCTCCGAGATGTAGCCCATCGGCATAAAGGCTTCGGTGTCGGCGGAGGGAAATACGAAGGAGCGTGGCATGACGCCGACGATCTCGAAGGCAACGCCATCCAGCGTGATGGTGCGACCGAGGGCGTTGGGGTCGCCGCCCAGCCGCCGCTCCCAAAAGCCGTAGGTCACCACGGTGATGGGTGCGGCGCCGGCCCAGGTCTCGTCGGAGTTGATGGTGCGGCCCATGTAGGGCGGCACGCCCAGCGTCTCGAAGAAGTCGCCAAGCACCCAGCGCGTGCGGAGGATCTCGGGCCGCTCGATCCCGGTGAGCGTCATGTTCCTCGACATGTTCGCTCCGAACGACTCGAACGTCCGATTGCGCTCACGCCAGTCCTTGAAGTTCGGGATCGAGAGCGAAATCGAGAAGCCACGGTTGCTGATCACATCGGGTGTGACCAGGGTCTCTGGCTCGTGGAGCGGCAGCGGCTCGAGCAGCACGCCGTTAACGATGCTGAAGATCGAGGTGTTGGCGCCGATCCCCAGCGCTATGGTCAGCGCGGCGATCGCCGCGAAGCCCGGGCGCTTGAGCAGCCCGCGGATGCCGTAGCGTATGTCCTGGAGCATGGTCGTCTCCGATGGTTGGGGTGCTTTCGGAGTTAGACGCTACTAAGGGGGCGGAGGGTTGGAATCAGGTGCGGTGGTGAGTGGTGCGGTGGTGCGGTAGTTACCACCATACCACCGCACCACTTACCACCGTACCGTCACTCAGCGCGCAGGGCCGACACCGGATCCACCCGACTCACCCGCCGCGCCGGCACATACGTCGCCAGCACGGCCACGCCGCCCAGCACCAGCGGCACCGCGACGAAGGTCAGCGGGTCGAGCGCAGCGGTCCCGAACAGCAGGCCGGACAACCCGCCGGCGAGTAGGAGTGCGAGTACGAGGCCGATGATGCCGCCGGCGATCACCGGTCTCATGCCGCTGGCCATCAGCATGCGGACGACCGTACGGGCATCGGCGCCCAGCGACATGCGGATGCCGACTTCGCGCGCCCGGCGGGCGACGGCGTAGCTGACCAGTCCGTACAGCCCGATGCTCGCCAGGACGAGGGCGAGCGCGGCGAAGACGGAGATGGCGACGGCGCCCATGCGTGCGGGTAGCAGCATCACGGCGAGGTGTCGTTGTATCGTCTTCGTCTCGAGCACGATGACCTCACGGTCCAGCTCGCGAATAATGGAGAGGATGTCGAGGCCGGCCCGTTGCGGGTCGAGCGAGGTCTGCGCGATCAGTGTGTGGACGGGCGAGTAGCTCTGACTGTAGGCGCGATAGATGTAGGGTCGCGGTGATTCGGCCAGCGATCGAACCTTGGCGTCACTGGCCACGCCGATCACGCGAAGATCGATCTCTTCGCGCACCGAATGGACGGAACGGCCGATCGGGTCTTCGCCGGGCCAGAAACGGTTCGCCATCGCTTCGCTGATGATGGCGACGGGCGGTCCGTCCGCCAGGTCGCCCGCGTTGAAGTTACGACCTCTCAGTATCCTAACGCCGGTGGCGTCGAAGAAGCCCGGGTCGACCCGCCCATAGTCTACCGAGTGGAAGTCGCGGTCGACCGGCGGCTCAACACCGGCCACTGTGATGGAAAGCGTCTGCGTGGTCAGCGTGTTGAGATGAAGATTATCGATCGCGCCTGTCGCCGTCACGCCGGGCAGCGCAGCCGCACGCTCGCGCAAGCCGCGCATGAAGATGCGACCTTCTTCCTCCGGGTAACGGTCACCGGGCAGCAGAAGCTTGACGACGGCCGCCGGCTCACGCCCGAAACCCGGGTCGACCGCCCGGGTCGCCTGCAGGCTGCGCAGGAAGAGGCCCGAGCAGACCAGCAGCACCATCGAGAGCGCGACCTGGGCCGCGACCAACGTGTTCCTCAGCATCAGGCGGCCGGGCTTTCCTCCGGCTCCGGCACTCTCGTCGCGGAGCGTTGGCGCGAGCGATGGGTTCGTGCCCTGGAGCGCCGGCGCCAGCCCGAAGAAGAGGCCGGCCGCCAGCGAGGCTGCGAGACTGAACGCGAGCACGTTGGCATCGAGCGAGAGGTCGAGCGTGATCGGGATCGGGAACGGCAGATCGACGGTGACCAGCAGCCGTAGCAGACCCAGCGCGAGAACGACGCCGACGACGCCGCCCAGCAGTGCCAGCATGACGGTCTCGGTAAGCAGTTGGCCCACCAGCCTGCCGCGCGTTGCGCCCAGTGCGAGACGGACCGCGATCTCTTTCCGGCGGTCCATCGCGCGGGCCAACAGGAAGCTGGCCAGGTTGGCGCAAGCGATGAGCAGAACCACGCCGACGACGACCATGATCAGACTGGCCGCCGGAACGATGAAGCGGTCGAGCGCCGGGTTCGTGATCACGTCCTCCGTCGCGACGAGCACTATGGCGTCGTCGCCCTGCCACCCATCGGGCCGCTCCTCTCTGAACCGAGCCGTGACTTGCGCGGCGGCGACGCGCGCGGCCTCCATCGAGGCGCCGGGCTTCAGTCGTCCCTTGACGAAGAACCAGTGGTTGGTGGGGGCATCGAGTCGGCTGACTCCGCTGAGCGGTTGCAGCTCGTCGGCCATCATGACCGGGGCGTAGATGTCGGGCACCAGCCCGCGAAATGCGCCGCTGTACTCCTCCGGCGCCACGCCGATGATTGTGTAAGGTTTGCCCACCAGCCGCAGCTCTTGCCCCACGGCGCCGGGGTCACCGCCGTAGGCGCGCTGCCAGTAACCGTGCCCCAGCATGACGACACGGTGGCCGCCGCGCACGACATCGTCCTCCGGTAACAGCGTTCGCCCGACGGCCGCCTTCACGCCGAGCATCGGGAAGTAGTTGCCCGTTACCTCCTCGGTGAACAGCATCTCTACTCCGTCAACGCCATCCGCCTGGATGTAGTCGATACCGGTACCGGCCACGTCGGTGAAGACGTCGCCGGTCCACTCCTGGAAGTCCTCGTAGTCGGGGTAAGAGAACGGCGCGAACGGGAACGCCTCGATGTCGACGTAGACCTCGACCAGCTCTTCAGGGTTTTCCAGCGGAAGGTCTCGAAGAAGAATGGCGTTGACAACGCTGAAGATTGCCGTGTTGGCGCCGATGCCCAGCGCCAGCGATAATACGGCGACGATCGTGAACCCTGGGCTCCGCGCCAGCCGGCGCCCGGCGTATCTGAGATTCTTAAGAATTGTGTCCATTTGCGGGGTTTCGTCGATGGTGCGGTGGTGAGTGGTACGGTGGTTCGGTAGTGCGATGGCTACCACCCTACCACCGCACCACTTACCACCGTACCATTCAAGGGCCATGAACAGACTCCGCGAGGCCGCACCCGTCGCGCTCCAGGTGATCGCGCTCACGGCGACCCTCTTCCTCTGCGCCGGCCGGATTGATTGGCTCTTTGGATGGCTCTTCGTGGGCGCGTTCGCAGCGCTCTCCGGGCTGGCCTACCTGGTGGTCTTGCCTGGTGACCCGGAGTTGGCCTCGGAAAGACGCAGCGCCAAGAAAAACATCCGCGGTGTCGATCGTGTTTTGACATCGATGATGGCGATCTACTTGCCGGTAGCGATCCTCGTGGTCGCGGGCTACAGCCAGCGGTTCGGCTGGTCGCCGGTATTCCCTGTGGGCGTACAGGTCGCCGGGCTGACGATCGCCGTGGCGGGTTACCTGTTCACCACGTGGGCCGTTGCCACCAACACGTTCTTCTCCAGCGCCGTGCGCATTCAAGAAGATCGAGGCCATCGCGTCATCAGCGACGGTCCCTACCGCTACGTTCGCCATCCCGGCTACGCCGGCTTCATCTTCTTTTGGGCGGGATCCGCGGTCCTGCTCGGCTCGCCCTGGTCGCTGATCCCGGCCGCCGGGGTGGCCACGATGTCTGCGCTTCGCATCCTGCTGGAAGAGAAGACGCTGAGAGGTGGATTGGATGGATACGAGGACTACACGCAAAGCGTTCGCTACCGAGTGCTCCCAGGTGTTTGGTAGTCGGTTATCGGTGACCGATCACCGGTTACCGGTTACCGCTTACTGCATCCTGGTACTCGTCGGTGCCGCGGCGTTTGCATCGGCATCGCCGCTT
>JBDHHX010000281.1:0-4718 GCA_039589155.1 Gemmatimonadota bacterium | reverse complement strand
GCAGGCGTCCCACAAGGGTACTGTGGAAGTCGTACTGCAGACCCAGCTGCACGCTCTGCAGCTGGCGGCCGTTTAGCTGCATCGTCTTCACCCCGGCGAAGGGGAACTGGCGGTCGGGGAACAGGTAGTAGCTGTTCGTTCCTCCCAGGAAGAAGAAGTACTGATCGGGCAGCTCGCCTGAGCTGCGTCCCAGGATGACGCGGCCCAGCAACGACAGCCCGGCATAGACCGGTGCTGCCCCATGCAGGTCGAGCACGAATTGAGAGAAGCTCCTGCCGCTGCCAATCGCCTCGTCCGCCCACTCCGCTTTCACCAGCCCCCCTGCCCCGCCTCGCGGAAAGACCGCCCGGTCGTAGGTGTCCAGCCCGAAGACGCCGCCGAACGTGTAGAACGTCGCGTTCTGCCCGCTGAACGGTTGGCCGACCGCAGCGAACTCTTCCAGGTCGGCGTGCTCTCCTTTGATGCGGCCGACGAGGGTCGCTGCGTTGCCGATTCCGAGTCCGGCGACCAGGCTGAGGTTCGACACATAGGCGCGTGGCGTGCTCACCCGCAGATCGTCCACGTAGATGTCGAACGGCATCCTCCGATATCCGGCCTCGACGCCCACCAGGAACTCGGGCCCGCGGCCGAAGCCGCGCATCAGCCGCCCGACCGCCAGCCCCTGGTCTCCCAGGCGAAGATCGACGGTCAGTCGCGAGCCGTAACCCAACAAATCGGCGACGACGGCGGAGGCGAGCAGCGACGCTTTGTAGCGGCTGTCGTATCGAAAGCCGAAGCTCAGCTCGGCCAGACGCTGTTCCCGTACCCCTACCCTGAGCAGTCGGGCGTCCCCTGCATCGGCGATGCCCTCGAGGGCGTCCAGCCGGTAGTCCACGATTCGGAAGCGGCCGGTATCGTGGAGTCGGGTGATCCCATCGTTCAGGTCATCGAGTCGGACCCAGCCGGGTAACGTCAGGTGGAGCTTGTCACGGGTGAAGCTCTCCGTCGCCTGCTCCAGCCCCTCGATCTCCATCGCGACCACGTAGACCGAGTCGGAGAACGGATCGGCGGCCGCCGCTTCGCGCGTCATCTCGTTCCGTCCGGACGCGCCGATCAGTCCCAGTTCGCGAAGCTCAGGGAGCGCCTGCCTTGCCGCCTCCTCACCCGTCTGCGCCCACTCCACAGCTTTGTCGAACGCCGTGCTACCCAGCTGCGTGATGTCCGGCAGGATCAGTACGTCGCAAAGCTCCCGCTGCTCCAGCGTCGAGTACCAGCCGCGGTAACCGATCGTCTGGTCCAATACCGACAGCAGTGTGGTCAGGCTGTCCGCCGGCGCCAGCGGCTTCGACACGTCCGAGCAGATCAGGATGTCGGCGCCCAGGGCCCGTGCGTCCTCGGCCGGAAGGTTGCGCGCCACTCCGCCATCGATGAGCAACAAGCTGTCTATCTCGACCGGCGCAAAGACGCTGGGGATCGCCGTGCTCGCTTGTATCGCTTGCGGCAGGTAGCCGCCCTCCAGCCGGACCGCCTGGCCGGTCGCTGCATCCGCTGCTACCGCCGCGTAAGCGATCGGCAGCTCGCGGAAGTCGCGGACCGGATGCTGGCGCCACGTCAACGTCTCCAGGAACTGACTGATACGTTGGCCCGCGATGAAGCCACCCGGGAGCGTCGGCTTGTTGTCGCGGATCGGTAAGCTGAAGACGAAGCGATCGACCTCGGCTTTTCTTACCAGCGGTAGGTTGCGGCGCGCCGCGGCGTCGTCGAACAGATAATCCCAGTCCGCTTCGCCGGCCACAGTCAGCATCGCATCCGGGTCATAGCCAATCGCGTAGAGGCCGCCGATGATGCTTCCCATGCTGGTACCGGTGACAACGTCGACCTCGAGCCCGGCTTCCTCCAGTACTCTGATGACTCCGATGTGCGCGAACCCGCGCGCCGAACCTCCGCTCAATACGAGACCGATCTTTTTCTGCTCGCGCGCGCTGTCCGCCGCCTCTTGTCCGAGAAGCGAAACCGCTTCCACTGCGCAGAAGAGGATCGCCAGCGCGAAGAGAAAAGCGGAACGTGAGGCCACGGTCGATGGGAACGGCGCCTGAGACATAGCGTAAGTGATTATACTAAAAGAGGTTAGGGGGCTCGCTAGTGATCGATGTGAAAGCCTTCCCGGTAACCTTCCGGCGTAGCCAATTCCTCCAGGCGATCGACCCGTGCGCTCCGCGGGCCGCTCTCCAGTAGCGCGCACATCTCATCCACCGCTTCGGCTGAACCGGCGAACGCGATCTCGACCGTTCCGTCGTAACAGTTTCGAACGCTGCCGTTCAGACCGAGCCCGCGTGCCCGGTCCAGCGCCCACCACCGGAAGCCGACGCCTTGCACGCGACCGTGAACTCGGAACGCTTTCTTGACCTCGTGCTCTTCGATCATCGGTCTTCGCGTTTTGCGCCTCTCACCACCACTGCTAGTTTAGATCGCTCGTCGGTAATATGAGGACCGTTGCTGAGGGCTGCCAGAACTGATCGCTGGGAATGTTGGAGTTAGAGTAGTGGAATTCCCAAGCACCTGAATACGATGAACAACGGGTACGATGTCATAGTCGTCGGAGGCGGCCACGCCGGATGCGAAGCGGCGGCGGCCGCGGCGCGCATGGGCGCCCGGACGCTTCTGGTCACCTCTTACCTGGCGCGCGTCGCCCAGCTCTCCTGTAACCCGGCGATCGGCGGCGTCGCCAAGGGCACGGTGGTCCGCGAGGTGGATGCACTGGGCGGATTGATGGGGCGGGTTACCGATCGAACGTCCATTCAATTCCGAATGCTCAATCGCCGCAAGGGTCCTGCCGTGTGGGCGCCCCGCTCGCAGTGCGATCGTTGGCTCTACTCGAGGACGATGCGGACGCTGCTGGAGGAGACCGTGGGCCTCGATCTCTTTCAGGCCAACGTCGCCTCGCTGCTGCTGTCGGGGGAGCGAATCGCCGGCGTACGCTGTAGGGACGGGTCTGAGTTCCGCGGGCGGTGCGTCGTGGTGACGGCGGGGACGTTCTTGCGAGGCGGCATCCACATCGGTGGTGGTGTGACCGAGGCGGCAGGTCGTGCGGGTGATGCCCCGGCGCTCGAGTTGTCGGAGCAGCTGGAGGCGATGGGTCTGGAGGTGACCCGTTTCAAGACCGGGACGCCGCCGCGAGTCGATGGACGGACCGTCGACTTCGAGAAGACCGAGCGTCAGGACGGGGACCCCGATGTGTTCCGCTTCTCGTTCTGGGAGCGCGCCGATCGCATCCGACAGCTGCCCTGTTGGATCACGTGGGCCGGCGATGAGGTGAAGGAGATCATCTCCCGCAACCTGGATCGCTCGGCGTTGTATGGCGGTCAGATCTCCGCCCTGGGTCCGCGGTATTGTCCTTCGATCGAGGACAAGGTCGTTCGCTTTCCCCACACGCGGCGCCACCAGATTTTCCTCGAGCCCGAGGGGCTGGAGACCCGCGAGCTCTATGTGAACGGCGTCTCGACCTCCATGCCGCCGGACGTGCAGCGCGAGTTCCTGGCCGCGGTGCCGGGGCTCGAAGCGGCGCGCATGACGCAGCCGGGTTACGCGATCGAGTACGACTACTTTCCGCCGCACCAGCTGAATCCGACTCTGGAGTCGAAGGCGATCGGCGGCCTCTACTTCGCCGGGCAGGTGAACGGGACCACCGGGTATGAGGAGGCGGCGGCCCAGGGCATCGCCGCCGGGGTGAACGCGGCCCTCTCCGTTCTCGGCCGAGAGCCCTGGATCGCCGAACGGGACCGGGCCTACATCGGGGTGCTGATCGACGACCTGGTGACCCGCGGCGTGGATGAGCCGTACCGGCTGTTCACCTCTCGAGCCGAGTTTCGACTCCTCCTCCGTCAGGACAACGCGCTGCGCCGGCTCGGCCGCACCGCCGCCGAGCTGGGCCTGCTGTCCGAGGAACAGCTTCGCCGAATGGAGATTCGGTTTGCGGGAGAGGAAGCGGCGAAGGAGTGGACGACGTCAACGCGGATCGCGCCCGATGCAGTGAACGACTATCTGCGGGCGCGGCGCACGTCCGTCGTCGACGAGCCCACGGCGCTGGCGACGCTGGCGCGGCGATCCGAGGTGAGTCTTCTCGACCTGGCGGCCCGCGTGGAAGCTTCCGAAGGGAACGGAGCGCCTGAGCCCGACGCCCTCGCCGCCGTCGAGATGGAGCTCAAGTACGCGGGCTACATCGCGAAGGAGCGGCAGCGGGCGGAGCGGCTAGGGCGCCAGGCCGAGTTCCGCCTGCCCGAGGACCTTCCCTACCGCCGGCTCGACAGCCTGTCGTTGGAGGCGCGGCAGAAGCTCGACCGCGTGCGTCCGGCGACGCTGGCGCAGGCGGCCCGGATCCCGGGCCTGGCGCCCAGCGATCTACAGAACCTGATGATGGAAGTGCGGAAGGCTCAGCGGGGTCGGCATGTTTCACGTGAAACGCACGAGGGGTAGTGGAGGCGCCTCGGGCCCCTACTATATATAGACCTCCGTTTTGCTCGCGCTCGTGCTCGCGATCATGATTCTGATCGTCATCGCATGGGAACTGCGAAGGAATCGGATGCGATGACGATTACGATCACGATCACGATCGCGAGCACGATCTCAAGCGATGTTTCACGTGAAACATCTCCCCGCCCTTTCCTACTCCCCTACCCCCGGGTATTATTCACCGGACCCTGTCCCACCCCGCCGCTTCCGCTCCGTCCGGGCCAGCGTTC
>JBDHHX010000280.1:0-4721 GCA_039589155.1 Gemmatimonadota bacterium | reverse complement strand
GAACTTCAGCGGCTCGCCGCTTGCCAGGATGGTAGGCGGCGGGCAGCTGGGGTCCTCGTGGAAGCAATCGAGTATCCCAATCCCGGAGCCGACGATGACGGCGTGGTTCTGCTCGGTGTCCGAAGCCGGCGGACAATTGGGTTTCTGGAAGCGGCACCACCAGGTGCTGAAGTCCTCGTCGGTCTGAGCGTGGCTGTCGTCCCAGGAATTGGAAAGCTGGCCCCAGACATCGGCGAAGATCGCAGCCGGCTGCCAGTTGATGGTGTTGTAGTCGCCCTGCACCCAGACGGTGCGTGCCGCGCCGATGGTCAGCGGCCCGTGTAGCTGGTCGCCGTTGATCAGCTTGATGACCGGGTGATAGAGGTCCTGCATGTTACCGAAGTTGTGCTTATCGGTGATGCCCGGCTCTACCGGCGTGGCGCTGACGTTTAGAAACTCGATGTAGACGATCTCTGCCCCGTCGCCGCTACCAAGCACGATCCAATCCCTGAGCGCCCCGATATCGACGTCCAGCACGTCGATGAACCCGTCTTCGTGGTTGTCGAAGAACGACTCCCAGCGGAACTGGAAGATCTTGCACTCGTCCTCCGGGTCGGGGACCGCAGCGTAGCCGTTGTGTCGGGTCACGGTGATCCGGGGCACGCGTGGTGATACGTTCGACGGCGGCGGCGAGCCGCAGGCGACGTCTCTGTCTTCAAGCGCCGTCAGATCCACGGTCACGTACATGTCCGCCAGCCACGAGAACTTCACGTCCTTTTCGGCCTGCGTGTCGTCACCGTCGCGCGGCCGGATCAGCTCGCGCGGCGGAACACCCGCGGGGAGCGGTAGCTTCAGGCTGTCGACGCCGTGGGCCGCGGTCATCAGCCGGGTGTCGAAATAGCTTTCGCTCTTCGACTTGAATAGTTCGGGATCCGGCGTGTCGTCGCTGTCAAAGTCCAGGAAGACCGGGGTGCTCGTCTTGTCGTCGATGTAGACCCGGATCGGGCACATGTTCACGCCACCGCCCAGCGGGCGGTGCTTCGTGATGCCGTCACGGTGAACGGCGCCCGCCGTCGTCACTCGCTCGTGGAAGTACGAGTCGCAACCGATCAGGAACAGGTCGCCGTTGGCGTGCGCCCGCCCGTATCCGTCCCAGGTCGCGCCGGCGCCGAACTGACCGCCGCCGTCGTAGAACCAGCCGAACTGGAAGATCGGAATCGCCTGAGCCTTGCCCCCCAAGATCACGGCTGCGTGATTGCCGACGGGGTCCGTCGCCCGCGAGTGGACGTTAAAGACCTGGGTCAGCGAATAGAGGCCCGAGAAGGCGCCATCGGCGATCGTCTCCACGAACACCGAGTCCTGACGCTCCACCCTGAACTCGGAGAAGCTGAACCCCTCGAGCGGCGGTGGTAGGACATCCGCCAGTTCCTGGTCCGTCAGCACGCCGTCCTGCAGCGCCGTCTCGATCTGGCTGAGCGCCGCCTCCGCGCCCGCCTCCGCCGCGTAGAACGCGCGCTGGCCCCTGTAGTCGGAGTCGACAGTGCGGAACGTGCTGAGACCGCCACTGAGCATCACGGTGACGATCATCGCGACCATCACGATCACCATCAGCGTCGCCACCAGCGCCAGTCCATCTTCCTTGCGGCAAAGCCTCGGGCCGCTTCGCCTATACCTCATCGGGCGAGCGTTCGCCATCGATCATCTCTCCAAGACGTTTTCGGGGAACCGGAATCGGCGGGCCCCTGGCCGGCGGGTCCGTCTCCTATGGGGCAAGAACCGTACCCGGGGTACGGATTCCGCGACTCTAAATACTTGTGCTGCAATGGATTGGCAGGTAAGCCTTCGCGGGGCCGCGGCGCCGGCCAGCGATCCGCAGCCGCGCGGTCGTCTTGAGCGAAGCCCGGTCAGAATGCCCGGTCAGCTTTCCCGCGCCGGCGCCCGCCAGGACGGGGCGCCGGCTTAACGACCGCCGACCGACCGGCGTCAAACCGACAGGAGGAGCTTCTGCCGATCGGAGGAATGCTGTCATGAGGATGCGCGCCCTGGCTATTGGTTCCGGCATCGCTTTCCTGGCGGCTGCAGGGTCCGGCTGCGACTCGTCGATCGAGGTCGATCCTCGGGACTACGACAAAATCCCAGCACTGGAGCAGCTCGACTACTCGCAGGTCGACCCGGCGGAGGCGCTGCGCTATTGGGAGTACCGGTTCGGTTTCGGCGGACCGGAATCGGACCACACGGTCATCGGATCGGGCGGCGCGACGATCAAGGACTCCATCGACGCGAGTCTCATCGCATCATTCGACTCGGCCAGAGCCGAGACCGGGTTCGGCGTCTTTTGCCTGCCCGGCTACTGCTACAAGTACATCGTGGCGATACGCGGCAATCACTTCGCGCTCTGGGCCACCGAGAACGAACTGCTCAACTTCCTGGGCGAAATCGACAGCCGTGAAGAGGCGATCATGCTGATCGACGCCAACGGGTACCACTGGAGCACGATCGACATTCAGGACGGCGCGATCCGCGACATCGACGACGGCTACGAGCTGGTCGTGCTGAAGACCGTCGAGTTTTGTGCCCCGATCGTCACCAAGCGCTACCTGCTGCGGGTCTCGTCGACGGGCGTGATCACGGTTGTGGAGGAGGAGGAGCGGTATCGGAATGAGGGGGCGTGTGTGTGACGGTTCGGTGGTAAGTGGTGCGGTGGTGCGGTAGTAGTTCAACACCACCACCGCACCACCGTACCACTCACCACCGCACCAGTCAGTTACCGCCTTCCCAGCTTGGTAATCCACGACCCGGCGTCCACGGCACGCCGGCTGCCTCCAGCTGTCCCTGGAACGCGGGCAGGTCGACCTCGACTAGCTGCTTCAGGTCGTCGTAGATATCGGTGAACAGAGCGGCGGCGATGTCGTAGCCCTGGCGCTGTGTCGCAGTGGGCGCGTGGGTGCTGGACATGCTGCCGAAGATCACGGTGCGAATGCGGCCCTGGATGCCGGGCATCGCCGCTTCACTGCGGCGCGGCAGCGTGCGGTCCCCGTTCAAAGCCTCCTGCAGGTCCATCAGCCTCAGCTCCAAACGACGTGCCTCGTTCAGCAGGTCCGTGTCGACCTGCGGCGAGACCTCGATGGCGCGCTTGATGAAGCTGATCTGCTCCTCGGCTTCCGATGCGACGCGACCGGCTCCCTGCACGACGCGCTGCAGTTCGCCGACCTGCATCTGGAAGGCGAGCAGCGCCTCGCGATCGGTGGGCGGCAAGGTCGGGGTCCCGAGGATCTCGACCTGGAATGGCGTCGCCGGCACGAGTTCTGTGGTGACGTCACCGACGCGCTTGTGGATCTCGACCGTGTAGTTGCCAGGCACGACCAGCGGGCCGCGGCCATCGCTGTTCATGCTGATCGGTCCGTAGCCCGGGTAGCGCAGGTCCCAGGTCTCCCGGTGGATGCCGGACGACGTCGGGCCATCGATGCGCCGGACCACGTTGCCCTGCTGGTCGCGGATCGTGAGGACGACGACCGGGTCTTCTTCGCGGTCCTCCGCCTTCAGCTCCTCCCAGCTGGGATAGGGCGTGTCCTCGCCGGCCTTCGCCGCTTCGCCCTCGCGCGACTGGCGCTGCGCCCGCTGCGTCTTGAGCGAGTCTCTCAGGTAAATGGTGAATGTGGCGCCGAACGGCGGGTTGGGCGCCGTATAGAACATCGAGCCCTGCGACGCTTTCTCTCCTCCGCCCAACGTCCGCGCCTGGATGTAGAGGTCGGCGGTCTTGATCGGGAAGATGTGGGCGCGGCCCTGGATGAGCTGCGCGCTCAGGTCGCGCAGCGGCGTGTAGTCGTCGAGCACGTAGAAGCTGCGGCCGAACGAAGCGGCGACCAGGTCGTTCTCGCGGCGCTGGATCTCGAGATCGCGGACGGCGATGGTCGGCATGCCGCCCTTCATCTGGATCCAGCTCTCGCCGCCGTTCAGCGTCGCGAAGATGCCGAACTCGGTACCGACGAACAGCAGGTTCGGGTTGACGTGGTCCTGGACGATGGTGTGTCCGGAGCCGCGTTCCGGCAGGTCGCCGGTGATGCTGGTCCAGGAGCCGCCGCGGTTGGTGCTCCTGTAAACGTAAGGCTTGAAGTCGCCGTTCTTGTGGTTGTTGAGCACGGCGAACACGGTGTTCTCGTCGTGGAGCGAAGCCTCGAGGTCGCTGACGTAGGTCATCTCGGGCACGTCACCGACCCGGTCGATCCGGCGCCAGTTGGCGCCGCCGTCCTCGGTGACCTGGACGAGCCCGTCGTCAGTGCCCACGTAGATGAGCCCTTCGACCAGAGGCGACTCGGACAGCGACACGATCGTTCCGAACAGCGAGGTCGAGCGGTTCTTCGACACCGCGTCGACGCTGTAGATGCGGCCCATCACCGGAAGCGTGTTGCGATCCATGTTCCGGGTCAGGTCGCCGCTGATCGCGCGCCAGGTGTCGCCGCGATCGTCGCTCTGGAAGAGGATCTGTGCCGAGTAGTAGATCCGCGTGTTGGAATGCGGGCTGATCAGTAATGCCGAGTCCCAATTCCAGCGCAGCGGCGGTCCCTCGCGCGACTCGCGCGGCTTGATATCGACGGTCTCGCCGGTGGCGCGGTCGTAGCGCATCAGCCCCCCGTACTGCCACTGCGAGTAGACGATGTTCGGTTCGACCGGGTCGACCGCCGGGTCGAACCCGTCGCCGCCCACCGTGATGAACCAGTCGCTGTTGCGGATCCCGTGCACAT
>JBDHHX010000279.1:0-4777 GCA_039589155.1 Gemmatimonadota bacterium | reverse complement strand
AACGGTGGCTTTACGGACTCCAGTTTCGACAGATCGCGCTCCAGCGGGCCCTCGAGCTCGGCGCGACAGCGGCCAAGCGCCCGGTCGACGACATAGGAAACCAGTTCTTCCTGGACCTGCATGTTGCACTCGTTGTCGCACCAGGCCATCTCCGGCTCCAGCATCCAAAACTCGGTGAGGTGGCGTCGTGTCTTCGATTTCTCGGCGCGAAACGTGGGGCCGAAGCAGTAGACGCGCCCGAGTGCGGCGGCGTTGGCTTCGTTGTAGAGCTGGCCGGTCTGGGCGAGATAGGCCATGCCCAGATCGAAGTACTCGGTCTCGAACAGGGTGCCGGCGGACTCACCGATCGCGCCGGTCAGAATCGGAGTGTCTACGTTTACGAAACCGTTGTCGTAGAGATAGTCACGAATCGCCTTCGTGACTTCATTGCGGACCCTCATGATCGCCACCTGCCGGGGCGTGCGCAGCCACAGGTGGCGGTGCTCGAGGAGGAAATCGATGCCGTGTTCTTTGAGCTGGATCGGGTATTCTTCGCTGGACGGGCCAACCAGCTCCAGGCCGCTGACCGACATCTCGTAGCCGCCCGGCGCCCTCGCATCCTGCCTGACCGTCCCGCTGATCCCGAGGCTGGCTTCGTATTCGATCTGATCGAGCAGCGACCAGGCCTCATCGGGGACGTCCGCCTTGCTCATCACGGCTTGCACGAGGCCGGTGCCGTCGCGTACGATGAGGAACGCGATCTTGCCGCTCGAGCGTTTATTGTGCAGCCAGCCTCGTACGGTGACGCTTTGACCGACGTGTGCGGCCAGTTCGTTGATGTAGGCGTTTTCGCTCATCGATCGGAGTACCAGTGCCGATAGGAACCTGCTGGCGGCGCCGGCTTTCCGGCGCCATTCGAAGCTCTCCCGCACGGGCCGCGAATGTAGAGACGGCCCAACGGGGTGTCAAACGGCGGATGCCCTCCACCTGGGCCGCTGCCGCGTTCCTTTGCTGGATGGCTGCCAGCTCCTGCAGCAGCAATAAGGAGTACCCGGCACCCGTCGATGGCGGCGCTTTCTGGCCAACATACTTCGGCGAGCCCAGCCGCGCTCCGTTCGCCGGCCAGGTCATCTCGACCCAACCACCGCAGGTTCTCTGGATGACGTCGGTGGGACCGGGTATCCGAGGCATGCCCGCGGTGACCGACCAGGTGGTCATCGCCGCCAGCGCCGATCGCCACCTGTACGCGATCAGCCGAGCCGATGGCGCCCGATTCTGGAAGCGCAAGTTGAACGGCCAACCCTACGGGCCGCTGCTGCGAGCGGACGAGATCTATGCCGCAACGGCCGAACGCGGCTTCTACTACGTCATTCACATGACCGAGGGCAAAGCGTTACGGACGCTGGAGCTTCCGCCGATCGCGGCAACACCGACGATAGCTGGCGACACCGTCTTCTTCACCACCAGCAACGCCTTGCTGATCGCCATGGCCTCCGGCTCCGACGAGCCGCTGTGGACCGCCGCGTTCCGCCTGCCCCCGGCCGGCGGAGCTATCGTCCTCGAGAGTTCTGTCGTCTATGTGGCCCGCGACAGTCTAATCGTCGTCAACCGCATGAACGGCCAGCGCCGCACGGCGGCCGCAACCGGCGAGCACATCACGGCCGAAGCTGCCAGTGACGGTGAGGCGTTGTACGCCGTGACCGAGACCGGATCGATCATCGCCTGGCGCATACGAGATCTCGCCGTCCTCTGGCATGCCTCGGGCTTCGAACGCTTCATCTCGGGTCCCGCCGTGACCGACACCATAGGTTACGCGGCCACCGGCACCGGCAAACTCGTCAGCTTCGATCTGCGGACGGGCGCTGCCTCCGTTATCGCAAGCGCCGCTGCACCCGTCATCGCGACACCTACCGTAGTGCAGAACGGGCTGCTCTTGGGAGACCTGAACGGACGACTGCACTTTTTCGGAAGGAGCGGTTCGACGATCTGGACGCTAGATTTCGACGGGTCGCTCGAGTTGCCCGTCGTCGTTCACGACGGCAGAATCCTTGTCCCGTTCTACAGTCGTCGGGGAGCCGGTTTCGCCACAACGACGCACGGACGGATCGCCGAGTTACGATGAAGCTCTGCGCCGCAATTACGCTTCTCTTCCTGCAGACGCTGCTTCCCGGCATCGCCCACGCACAAGGACCCGTCGCAGTCGGCTACGCGGATAGCGATGAGCGTGTCGCCTACTTCCCGCTCGATGACCACGAGGCGGCGAGTAACGCGGCCGCGGCCGCCGGCTTGCCGCTGCCCAAATACGGCGGCTGGGTCCGCATCACCAAGTGGGCAACCCTCGGTGTCTCCATCGGAATGGGCGCCTACGGCTTCAAGCTCAACAGCGATGCCGATGACGTCTTCAACGCCCTCGAGGTGCTCTGCGGGGAGAGCCCTGACAACTGCCGCAGCCGGAACCCGGATGGCTCTTACTCCGACCCCCTGCTCGAATCCATTTACCAGGAGGCCCTCAACAAGGACAACCAGGCACGCACTCTGCTCATCGTTTCACAGCTGCTCTTCGGAACCAGCGTCGTCCTCTTCATCGTCGACTTCCAAAAGGGCAAAGGCCCTGACAACGTCCCCTACGAGCCAGAGCAAGAGGAGCAGGCGCGCTCGCTTAGCATCACTGCCCTCCCCGGAACGATCGCGGTTCGGTACTACATCAGGTAATATGTGTATATAGTTGTCAGATAAGGTGTTACACGTTTCGCCTCTCAGCCCACATCGTACAGCTTCAGCCGTTCGCGGTACTCGCTGCGTAGCGCCGCGCCGAGCCCGCGGTGCTCGCGCCGCTCGAGTTTGGGGTCGCTGGCGACGATCCGAGCGGCGGCGTCGCGCGCCGTGTGGAGGAGCGACTCGTCGCGTGCGAGGTCGGCAAAAACGAACACAGGTAGACCGTGTTGGCGAGCGCCGAAGAAGTCGCCGATACCGCGGAGTCGCAGGTCGGCGCGAGCGATCTCGAATCCGTCGGAAGTAGAGGCGAAGATGTCGAGCCGTTCCGGCGGTTGGCGGCCGGAGTGGAGGACAATGCAGTAGCTCTGATCGGCTCCCCTACCGACGCGGCCGCGCAACTGGTGTAGTTGTGACAGACCGAATCGTTCGGCGCCTTCGATGACCATGACGGTGGCGTTGGGCACATCGATGCCGACCTCGATGACGGTGGTCGAGATGAGGACATCGATGGTGCCATCGACGAAGCGGCGCATGACATCGTCCTTCTCGTCGACGGGCAATCGACCGTGTATGATCGCCAGGCGAAGATCGGTGAAGATCTCCTCGGAGAGATGTTCGAACGCTTCCGTGGCCGACCGAACATCGAGGGTCTCCGATTCCTCGATCACGGGGTGAACCACGTAGCATTGGCGGCCGGTCTCGACCTCCTGGCGCACGAAATCGAGAACCTTTCCTCTGGCCGACTCGGCTCTCAGCACTGTCTTCACCGGCCGCCGCCCAGGTGGCAGCTCGTCGAGAACCGAAATATCGAGGTCGCCATAGAAGGTGAGCGCCAGGGAGCGCGGGATGGGCGTGGCGGACATCACGAGAACATCTGGCTCGGTACCCGCCTGGCGCAATTGCAGGCGCTGCCGCACGCCGAACCGGTGTTGCTCGTCGATCACAACAAGCCCCAGACGACTGAACTCTACGTCTTCCTGAATGAGTGCATGGGTCCCGATCACCAGTTGCGCTTCACCGCTAGCGATCTGTTCCAGCGCCGCTCGGCGTTCGCCGGCGCGGAGCCCCCCGCGCAGCAGCACGACATTCAACTCCAGGTGCTCGAGCATCTGGGAGAGCGTCTTGTGGTGTTGCTCGGCGAGTAGCTCGGTGGGCGCCATTAGGGCAGCCTGGTATTCGTTCTCTATGGCCCGGAGCATCGCGAAGAGCGCGACGACTGTCTTGCCGCTGCCGACGTCGCCCTGGAGGAGTCGGTTCATCGGCTGCGGCGCTGACATGTCCGACGAGATCTCCGCCAGCACCGCCTTTTGTCCTTCGGTGAGCTCGAATGGCAAGGCGTCGTTGAATGGTCGGACGAGGAGGTTCAGCCGCTCGAAGGGGATGCCCTGACGCTGCTCGCGATTCTCGTAGCGAGCGCGGGCGTAGAGAAGTTGAAGGATGAAGAGCTCCTCGAAGGCGAAACGGCGGCGTCCTTCCTCGGCGTGAGCGAGTGTAGGCGGTCGATGCAGCCAGTCAAAAGCCTGGTGCGCGGCGGGCAGCTTGAGCGGCACGCGGAGCGTCTCGGGAATGATCTCCTCCTCTTCGGCTGCGGCGGCGAGCAGGGCGTCGAGGTTCTCCTGCACGATGCGACGAACCTGACGATGGGTGAGGTTGGCGGTAGCGGGATAAACGGGGAACACAGTTCCCACGTCCTCAGCATCCTCACCGGAGCGGGCGAGGATGGTGAACTCCTTGGGCTGAATCTGGCGGCCGTGAAAGAAGCGGACGGGACCGGAGACGAGAAGGGTATCGCCCTTGCGGATGGTTCGATCGAGGAAAGGCTGGCCAGGCCACGAGCACTCGATCAGCCCGCTCGGGTCCCGGATGACGGCCTGAAAGAAGCGCAGGCCACGCCGTGTCGGGATGACGCCCTTGGAGACCACCTCACCAATGGCGGTGGCTTCCGATCCGGGAGCGAGCTTGGCAATAGGAGTGACGGTGGTCGCGTCCTCATAGCGGTGTGGAGCATGTCGCAACAGATCTCGGGCGGTGCGGATGCCGAGCTTTCCCAACGCCTCTGCCCGACGGGGACCGACGCCCTTAA
>JBDHHX010000278.1:0-4833 GCA_039589155.1 Gemmatimonadota bacterium | reverse complement strand
GGGAGTTGGAGATGCCAGGAGCGGCGCTGACGGGTGCCAATCTTAGTCGTACCCTGCTCATCGATTCCAACCTCAAGAGTGCGGACCTGCAGCGGGCGCGCCTCGAAAAGGCGATCCTGGGGGCGGCGGACCTCAGCGACGCCAACCTCTCCGGCGCTGGACTGACCGGCGCCGAGTTGCATGCTGCGTTGCTCGAGAACACCGACCTGACGAGGGCGATGCTCGATCACGCGATCTTTCGCGATGCCGCGCTGCACGGCGCCAAGCTGATGGGCGCCAGCATGCTGCGGACGATCTTCAAGAACGCACATATGAAGGGCGCCGACCTTCGAGGCACGTCACATAACCACACCGATTTCTCTGGCGCCGATCTACGTGACGCCAATTTCAGCGACACATTCGCCGGAGGCGGTTCGTTCGCGGGCGCGAAGCTTGGTGGCGCCAGGCTCGGCAGTGCGGTGTTGGGTCAGGCCGATCTCAATGGCGCCGATCTCGAGAAGGCAATACTGAGAGGCGCCGACCTGACGGGCGCCAACCTCGAGAACGCGAACCTGAGCGGCGCCGACCTGGGCGGCGCCGACCTCAGCAAGACCCAACTTGCCCGTGCGAATCTAACGAAGGCGAGGATCGTCGATTGTGCCGTCTTCGGTGTATCGGCTTGGGGCGCGGAACTGAAGGGCGCCATCCAGAGGGACTTGAGGATCACCGATCTCGGCGAGCCGCTTGTCGTGGTAGATGACCTCGAGCTGGCTCAGTTCACTTACCTGCTGATTCAAAACAGGAAGCTGCGCACGATCATCAACGAGATCGCGTCCAAGATCGTTCTCATACTCGGTCATTTCCCCGGCGATCGCGAAGCGATCCTCAAGGCGATGCGCGAGGCGATAAGAGAAGCGGGGTACACGCCGGTCCTCTTCGACAGCGAGCCGCGGCGCGGGCGCGAGATCATCGAGATCATGTGGACTTTGGCCCGCATGGCCCGGTTCGTCATTGCCGACTTCACCGAAGCGAGTAGTGTTCCCCACGAATTGCGAGCCGTGGTGCCTGACTTGCCGCACGTCCCGGTACAACCGCTTCTGATGGCGGGTGAGTCGGAGGGCAAAGTGATCGACCAGCTGAGACGCAACAGATCGGTGCTGTCCATGTACCGCTACAAAAACGCAGAAAGACTGATAGATGCGCTGCACTCCCGGGTCCTCGAACCGGCTGAGGCCATGGCCAGGGAGCTGATGCCGCTATGAAAGAGCTACTCTCGAGTTGGAGTTTCCGCATAGGCATCGCCTTCTTGGTGCCGATCATTCTGATCGTGCCCTGGCGACAGGAGCTAATGTGGGACACCGGCGATGGCATCGTCGTGCCGATCAAAGTGGTGCGCTACGGGTTCTTTTGGAATCGTCCGCTGGAGGCGTCACTGGACGTCAGGAGGATCGTCACCGAGATCCTGTTGCTCGCTGTGGCGATTGTCGTCGCCTCCCAGTTCGAGCGTTTGCGCTTGTCGGAGGGCTCGGCCCCGGACTTCAGATGAACCCACATCAGCGTCGGGGACCCGGGCAGGAAGAGAAGCTCGTAGTCATCTTCAACAAGCGAGCGCTGGGGGCGCGCGCACTGCGACGAACGGGCTTGGAACAGGCGCTGCGCGAGCGCGACCTCACCTATCACATCGTTGAAACGGGCTCGCCCACCGAATCTCAAGCGGCGGCGAAGCGGGCGGCGGCGTCAGGCTACCTGGTGGTGGCGGCCGGTGGCGACGGTACGGCCAGGGAGGTGGCGAGCGGCGTGCTCGATTCGGGGCGTGATGAAGCGGTTCTCGCACATCTCCCGCTGGGCACCGGCAACGATTTCGCCCGCGCGCTGGGTCGCATTGGCTGGGGCCTGGAACAGGCGCTCGACGCCATCGTGGAGATGAACGTCCGCAATATCGATGTGATGCGCGTCAACGGCCGTGAGTACTGCCTGAACGCCCTCGGCATTGGGTTCGACGCTGAGGTAGTCAGGCGACGCTTGGACCAAAACGTCCCGCTACCCAGTTACTTCCCAGATGCTGTCCGGACCATGTTCAAGTACGAGCCGCAGGGCTATCACATCACCTGGACGGACGGCGAACTGGTCGGTGATGCACTCATGATCGCTGCGATGAACGGCAACTGCGAGGGCGGTGGCGTGCGCTTGGCCCCGGAAGCGAACGTCGAGGATGGCCTGCTCGAGATCTACTGGATCAAACCGATAAGCTTCTGGCAGTTTGCCCGCTACGTGTGGGCCGTGCGCTGGGGCCGACACGGTCGGCTGTCCATGGTCCGCCACTGGAAGACCGATCGCCTGAAGGTGCAGTCCGAGACCTGCCTGAAGTTCCACTTGGACGGCGAGTACAGGGAGATGGCCGGCGGCGGCACGCTGGACATCGAGGTCCTTCACAACCGACTCAGGATGATCGTCTAGGTTCCTCTAACACCTCTTCCACTGCCAGCATCACATCGTCCAGACTGGCGCTTGGAGATTCGCTGATCGCCCAGCCGGCTTTCGACCGCAACGTGCTCGGACCGCGGACGATCCGGTAGGGGCCCCATCTGGCGTAAGGAAACCAGACGTCATCTTCGGTGGGACCCATCATGCCGACTGTCGGGACCCGCAGCGCCACCGCGCAGTGCAGAATGCCACCATCGTTCCCCACATAGAGCGAGGCGTTCGCCAGCAACGCCAGCAGCGGGCTGAGCTCGAGGACGGGCAACGCCACGACGTCGCCGTTGCAGCCGCCGACGATCTTCTCGGCCCAGTCCTCCCAGCCCGGCTGGCGGATCACCCGGATCGCGATGTCGCCGCGGGATCGCTGCAGCTCGCCGGCGAGCTGTGGCCAGCGCTCCAGCGGCCAGGCCCGCTGGGAGTCGGAGGCGCCGGGATGGAATAGGGCGAGGGGGGCGCCGGGTTCGAGGCCGAATTGGCGAGCGGCGCTACCACGGGCGTCGGCCGCCACGTGGATTGTCGGCGGACGCTCCTCGATGTAACCCAACAGCGGGGTCAACGAGTCGAGTTGGTGACGGACGGCGGAACGCTCGCCGTGCTCGTGTCTCACGCTGTGCTCGTAGAGCCGGGAGCGCAGGCCCCGGTAGGGAGCGACCGAGTGCCGGGGTCCGATGAGACGAACCAGCACCAGGCTGCGCGGGTTGCCCAACGTATCGAAGCACCAATCGAAGCGGGGCCGCCGCAAACGCCGGGCAGCGCCGAGCGTTTCACGCACGCCGGCGTTGGCCCCGATGGTGTGCAGGCGATCGAGCGCTGGGTGTCCATCGAGCGGCGGTGCGAAACTGGAATAGGTGAGGTACTCGATGCTCGCAGCGGGCAGGGCCTCGCGCAGCGCATCGAGCATCGGGGTAGACATGACCACGTCGCCAAGCCAACGCAGTCGGGTGACCAGGACGCGTTTGATGAGTGTTAGGGAATCCGGATCGATCACGGCCGCATCCACAGCGTCGGGTAGTGAACACCAGGGCAGTCGCCGGGTACATACGCAACGTCAGGCCCGTTTTGGTCTTTCGCGCACGCACTCGATGCTGCATACTCCCGAACCATGAATCCGCGCACCTCGCTTTTCTTAGCCCGCGTCTCACTCGTTGCCTGTCTCCTCGCTGCCGCTCCAGAAGTGGTTGAGGCGCAGCAAGCGCAAGACGCCCAGGCTCAAGTCCTTCCCGACTCCGGTTTCTCCAAGCCGCCGCTCACTCCCGGCGGCGCTTTCATCCGCTCGTTGGTCATCCCGGGCTGGGCACAGTCCGAACTGGGCGCCCACACGCGCGGAGCCTTCTATTTCCTGGTGGAGTCTTTCGCCATTCTAATGGTGGCCCGCTCCCAGATCCGCCTCAGTCACGTCGAGCGAGCCGAGCCGTGGAACGAGGGGCTCATCGAGTCCCGCAAAGACCAGCGGGAAGATTGGCTGGCCATTGCCGTGTTCACTGCCTTCTTCTCCGCCGCCGACGGCTTCGTCTCCGTCCACCTTTGGGGGTTCGACGAACGAACGGATCTGGAGCCGGGCGTGTCTGCTGCGGTATCAGTGAACATCCCGTTCGCGCCATGATGTCCACATCCAGGACTGGCCATTTCTAGTCAGACCACTCCTCTTGCCGGATACTGTCGGGCGTAACGACGGTATACGTCCGGTGCTCCACCCAATCGCCCGAATTGATGTAATGTCCGTGTGACCCGACGGCCTTCAGTTGAGGCGTGTGACAGTGGCCGAAGACCACGAGGTCCAGGTCTGGTCGCGCCTCCAATAGCTCCGTCGCGTACGCCTCCAGCACGCTTGCACGCTCGCGCGACTTCTTGAATTGCAGCTCGTCACGCACGCCCGTGCGCGACACGCGTCCCACGACTCGGTCGGCCAGGTCAGGGTGGATCAGCCGCATCAGGCGACAGACCGGCCCGCAGCGCAGCGTGCGCTTCAGCAGCTTGTACCCGTGATCGCCGGGGCCGACGCCGTCTCCGTGAGCGACGAGAGCCCGGCGGCCGGCGAGTTCGATTTCGAATGGCCCGTTCTCCAGCCGCATCCCCAGCTCGTTCTCCAGAAACGGGCCGCCCCAGGCGTCGTGATTACCGCCGACCAGGGCGAGCCGCACGCCCGAGTCCCGCAGCTCGGCCAACGTTCTCAGAACCTGGAAGTGCTGACTGTGGATCACGGTCCGATACTCGAACCAAAAGTCGAAAAGGTCGCCGTTGATTAGCAGGATTTCCGCCCGGCCCTGCCAATGCCGGCAGAACCGAATGAAGGCGTCCCTCACCGCGTCTGGGACGGCGCCCAGGTGTAGGTCGGATACGATGAGCGCTGTGCTTTCCATAGTTGGCGGGATT
>JBDHHX010000277.1:0-4866 GCA_039589155.1 Gemmatimonadota bacterium | reverse complement strand
GGCCATCGATGGGTACCTTCTCGCCGGGCAGGACTTGCACGACGTCTCCCGGCTCTAGCTCCTCCACCGGGACCGTAACGACCTCGCCGTTACGGTGAACGCGCGCCGTGGCGGGGGCCAGGTCGAGCAGCTGCTCTATCGAGCGGCGCGCACGCTCCACCGAGTAGCGCTCCAGTAGCTCGGCGATGCCGAAGAGGAAGGCGATGCTGCCCGCCTCCACGTACTCGCCCACGGCCAATGCGCCGAAGATGGCCACGGTCATGAGGAAATTCATGTCGAGCCGCACGATTCTGGCAGCCCGCAGCCCCTTCGGGAAGAAGTTCTGGCCGCCCACCAGTGCGGCAGCCACGAAGAGGATGGCGCCGACATCGAATGTCCAGGTCAGGCCGGGAATAGGCGCAACGGTTCCCACCGTCGGGCTGAGGTGGAGCAGTCGAAGAAGCAGACCGATCGTCAGAGCGGAGCCCGACGCATAGGTCAGCCACGCCTCCTTGCCGGCCCAGACGCTCTTCCGCGCCTGCGGCTCGGTCGCCGCATCGCGGCCGTCGCGCTCCACCGTGTAGCCCAGCGACCGGACCGCGTCCTCGATCGCATCCTCGACCGTGCGGTCGGGATCGAACTCGACTCTCACATCCTTGGCCACGATGCGGGTGTCGACCCTCGAGACCCCTTCCAGCTTTTGCAGTCGCTCGGAGATCCGCCGCGCGCAATTCGCGCAGTCCATGTCCGGTACGCCCAGCACGAGCTGGTTCGACGCGCCGTCGCTGCCGTCGCTCACTTCAGTCCAGTTCCTCTCTCACGTGCTCCAGCCCCAGATCGAACAGCCGCGCCACGTGCTCGTCGTCCAGCGAGTAGTAGGTGAGCTTGCCGTCCCGCCGATGTCGCACCAGCCGCATTTGCCTCAGTTGGCGCAGGTGGTGAGAGGCGGCGGACGGGCTGGCGCCCACAACCGCCGCCAGGTCCCCGACGCACAGCTCGCGACCCGCCAGCGCTCGCACGATCTGCAGACGGGTTGGATTGGCAAGGATCTGGAAGGTGTCGGCGATCAGCGTCAGCTCGTCCTCGCTGCAGAGTTCGGCGCGTGCCGCCTCGACGGCGTCCGCATCGACGATGTGCAGCTCGGGACTGGGGGTACGGCGGGTCCTGGGAACGTATGAAGATTCGCTCATATGTTCAGATAGTATAGCAGACGGGTCCGCCTCTGGCAAGAGCACGAACCACTCGTCTACTTGTCTACTCGTCAACTTGTCTACTAGCTTCATGCCTATGTTCAAACGATTTCGCCAGAAGATCGAGCGCGCCCTCGAGCGCAAGGAAGCGGAGCGCCCGCTCAGCCGGGACGACGTCGACCGTCTGCTCCATGAAATGCGGCGTGAGTTGATTCAGATGAAGTCGCGCATTCCGCGGATGGCGAAGGAGGCGACGGATTTGGATCGTCGGGCGGGCCAGCAGATCCAGCGGGCCGAGATCGCCCATAACAAGGCGAAGGATGCGAACACGGCGGGTGACCTGGGCACGGCGCAGACGGCGACGGACACGGCACGTGACGCGCTGGCCCACGCCGAGGAGTTGCGGAACCAGGCCAACGAGGCGCGGGAAGAAGTCTCGCGGCTCGAGGCCGAGTACGAGGACAAGCTGGAGCAGTTCAAAGAAGCGGATCGCAATCGCAGCGCGCTGGTGGCCCGTTCGCGTCGTACGACGACGGCGCGCAAACTGGACGAAGCGATCCGCGGGCCGGAGAGCAGTCTGAAGCGGTTCGAGCGGGCGGAGGAGGACATCGAGGCGGCGGAGGACATGGCGGTGGCGGAGCGTGAGTTGGCAGAAGCGCTGGGCGAGCGAACGCCGGTGCGAGAACTGGAAGCCGACATGGAGCTTCGCAAGCTGGAGGCGGCGAAGGAAGCCGACGAGGTTGAACGAAAATTGTTGGAATTGAAAAAAGAGATCTCGGAAGAATGAACAGAAAAGGCCGTCGCTAACGCGACGGCCTTTTTTCGACAGCCAACAGCCATAGTCAACAGCCAACAGCCGACAGCCATCGCTCGACGTCCAAGTTGTATCGGCGCTGCGCGCCTCCAACGATCGACTCTCTACTTTCGACGTTCGTAGGAGCTACGAAGGTCGAGAGTCGAGCGTCGGAAGTCGATCGTTGAGTAGTGACTTGAACGTCGCGCGATGGCTGTCGGCTGTTGGCTGTCGAGTCTCCCTATCCCTGAATTGGAGAATCCCCCGCACTATAGAAGGGCTCCCACTGCTCGCGCGGCGGACGCGGCGTAAGCAGGCTAACGCCGATTAGCGCCAGGATCGACGCGCTGGCCGCCGGGATGATGATGTAGTCGGTGTCGAGGAACGGGTGGCCGCTGCTGCGCTGGGAGATCCAGTTGGCGGCCGTGATGAATAGGGTCACGCCCATGCCCGAGGCGATGGAGGCGACGCCGCCGGCCGTCGTGGTGCGCTTCCACAGGAACGAGGCGAGCAGCGCTGGCGTGACGCCGGCGCCGACCATGGTGTAGGCGGTGAACGCCATCGCCAGGATAGTCGTGAACTGAGTCGCCATCAGCAGTGCCGCGACGCCGAGCACGGCGATCATGATCCGCTGAAAGCGAATGATCGTCTTGTCGTTGGCCTCGGGGTTGATGAAGCGCTGGTAGATGTCCCGCGTCACGTTGGTGGACGGAATCATCAGGAACGTATTACCGGTGGACAGGATGATGGCGACGCCACCGGCGAGCAGCAGCGCGCCCATGACAGCGGGTAGGTTAACAGCGGCCAGCTGCAGGATGATGGTCTCGGTGACGGCAGCGTCGGCGAATGACGAATTGGTCCAGTGGATGGCCGAGCCGAAGACCGCCAGCGCGGCAAGCAGCGTCTCGAGTACCACGACCCCCAGGATCATGCCGATCACCGCCTTGCGGGCGGCCTTCTCGCTCTCGGCGGAGAAGAACTTCTGGTATATGCTGCTTTCGCCGAGCAGTAAGAAAAAGGTCGGGAAGAAGACACCGACTGCCCAAATCCAATCGTTGGGTCCGAAGACGAAGAAGTGATCTGCGGGCAGCGCCGTCGTCACTCCGTCCCAGCCGCCAGCGGCTTTGAGGGCGAACGGCACGGCGAGAATGATGCCGAATGTCATCACGATGCCGTTGAACAGATCGATCGAAACGATCGACACCATGCCCGCCAGCAGGGTGAAGGCGATGATGAAGGCACATGTGATGATGGCGCCGGCCTCGGGGCTGACGCCGCCTTCCGTGATGATGTTCAGCAGCCGGCCACCGCCACGGAACTGGTAGCCCGCGATCGAGACGTAAGCGATGATGACGGCGATGGTCCCGAGAATACGGGCCCACTTGTTGTAGCGCTTCTCCAGAATGTCGGGAACGGTGTACTCGGCGATCCGTCGGACCCGATGCGCCAGGAAGTAGACGATAGCGATCCCTACCCATGCGCCGGCGCTCATCCACAGCTGGGCGAAACCCATGCGAAAGGCTAACCCGGCGCCTCCGAACAGGCTGCCGGAGCCGATCCACGTGCAGACCAGGGTGCCGACGAGCATCAGGACCGGCACGTGCCGGCCGGCGACCATGAAGTCGTCCTGCGTTTTGATCTTTCGCGACTTCATCACGGCGACGCTGAACAGCAGCAGCACGTAGATGGCGATCACGGTGGTATACAGCATGGCGCACTCCCAACGCAGGGTTTCGTCTGTGGGGTCGCTTTTCGCTTGAGGAAGCGGCGGCAAACTAAGGCGGGAGACGGCTCGCTAGCAAGTCCGCCCTTGTCTTTGATGCTGCCTCTTCTAGGATTGGAGCCATGACGCTCGACGCCTACATCATGAGACATGGCGAGACCGAAGCCAACGTTGGTCAGATCCTCATCGGTCGCGGCGACTCGCCGTTTACGGAAGCAGGGAAGCGGCACCCCGTACAGGTCGCCCATCATCTTCAGGACCGCCCGGTCGCCCGCATCTACGCCAGCCCACAGGCGCGGGCTCAACGAACGGCCGCGCTGGTGCTCGAGACGCTGCGGCGGCCGATCCCTCTGCAGACGGAGGCGGCACTTTCCGAGATCGACGCCGGCGAGTTCGAGGGTCTTTCGTTCAAGGAGGTGAGGGCCCGGGTGCCAGAGGAGGCGGTGTTGGGCGAATTCAAGTACCCGGGCGGCGAGTCGTGGGACGAGGTCCAGGCGCGGGCGGTGAGTTTCGTCAAGGACCTCGAGTCGAATCACGGTGACGACGCGGTGCTGCTGGTCACGCACGCCGGGGTGATCGCCGGCCTGGTGGCGGAGCACGTGGGTGAGCCGATCGAGCGATTCATCAGGACTCGCTTCGGCCACGATTTCCTGGGCCGCCTGTCGTTAGAGGACAGTGCGATCGTCGACTACGAGAAGATCGCCGGCACGGTCGATACTTGGTACTGAGCAACTTGGAAGTTGGAAATAGGAAGTTGGGGTCGTTGGACGGTTCAGCTTGGGAGTAACGATTTCCAAGTTCTTCTTTCTGGGGGGACGCATGAGACTGACGATCATCGGATTGCTGGTACTCGGGCTGGGCGTGAGTGCGTGCGCTCGGGCGGAAGAAGAGAGCGCAGACGCGCCCTCGGACGCGGCGGCGGCCGTGGAAGAGGAGGCGCAGGAAGAAGCGCCCGCCCGGGAAGAAGGCGGCGACGCGGCGGCCGACGAAGCTGCGGTCGCGCCCGAAGCGGCGCCCGCGCGACAGGACGCGGAGAATCCGGCCATGCGTAATTGGGTCTTGCTGGAGTTCGTGCGGCCGGTGGAGGAAGCCGACGTCGAGTGGCTGGAATCCAATGGCTTCCGGGTCGATACGGTGATGAGCGGGAATCTCGTGCGCGGCTGGCTGGAGGTGCCGGGAGG
>JBDHHX010000276.1:0-5273 GCA_039589155.1 Gemmatimonadota bacterium | reverse complement strand
GCCCCGACGACTCCGCCGAATATGCGCGCTATCTTCGCGAGATCGGCGCGTTGGTGGATTCGAAGAAGGTGAAGCCGGCACACGCGGAGGAGGGACCCGCGACGGTCGAGTGACCCGTCCGTCGAATTCTATAACACCTGGCTGTTGATAAGCCCCAAACCGAAAAACGCTCGCAACCGTCTGGGCTGTTCCGTTATTCCTCTCAAAACTCCGCTTCCTCCGCTGTGTTCTTCTTCGATGGCTGGGACGCGGCTGCTCGGCCGGGAAATCGACATCACTCGTTGTCTATTGTTTGTCTAATAAATACCTTGACACAACCTTGACAATCGAGCATGACAGCCTATACTTGACCGAGTATTTTGTGGCTGGGATTTGCGATGACGGCTAGACGGGTCTTTTCGTGGGTCTGTGGGTCCCATCGATACTGTCTCTGGGCGCGCTTCTGCTGGCGGGCCGCAACTAAGGCGGCCGTTGCGACGCGTTCTGATCGTCGGCGACCCAACCACGAGTGGAGGAAAGCATGTCTGAGGACATCTTCGTATTCCTATTCGGATGCCTGGTGACGGCGCTATGCATTGCGGCGGTGGCGGTGCTGCTGTGGGGTGCCACCCAAGAAGAGGAGGCGAATGAGCCGCAGGCCGGTGCAGGCAAATGAGTCGAACGCCGGGCGCTGATCGCTCGGCGAACCGCTCAGCTCTAAGCAGGTTTCCAGATCTAACATGACGAAGAGCTCAGGCTACCAGAGATTCATGGCGGAGTTGAAACGTCGCCACGTGCTTAAGGTCGTGGCGGTGTATGCCGCGGCGGCGTTTGCCGTGATGCAGGCCGCGGACTTCCTCCTGCCGGCCCTGCGTCTCCCGGAGACCATGGCAACGGCCGTTGCCTTCACCGCGCTTGCCGGTTTCCCGTTTGCCGTGGCGCTGGCCTGGATCTTCGACCTGACACCCAAGGGTGTGCGACGCACAGGCCCCGCCACTGACGACGTGCTGGACGCGATCGTCGCAGAACCGCGCGCGCAGCGTTGGGGCGCCGGCATTCTGGCGTTGCTGACCACCGTCGTATTCCTCGTCGGCGGGTGGTGGGTGATTCGCGATGCGCCTGACGACCGATCGCCGGCCGGCAGCAACATCGAGCGATCGATCGCCGTGCTCCCGTTCGTGAACCTGAGCGGCGACTCTCAGGACGAGTACTTCAGTGACGGTCTGGCCGAAGAGCTTATGAGCGCCTTGGGTCGCATACCGGATCTCCGGGTGGCGGCCCGGACATCGTCGTTTGCGTTCAAGGGTCGTAGCGAGGACGTACGCCAGATTGGCGAACAGCTTGGAGTGGCGACGGTGCTCGAGGGCAGTATCCGTCGCGCCGGCGACCGCGTGCGGGTGCGGGCACAGTTGATCAATGTGAGCGACGGATTTCGGTTTTGGGACGACAGCTACGACAGCGAATTGACCGATATCTTCGCGATCCAGGAGGAAATCGCGCAGGCGATCGTGACAGCACTGCAAGTCGCTATGACTCGCGAGCCGGGCTCGCTCGTGCAGAGCTCGACGCAGAGCTTCGAGGCGTACAACCACTATTTGCGGGGTCGCTACTTTTGGAATCAGCGAACGCGAGCGGCGTTCTACGAAGCGATTGAGGAATACAACCAAGCGATCGCCATCGATCCTGAGTACGCACGTGCCTACGCCGGCCTGGCCGAGACCTATGTCCTGTTACCCGAGTACGGCGGTCCCTCGGTGACTGAGGTGCTACCGCAAGCGCGGGCCGCCACCGAGCAGGCGCTCGCTCTCGACCCGAACTCGGCCGAGGCCTATGCCGCCTCCGGGTACCGCAAGTACCAGTTCGAGTGGGACTGGGTCGGAGCGGAAGCGGACTTCCAGCGGGCGATCACTCTCGAGCCCGACTACCCCACCGCGCGCCAGTGGTACGCCGAGCTGCTGCTATCGCAACGCCGGTTAGAGGAATCGCTGGTGGAGAGCCGCACGGCTTACGAGCTCGACCCACTGGCCCCGGCCGGGAACCTCGTGCTGGCCCTGAACCTGGAGATCGGCGGCCTGTTTGATGAGGCGATCGCTCGATACAAGGCGACGCTCGAACTGGCGCCTGATTTTATCCTGGCCTACTACTTCCTGGCCATGGCCTACGTCCACCACGCCGACTTCGCACGGGCGGATTCTACCTTCCGGTTGCTGGCCGTGCGGACCGATACTGATCCGGCGCCGTATCTCGCCTATGTCGCGGCGCTCACAGACCCAGAGAAGGTCGATGCGGCATTCGTGGCGCTGGCCAGCGATGACGTCTTTCGTTTCATCGAAAACTCCGGCTACCTGGCAACGCTGGGGCGGTTGGAGGAGACGATCGATGTTCTCGAGCAAGCCTATCGGGAACGGCAACCTTACCTGCCGATGACGAACGCGCTCCCGGCCTACGACGCGATACGTTCAGATGCTCGCTTTGTCGAGTTCCTAGGGAAGTTGGGGCTCTGACTCTCCGATTCACCCTTACCGACGACAGCGCGGACGCACCCTCCTGGTAGCCGTGCTTGACGTCTTGAGCGAGAAAGACCGTGGCCATGCCGCCGCGCCCGATCTCATGTTGGACATTGTACAGACCGGAGAGACGTGCCTGCAGACGTGAGAACAGCTCGTTCATAGGCGACGCATTACGCACCAGCGGCCCTTTTCTCAAAGTCGGTTCGGCACGCCAGAGGGCGCGGCTCAGACCGAATAGAGCGATCCGTTCACGGGTATCTGTGGTGATAGCCCACCTTGTGCAGCGCTCGCCCTGCCATCCAGAACGCTAGGATCATTCATGACTTTTTCGGCTTGTCACCGATACTCTATGTCGGCCGCGACGGCGCTGGTCGGGTTTCTGGTAATCGCGGTCGGCTGCGCCGCACAAGAGGAGAATAGCGAGGACCTGTTCGCGGCCCCTCGCAAATGCATAGACAATCAAATGGAACGCCGGAACGTACCCTCAATAGCGGTGGCCGTGGCGAGGGGCGGCACGATTATCTGGGAAGAAGCGTTCGGGCTCGCCGACCGCGAGCGTGGGATTGAAGCGACGCCTTTCACCATGTACCGCCTCGCCTCGATCTCCAAGGTCGTGACGGCAACGGGGCTTATGGTCCAGGTCGAACGCGGAAAGGTCGATCTTTCGCAGCCGGTGAATTCCTATCTGGGCGATGTGCAGCTTCGCGCCTATGACGGCGATGCTTCACGGGTGACCGTCGAGCGGATCCTGCATCATACGGCCGGGTTGCCTCCCTATTGGGCCAACTATTGGGAGAACGAGCTCCACCTGAGGCCGGATGCGTCCGAGATGATACGGCGCTACGGAATCGTGGTGCAGCCGCCCGGCAAACGTTTCATGTATACATCGAATCTCGGGTTCGGAATCATCGAGTACATCATGGAGCGCGCTTCGGGTCAGTCCTACTCGGACTACATGAGAATCGAAGTTTTCGAACCGTTGGGCCTGGATCGTACAGCGGTAATCACGACTCCATATGACCAGCATTACATCGCACGAGAGTACAACGGTGATGGTGAGATCTTCCCCTTCTACGAGATGGGAAGCAGGGGGTCCAATTCCGTGTTTTCAAGCGCACACGATCTGGTCCGCTTCGGCATGTTTCATCTAAAGGACCACCTCGCCGATCAGGAACAGATCTTGACCGACGGGACCATCGACCTGATGCAGAGCTCGACCGATGAAGCAAGCGACTACCGGTTGGCCTGGGCCGCGCAGGACCGCCACGGCTATCGCCTGGTGCGTCACGGTGGCGCGAGCACAGGCGTCCGCACCTCGCTGTGGCTCGTCCCATCGGAGGATCTCGTCATCGTCGTGCTGGCCAACGGCGAGCTGGCACAGACGCCTTTGATCTGCGATTGCATCATGGCAGCGCTGTTTCCGGATTACGCTTCGCGCATGGTCTACGGAGGGCCATCAAACACGTCGACGGCTTCAGACGCACCGTACGAAGCGCCGGTCGACTCGCTGGTCGGCGAGTGGGAAGGCGAACTGGTGACCTACGAAGGTCGCGTGCCCATTCGCATGACCTATGACGCGAGCGCCGACGCCTGGGTCAGCGTGCGCGACGACTCGGGGCGATGGAGCGACGCGGTGAAGTCCACCCGGAACCCGCCCCGGTTCAGCCGCAACATGTTCACGGCGCGGTTCCCGATTCAAGTGCCCACAGCCGATGCCCAGCGGCGTGATGACCACTGGATGTTTGTGCGGCTGTGGTTCGCAGACGGCAAGCTGACGGGATATGCGTTGGCTGAAGCGGAAGGGTATTCCTACAACCTCCCGTCGTACCTCGGACTCAGCCGGCAACAACCCGGCGGTAATTAGAGGGTGTCCGGTTCCTAGCCGGTCTTGCGCCTTCTATATATAGAAGGCAGCAAACCAAGGAGGTTCGGAATGACACAGCAAGAATTTGATAGATATATGAGCCGCCTGGACCGTATAGACGCCCGGATCGCCGCCTGGATGGCGCGTCACGGCGTGACCCTGGTCCGGATCTCTCTCGGTATCGTGTTCCTCTGGTTCGGCGCGCTCAAGCTGTTCCCGGGGCTGAGTCCCGCGGAAGGGCTCGTCGGCAATACGATCCTCGCCCTCACATTCGGCCTGGTCGAGCCGGTCGTCAGCGTGCCGGCACTGGGCGCCTGGGAGTCGCTCATCGGGATCGGGCTGCTGAGCGGCCGAGCGCTGCGGCTGACGCTGGTGCTGCTGTTCGTGCAGATGAGCGGCACCGTTACCCCGCTGTTCCTGTTCCCCGGCGAGGTCTTCGTGATCGAGCCCTTCGTGCTCACCATGGAAGGCCAGTACATCATCAAGAACATCGTGCTGGTGAGCGCGGCGATCGTGATCGGAGCGACGGTGCGAGGCGGCAGGCTTAAGTCGGAGAAGACAGCTGAGTTTGCTCGGCCGGCGTTTGTGGGGAACTGATTCAACAGCCAACAGCCGACAGCCAACGATCAACCTCCAGCTCACTACTCAACGACCAACATCCGACTTCCAACGTCCGACGTCCGCTGACCGTCGGATGTTGGAGGTCGAACGTTGAGTAGTGAATTGGAAGTTGATCGTCGAATGTTGGTTGTTGGCTGTTGAGTCTGTTATTCCACTCCAATCTCGAACCCAAACAAAAACCTGAGGCTCCGATACACAAACGTCGCCTCAAAGTCCGGATCTTCTTCCCGAAGCAGATCCGTCAGCGCCTGGTCCACCTTGCTGCCCCATCCGTAGCCGAACCCCAGGGTGAGCAACAC
>JBDHHX010000275.1:0-4913 GCA_039589155.1 Gemmatimonadota bacterium | reverse complement strand
AACGGCCGCCAGGCGTCTGCCATCCCACCTCTACGAACGTGTTCGCCAGGATCCGACGGCCATGTTCGGCCTGGGCGGCTGGGCGGCCCGGGTCGAGCGAAGCGTCGCTGCGAGGCAGGCGGTGGAAGGCGATCTGCCCATCGTGGCAGTGCCCGCACTTTTCTCGGATTCACCCGACCCCAGCATCAGCGATGCGGACTTGCGCGCATCGCTGTTCACCGGGCCCGAGTCGCTGCGTGCGTTCTACGCGGAGGCGTCGGGCGACCGGCTGAACATCGCGGGCGATGTGACGCCGTGGGTTCGAACGAGCCTGACCCGCGACTATGTCGTCGGTAGCGAATACGGCCTGGGCGATGACGCGCACGTCGGTGAGTACCTGGTCGAGGCGCTAACGCTGGCGGATCCCGGCTTCGATTTCGGCCAGTTCGACAACGACGGGCCGGACAACCTGCCGAACAGCGGCGACGACAACGGCTTCGTCGATGCCATCGCCTTCTATTTCGTCGAAGTCGCCGCGTCGTGCGGCGGTCCGGGCATCTGGCCTCACTTCTGGGGCCTGAGCTCGGCGACCGGCTCGTCGTTCGCGACGGACGATCTGCGGCCGAACGGCCAGCCGATCATCATCGACGCGTACTTCATCCAGTCCATCGTCAACTGCAGCGGAACGGCGATCGCGCCGATGACGACCATCGCTCACGAGGCGGGCCACATGCTGGGGCTGCCGGACCTGTACGACCGCGCCGAAGGCTTACTGCCGGAGGAGCGGCGCTGGGTGGTGGGCTGCTGGTCGCTGATGGCGGCGGGCGCCTGGGGCTGTGGACCGGTGAATGAGGGTCGTATCGCCTGGGTGCGACCGACGCATCCCGGCGCCTGGGAGAAGAAGCGGCTTGGCTGGTTGGACGAGATCACGGTCGTGAGCGATGAAGAGATTCTCGACATCACGTTGGCGCCTGTGCAGACCGCTCGCACCATCCTCGAGCTTCCCATGGGAGACGATGAACGCCTGCTGATCGAGTACCGCGACACGATCGGTTTCGATCGCGACCTGCCGGCGGCGGGCGTGCTCATCTACACTATCAACGACACACTGCCTTCCCGTCGTCCCAATCCGGAGAGCCCGCTCCTGTACCGGATCATGCTGCGCGAGGCGGACGATGACAGCAGTTTGACCCAAAACCTGGCGGAAGGTGGAAGCCGCGGCGAACCGGGTGACGCCTTCGCGGCGCTGGGGCCGGGCGCGCTGACCAGCCTGACCGAGCCCTCGAGCCGCGACAACAGCGGTCGCGGCCAGGAGACCGACATCAACATCTACCGGATCACCCTCGAGGACGGGGCCGCCCGGCTGATCCTGTCCACCGCGCCGATCTCGTCCCTGCGGCTCCTGGGGCCCTTGCTGCTGGATGAGGCGAATTACCTCACCGAGCCCGAGGAGGACTACCTCGACCGGCTCAACAACGGGAACGGCCGCTACGATGTGGGCGACCTGAGGGCCTATCTGCTGCGGGATACCGGCGGGCCCGCCCCCAACTGAAGCTGCCCCTGGGCGGCACGGAACTTGTACCGCAAAACCCCGAATCTCACAGGACAGGTGGCGGGTCGCTGCCGCGGAGTACCCTGAGCTTCTCGATCGGAGACGAACGATGCCAATCGCCAATACTGACTCACGCCCACGCCGTTGCCTTGGGGCTCGAATCGTCAGCCTGCTGGCCCTGCTACTGGCCGCGCTCCCTTTGGCGGCGCCGGCCCAGGTGACGCGAGCCGATCTCGACACGGTCCGTGCCGGCCGTTTCGATTTCGGCAAGATGTGGACGTTCGAGTACGCACCCACGGATTACTTCACCGAGACCTACGGATTCGAGGCCAACGAGGAGTGGTTCGAGCGGGCGCGGCTTTCGGTGCTGCGCATTCCTGGCTGTTCGGCCTCGTTCGTCTCGCCCAACGGCCTGGTGGCGACCAACCACCATTGCGTGCGCGGCGCGATCACGCGGGTGACCCGTGAGGGTGAGAGCCTGTTGGACGACGGATTCGTGGCGACCTCGCTGGAGGAGGAGCGGCGAATTCCCAACTACTATGCCGACCAACTCATCCACGTCGAGGACATCACCCACGAGGTGTTCCAGGCGATCGACCCGATCGGCGATGCGGCAGCGCGCGACAGCGCTCGCGAAGCGGTCTTCGATGCCATGCGCAGCTCGCTGCTCGAGATCCACAGCGGCATGCCCGACTCGGTCTGGGTGCAAATCGTTCCGCTCTACCACGGTGGCCGCTACTCGGCCTACGTGTTCCGGCGCTTCACCGACGTGCGCCTGGTGGTTGCGGCGGAATTGCAGATGGGCTTCTTCGGCGGCGACGCGGACAACTTCACCTACCCGCGCTACGATCTCGACTTTGCCATGCTGCGGATCTACGATCGCGACGGCCAGCCGTTCCGGCCCGACCACTACCTTCGCTGGCCCGCTGAAGGCGTAGAGCAGGGCGATGTCGTGTTCGTGATCGGGAACCCGGGATCGACCAACCGGCTGCGCACCATGGACCAGCTGGAGTATCTGCGCGATGTCGAGGTCCCGGCGCGGCTCGCGTGGTATACGAGCCGCCTGGAGGCGCTGGAGGCGCTGCGGCAGGCGGAGCCCGAGCTGGCCGAGTCGATGAACGTTCGCAACCTGATGTTCGGTCTATCGAACTCGCTCAAGGCGCGTACGGGTCAGCTGGCGGCGCTCCGCGACCCGGTCATCATGAGGAAGAAGTGGGACGCCGAGCGCCAACTTCGCGACTCGATCGGCGGCAACCCGCTGCTACGAGAATTCGGCGATGTGTTCAGCCGGATCACCGAGATCCAGGCTTCTAAGGCCGCGTTCGGTTCTTCGTACGGCGCCTTTTACGCACTGGGCAATCCGACCTACTCGTCGGCTACGGTGTTGCGCGCGATTTACGCCCGGGCCTACCTGTCGGCGCTGGCAGCCGGCGGTGACGCATCCGCAGCGAGGGAGGGCCTGCTTTCGGTGGGCGACAAACCTGAGGTACTCGAGCTCGGATTCCTGACGGCCCGCTTCCGAGATTTCGATCGCTACCTGGGTGCAGGCAACGACATCACCTGGACCGCGCTAAGAGGCCAAACGGCGGCCGAGGCTGCGGCGGCTCTGTTGGAAGCGTCGGCGCTGGGCGATTCGGCGCGCACGGCGGCGGCGATCGCCGACGGCAGTCTCGACGCAGAAGATCCAGCGGTGACGCTGGCCGCGGCGCTGCTACCCATGTTCCAGGAGTACAGCCAGGCATTCGCTGGCTTCACCGAGAACGAGGGCCGCCTGGAGGGCGAGCTGGGCCGGGCCCGTTTCGACGTGTACGGTCGCAGCATTCCGCCGGACGGCACCTTTTCACCGCGCATCACAGATGGCGTGGTGAAGGGCTACCGGTACAACGGAACGGCGGCGCCACCCTATACCACGTTCTTTGGCATCTACGACCGCTACGTCGCCCACGGGCCGGACAGCGAGTGGGATCTGCCGGAGCGCTGGCGCACGCCGCCGGCCGGACTCGACCTGAGCACGCCGCTCAACTTCGCCTCCACCGCTGATACCTACGGCGGCAACTCCGGCTCGCCGGCGGTGACCCCGGAGCTTGAGCTGGTAGGGCTCAACTTCGACCGCAACATCGAGGGACTGTCACGAGACTTCATCTACCTGCCGGAGCAGGGGCGGAACGTGATGGTGGATGTGCGGGCAATTCGCGCCGCACTGGACGTGGTCTACGATTCCGATCGGATCGTGGCGGAGTTGGAGACGGGACGGTTGTTCGAGACGGAGGCGGCAGCGGACGCGGCGGGCCGATAGCGGCTGGCAGCACCTGGTGCGCGGTACTAGAATGGGTGTCCGCGGCGCGGTGAACGTGAATAAGACGAGTCAGGTGATTCACGACAGCTAGATAGGCAGGAGCGGCATGACCAAGGGAAGCGACTTTCTTAAGACACTGGGTATTGAAGATGTGACACCCGGCGGTTTCGGCGGCGAGTGGATCGGCTCCGGCCCCGACCTGGAGGTGATCACGCCCATCGACGGCTCGCGGATCGCCACCGTCAATCAGGTCACAGAGGAAGAGTACGACGGGATCGTCACGCGGGCGCACCAGGCGTTCCTCGAGTGGCGGAAGGTGCCGGGCCCGCATCGCGGCGAGGTCGTCCGTCAGTTGGGCAACCGGCTGCGGGAATACAAGAGCGACCTGGCCCAGCTGGTCACGCTGGAAATGGGCAAGATCATTGCCGAAGGCGAGGGCGAGGTGCAGGAGATGATCGACATCTGTGACTTCGCTACGGGTCTCTCGCGCCAGCTCTACGGGCTCACGATGCAGTCAGAGCGGCCCGACCATCGCATGTTCGAGCAGTGGCACCCGCTCGGTGTGGTCGGCGTGATCAGCGCTTTCAACTTCCCGGTCGCCGTTTGGAGCTGGAACACGGCGCTGGCGTCGGTTTGCGGCGACAGCGTGCTGTGGAAGCCGTCGAGCCAGACGCCGCTCACCGCGATCGCCTGCACGAAGATCGCCGAGCAGGTTGCGCGAGATAACGACGTCGACCCGGCGATCTTCTCGCTGACGGTAGGGAAGGGCTCCACCGTGGGCGACCGGCTGCTTCATGACACGCGCATCCCGCTGGTTTCCGCGACCGGTAGCTGCCAGATGGGCTATCGGGTGGGCTCGGTAGTCGGCAAGCGTCTGGGCCGCACGATTCTGGAATTGGGCGGCAACAATGCGGTCATCGTGACGCCGAGCGCCAACATGGACATGGCGCTCCGCACGATCCTGTTTGGCGCCGTGGGCACCGCCGGCCAGCGGTGCACGTCGACACGTCGCATCATCGTTCACGAGTCGAAGCGGGAAGAGCTGGTGAGTCGGCTGGTGAAAGCGTACGAAGGCATCCCGATCGG
>JBDHHX010000274.1:0-4916 GCA_039589155.1 Gemmatimonadota bacterium | reverse complement strand
GGCCAGATGAACGAGCCGCCGGGCGCCCGCTTCCGCGTCGGCCTGACCGGGCTCACCGTAGCGGAGTATTTCCGCGACGTCGAAGGCCAGGACGTCCTCGTCTTCATCGACAACATCTACCGTTTCATCCAGGCGGGTAACGAGGTCTCCGCCCTCCTCGGCCGCATGCCCTCCGCCGTCGGCTACCAGCCTACCCTGGCCACCGACATCGGTGAGTTAGAGGAGCGGATCACTTCCACGCGTAAGGGGTCGATCACTTCGGTTCAGGCGATCTACGTGCCGGCCGACGACCTCACCGACCCGGGCCCCGCTACCACGTTCGCACACCTGGACGCGACAACGGTTCTCTCGCGGCGGATCGTCGAGCTGGGCATCTACCCGGCCGTCGATCCGCTGGACTCCACTAGCCGCATACTCGACCCGCAGTACGTGGGCGATCGGCACTACAACGTGGCGACCCGCGTGCAGGAGATCCTGCAGCGCTACAAGAATCTGCAGGACATCATCGCGATCCTCGGAATGGATGAGCTGTCCGAGGAAGACAAGATCGTGGTGAACCGCGCCCGCAGGTTGGAGCGCTTCCTGTCGCAACCGTTCTTCGTCGCCGAGACGTTCACGGGCACCGAAGGCCGCTATGTGAAGCTGGAGGACACCATCGAGTCCTTTGAGCGGGTAGCGAACGGCGAATTCGATGAACTGCCGGAGCAGGCGTTCTACATGGTGGGCGACATCAACGAGGTCGTCGACAAGGCCAAGAAGTATCAGGATTAGAGAGACATGTCGTCAGTCCCTGGCAGCGGCCGCACGTTCAGCCTAACGGTGATCTCGCCGGAGCAGAAGCTCTTCGAAGGCCCGGCTCAGTTTGTCGTCGTTCCCGCCTTCGATGGCGAGATCGGCATCCTTCGTGACCACGCGCCGCTGATGGCGCTGTTGGGCGAAGGCACGCTCCGCGTCGAGACCGAGGGAGGGGCGCAGAGCTTCCACGTATCTGGTGGCTTTGTGCAAGTGGTGGATAATGTGGTGTCGGTGCTGAGCGAGGAGGCGGGGCCGGTGATAGTAGACGAGTAGACCAGTGGACGAGTAGACTAGATGTAGAATGGCCAGCGGGCGGCAGATCCTCTCGCTGGCCATTTTCTGTTTATGCCTTTTCTCGTCTACTGTCTACTCGTCTACTAGTCTACTTATCATCAAGCCGGTCTTTCCAAGCCATACGTACGAATCTTTCTATACAGCGTCTTCGCCGATATCCCCAGCGTGTCCGCCGTGCGGCCCTGGTGCCAGTTCTCGCGCTGCAGTACCGCCTGAATGTGCGCCCGTTCGACCTCCTCCAGCGATATGGACTGGCCCACGACCGGCCCGGTGGAGCCGTCGGCCTTGCGGCCCGTGGTCAGATCGCGGGGCAAGTCATCCGGCTGGATCTCCTCGCCGGCGCGCAGGATCGCCAGCCGCTCCATCACATTTCTCAGCTCTCGGACGTTGCCGGGCCAGGAATAGACGATCAGGGATTCGAGGGCTGAATCGGTCAGGTCCGGAGTGTCGGCGGTCGCGTGCTGTTTCAGGAAATGGCGAGCCAGCACCGGGATGTCCTCGGGGCGGTCGCGCAGCGGCGGCAGTTCTATGGTGAGCGTGTTGATTCTGTAGAACAGATCCTCGCGGAAATTGCCTTCGCTGACCTCGTAGTCCAGGTCGCGGTTCGTGGCGGCCAGCAGGCGAATGTCGGTGCTGACCTTTTGCGTGCCGCCCACGCGGAAGAACTCGCCGCCCTCCAGGGCGCGCAGCAGCTTCGACTGCAGCCGCGGTGCCAATTCGGCGATTTCGTCCATGAACAGGGTGCCGCCGTCGGCCAGTTCGAACAGGCCCAGCTTGCGGGTCATCGCGCCGGTGAAGGCGCCGCGTTCGTGACCGAACAGCTCCGACTCGAGGAGATTCTCCTGGATGGCGGCGCAGTTGATGTCGGTGAGCGGTCCGTCGGCCCGCTTCGACAGACGGTGAACCGCGCGCGCCACCAACTCCTTCCCGGTGCCGCTTTCGCCGCTGATCAAGACGGCGCTCTCGGAGACCGCGACCTTGCGGGCCAGCTCGAGGATCTGTGCCATGAGGGGGCTGGCGGTGACGATCTCGGGGAACTCCTCGCGGCGCGACAGTCGTGAGGCCAGGCGGATGTTCTCCTGAGCAAGCTGGCGTTTCTCGAACGCGCGTCGCACGAGGATCTCGAGCTCGGCGACTCTGCAGGGCTTGGTGACGTAGTCGTACGCTCCCAGCTTCATGGCGGCGATGGCTGTCTCCACCGTGCCGTTGCCGGTGACGATGACGACCTCGGGCGGCGCGTCGAGCCCGACGGCTTCTCTGAGGACGCCGATGCCATCCAGCTCGGGCATCACGAGGTCGACCAGGGCCACGTCGAACTCCTGGGCCTTGAGCATCTCGACGGCGGCCTGGCCATCGTATGCCACCAGAACATCGAACCCCTTCTTACGGAGTTGAGTTTCGAGTATCCGTGAGAGGTTACGTTCGTCTTCGGCCAGCAGGACTCTGATCTCTGTTTCAGACACGCTCGTTCACTCCAATTCGTCGGTTGTCGGCGCTTCGACCTCTACGCGATCGTCCCCGCGGTAGGCAGGAAGCACGACACGGAAATTACTGCCCGCGCCAATCGCCGAGTACACTTCTATCCGTCCGCCATGCTCCTGGATGATCCCGTAGCAGATCGATAAACCCAGTCCGGTACCCTTGCCCGGGAGCTTCGAGGTGTAGAACGGCTCGAATATCTTCGGGATGTCGGCCGGCGGGATCCCGCAGCCAGTGTCGATGAACGATATCGCGACCTCCTGGTCGTACGGATCCAGAACCTCTGTCCGCACGCGCAACTCGCCGTCGTCCTCCATGGCGTCCAGCGAATTGAGCGCCAGGGCGACGAAGACCTGGATCAGGCGCTCGGAGTTCGCCCACACCAGAGGCAGGTCGTAGACGTACTCGCGCTGCACGCGGATCTTCTTGAACCGATCATGATGCTGCAGCAGCTTGAGCGTCTCTTCGACGGTCTCCTGTATGTCGGCGGGCCCCTTCTCGCTCGGCGGCGGCCGGCTGAACGCCAGCAGGTCGCGGGCGATCCGCTTGCAGCGGTCGACCTCCGTCTCGACCATGGAGAGGAGCTCCGCTCCCTCCGAGTGCGCCTCCACCAGCTCCTGGGCAGCCTCCACGCACGCGGTGATCGTCGCCAGCGGGTTGTTGATCTCGTGCATCACGCCGGCCGCCATCTGTCCCAGCGCCGCAAGCTTCTCGGCATGGGAGATTCGTTCGGCGATTCGCTTCTGCTCGGTTATGTCCTCGCCCACTGTGATCACGTGCGTCACCTCGTTCGTGCCCGTCACGTGCATCGGGACCTTGGTCAACCGGTAGAATCGCCGCTCGCCTGACGCCGACGAATCGACCTCGTAGCGGCGGATCTCGTCCGTGGCGAACACTTCCTGTAGCTCCGTCGAGAGGCGCTCTCTCGGCTGGCGGTAGAGGACCTCGAAAACCGATCTGCCGATAGCATCTTCCCGCGCCACACCCTGCGTCCCCGTTTCCCGCTTGCGGTTCCACGCCACGATCCGATAGTCTTTGTCCACCACGTACAGACCAACGGGAAGCGCGTCGACGATGTGGCCCATCAGTTCCTGCGCCGACCGCAGGTCCTTCAGCTGCATCTCCTGGTCCGCTCGCCGCTCACGACCCAGCTTCAGCATCACCGCCGCCCTCAGCAGCTGGGCCAGCGACTCTACCTCGGGAAGCGCCTCCTCCCTCGACTCCACTACCCAGATCGCCACGTCACCGGCCTCGAGGGTCAGCGGCCACACCGTCTGCCAGCCGCTCTCCGCCGCCAGCGCCTCGTCGGCCTCGACTCGCCGGACCAGAGGCTCGTTCAGTTCCACCGCCCACTTCGACACCCGCTTCGCCAGGGCCTCGCCCCCGGCCTCATCCTCCGGATAAGAGGCCAGCATCTCCAGGGCGCCGCTCTGGTTGAGCCAGAGCGCCGATCGCAGGCCGAGTTGCTGACCGAACGCGGCAAAAACGTCATTTATGCCACAGTCTACTTCGCCGACCAGATGGTCTCCAATGTGGCGGAGCAACTTGACGGTACCGGGATCAGTCGATGTGGCTGGATTCCGTGCCATTCGATTCGTCCAGGGGGGAGTGAACAGGGGGGTGAGCGTAAGTTAGGCGATAGGGGGCCAACTGACAAGGGTCAAAACGACTACTTCGGTCAAAGTGACCATGGAGTTGAAGTCAAGCTGACCGAATCGAGCGGTTCGTCGGACGGCGGCAGGCGGTGTTCGATCGCCGCAATCCAATGTGGTGTAAGAGCTTAGGCAGAATTGCCCGATTCGGCACACAGCTTGCCTCTAGGGTGTGCAGCCGCGAGGGAAGGGTTGCGGGAGTGAGCGGGCGGCACTTTGAAAACTGAGACTTTGTGTGTGAGCAGCAACTGAATGTGAAGATCTGAAGCCGGTGGTTATTCGATCGCAGGTCAGTCCGCTATTTACAAAATAGGCAAGGACATAGGGGGGAGGTCAGCGGACGCTGTGATCGAATGACCCCGGCTCAGGAAATAGATGGCCCCGGGGAAGGCTTGTGTGACCGAGCATATTGGATGCGTCTGACTTGGCGGGAGTCGGCGCCAGCCTGGCACACAGCCTCCCGGGGCTTTTTTTATTGATAGTGCCTGCGGCGCAATGTGCCAACGACCCCAGTTTCCAACTTCCGATAGCCAGGGCAACTTGGAAATCGGAAGTTGGAGGTTGGGGTCGTTGGACATCTAGCCTGGGCCTTCGACTTGGCCATCGGGCTTCCACGCCGGCCGGCTTCCATGTCTATATATTAGAGTCATGCCCAAACTGACCCTCGACCCAAAAACCCTGAAAAACGGGCTATCC
>JBDHHX010000273.1:0-5420 GCA_039589155.1 Gemmatimonadota bacterium | reverse complement strand
GATCATCGGCACGCTGCCGTACGAGCAGTTGCGGGCGATCTTCAAGGCGCTGGTCGAAGAGGCCGAGGGCGAGGGCCGGTTCATCGAGAACTGGGTCGACACGGGTCCATAGCGTTAGCCAGGCAAATGAACGATCGGGCCGGGAGACACCGTCGGATTGGGGAGATCCCGGCCCGTTCTGCTTGAGGAGGGGTAGACATGCGAAAGGCCATCGGATTCGTCTTACTGCTGTTGCTGGCGCCGGCTTTGGCGGCGGCCCAGGGCGGTTCACTGTCCCCGCAGATACAGCAGTACGTGAGCATCGATGCAGCGGTTGTCGCCCTGGTGAATGTCGGCGTCATCGACGGGACGGGTGGTCCGGCGCGTCAGGGCCAGACGATAGTGATCCGCGACGGGATCATCGTCGGAATCGGCGAAGCTGAAACGGTGGAGGTGCCTGCTGATGCAGAAGTTCACGATCTGACGGGGAGGACCGTTACCCCCGGTTTCGTGATGCTGCACGAGCATTTGTTCTATCCGGTGGGCGGCGCCCAGTACAACTCGCTGCCGGCGAGCTTCCCGCGGCTGTACCTGGCCGGTGGGGCGACGACGATCCGAACCAGCGGCAGCATCAACCCGTATCTCGACCTGAACCTGAAGCGCGCCATCGACGCGGGCCGCGTCGCGGGGCCGGACATCCACGTGACCGGCCCGTACCTGAACGGTCCGGGCCTGCCGCTGTTGGCGGTGAAGGGACTGACGGGTCCGGATGACGCGCGAGAGATGGTGGAGTACTGGTCGGGCCAGGGAGTGACGTCGTTCAAAGCGTACATGCAGATCTCGCGAGCCGAGTTGGCGGCGGCGATCGAAGCGGCGCACGAGCGCGATCTCAAGGTGACGGCGCACCTCTGCTCGGTAACCTATAGAGAGGCGGCAGACCTGGGGATCGACAACCTGGAGCACGGTTTCCTGGCGAGCACGGACTTCGTAACAGAGAAGAGCGAGGACGCATGCCCGCCGGGTAACCTGAGGACGGAGTCGTTGCTGGGGCTGGACGTCGATGGAGCGGAGGCGCGGGCGTTGATCGATCACCTGGTCGCCCGCGGGGTGGCGGTGACGTCGACGATGACGGTGTTCGAGACGTACGTGCCGGGGCGACCGGCCGCCTGGAGCGCGGCGCTCGACGCCATGTTGCCGGAGACGCGAGACCAGTATCTGAGGCGCCATGCCCGCATAGCGGAGCAACAGGACTCGCCATGGCCGAGCCTGTTCGAAACGGGGATGCGGATGGAGCACGCGTTCGCGCAGGCCGGCGGTTTGTTGGTGGTCGGCACCGACCCGACCGGGTATGGAGGCGTGGTCGCCGGGTTCTCTAACCAACGGGCAGTAGAGCTGCTGGTCGAGGCCGGGTTCACGGCGGAGGAAGCGATCCAGGTCGCGACGCAGAACGGCGCACGCTACCTGGAGATCGAGGACCGGGTGGGAACGATCGCAACAGGGAAACAGGCGAATCTGATCGTCGTCCAGGGCGATCCTTCGGCAAACATCGTTGACATCCGGAACGTCGAGATCGTGTTCAAGAACGGAATCGGATACGACTCGGCGAAGCTGATCGAGTCGGTGAAGGGGCTCGTCGGTCTCCGCTGATGTCGCTCGCCAGCCTGGGAATGCTCGATGCCGTAACGGTCGCGGTGGGGCTGTCGTTTCTTCTGGCGATGGCCTGGGCCGCGGTCATCTCGCACCGAGAAGATGAACCGCGGGCCGCAGGGATATTCGTTACCCTGGGGCTGTTGATCCCGCTGCCCTACCTGGCAGCGGGACTGGCGTCGTTCGAAGGACGGGCGGCCATCGAAGTCGTCCTGCTCTCTCTGACGGGCGCCGCTCTCCTGCTGCTGTTGCTGCCGTTGGGTAACCGCCCGGTCATCGGAGATGACACGCCGAAGTCCCGGATCGACGAGCGGGACATCATGTTCTCGCGCAACCTACTGCTGCCGGGTAGCGAGCGGTTCGAGGCCTACTACGCGGCGAACCCGGAGAAGCGTGCGCCCGATGACGAGTTCAGGGCGAAGCCGGGCCTGCTGGCGAAGGGCGCCTCGGCCTACAGCCCGTATCACTTCGGTTCAGCCGACGCCAGCTTCTGGGCGATCGAGCGGCTTCGCCCCTACGTGGAAGGCGAGCCGGCGGCGGAGCGGGTGAGCACGGAACCGGAGGCGATGACCCGTTACGTCAAGGAATGGACGAAGAAACTGGGCGCGGTGACGGTGGGCGTTACGCGGCTCGAGGACTACCACAAGTACAGCGTCGTAGGGCGGGGTGACAGTTACGGGCAGCCGGTGGAGCTGAACCATGACTACGCCATCGCCTTCACCGTGGAGATGACGAAGGAGATGGTCGATCGGGCGCCGCTCGGTCCTTCGGTGATGGAGTCGGCGCAGCAGTATGTGGAGTCCGGAGTCATCGCGGTTCAGCTGGCTCAGTTCATCCGGCTGCTGGGGTACAACGCGCGGGCACACATCGACGGCAACTACAGGGTCGTTTGTCCGCTGGTGGCGCGGGACGCCGGGTTGGGCGAGATCGGCCGCATGGGTTTGCTGATGACGCCGGAGCTGGGCCCGCGTGTGCGGCTGGCCGTGGTCACCACCGATCTGCCTCTGGAGTGTGACGAGCGCATCCCCGACGACTCGACGATCGATTTCTGCACGCGGTGCAATAAGTGCGCTCTTGTCTGTCCGCCCGATGCGATCTCGTTCGACGATCGCAAGGACATCGACGGGGTGAAGAGGTGGCAGATCAACCAGGAGGCGTGTTTCACATTCTGGTGCCAGGTGGGTACTGATTGCGCGCGTTGCATGTCGGCTTGCCCCTATTCGCACCCGGACAACGCGCTGCATCGAATGGTGAGGTGGGGCGTTAGTAGGAACGCGATGTTCCGGAGACTCGCGATCAAAGGCGACGACCTGTTCTACGGCGCCAACCGGCCGCCGGCGCGTTTGGCGGATTGGATGGATGTCGCGCCGACGGACGACTGAGGATGGGAGTGAGTGCCATGCCCTCGATGAAGGAAGCAGTAGATGATTTCCTTGCGCTGAAGCGGATCGCGGTGGCCGGCGTTTCACGGAGCGAAGGGCAGGCGGCGAACTTCATCTATAAGAAGCTGCGCGACTCCGGCTACGAGGTCTTTCCGGTCAACCCGGCCGCCGAAGAAGTCGAGGGCGATGTCTGCTACCCGGACCTGAAGTCGTTGCCCGGGCCGGTGGATGGCGTTGTTATCGCCACGCACCCGAAGGCGACGGATGACGTCGTGCGCCAGTGTGCTGAAGTCGGGGTGACCCGGGCCTGGATGCACCGCTCGTTCGGTCAGGGCAGCGTGTCGGAGAGCGCGGTCGAGTTCTGCCGCGATAACGGCATCACGGCGATCGCGGGTGGGTGCCCGATGATGTTCTGCCCGCCGGTGGACATAGGGCACAAGTGCATGCGCTGGATGCTGAAAGTCACGGGCGGTCTTCCCAAGGAAGCCTAAACGCTTTGAGGAACGTGAGAAGCCCTCCACGCGCGAACGGCGCGTGGAGGGCTTAGGTGTGTCGGAGCCGGTTGTTGCTCAGGTCGCCTGGACGACCTTCAGGCGCAAGACGTACTGCACGTCGAGCTCGTCGCGCCAGACGCCGTAGACGTAGTCACCGCGGAAGAGGCGCGGCGAGAAACGTCTGGGCATGGTGACGACTCCCATGTACCTGCCGTCGGCGTCGAACACATCCCATTCGGGTGCGCCGAGGTCCTGGAGCACGTCGAAAGACTCGAGCTCTTCCTCGCTGAGCTCGGTGACCGCCTGGATGTGCTGGACCCACATGGCGCCGTCGGAGCCGGCGACGATCCCAGCGAACGCCGGCATGAACTCGCCGAAATCGAGGGCGTCCATGATCTGCTCCGCCATTCCTGGCGGAACGGCGGCGCCGGCCTGGTCGATCTGTCGTCTGAACCAGCCGCGGATGGCGTCCTTGGTATCCTCGCCGACGGGCTGCTGCACGAATTGCCGGGAGACGACGCGCTCCAACGCGCCGTCGGCATAGACTTCGATGCGGTAGTCGTCGTTCATGCCGTAGAGGAGCTTCCCGTCATCGGTGAGCGTCCATGATGCCTCGGTGGAGAAGATCTTGTAGTCGGGGTATCCCTGAGCGTATGAGATCGTCTCGCCGGTGGGGAATCTCTTCAGCGTATCGGTAATGGTGCCGTCGGTCGTGAAAACGAGAACTGCATCCGACGAATCCTGACGGGGCAGGTTCGGCAGATCCAGCGGCCGAGTCTGGTAGGCCATGACTCCAGACGGTGTGGAAGCCCAGACGGCAGGTATGCCACCGTCGAGCGTGAGCGGGAAACTGCTGAAGTCGGTACGGTCGGGCGAGATGACATTCACCCTTCTGTTGTTCATGTCGGGCACGACGAGGGTATCGCCCGCGCCCATCAGGATGAAGAAGGCTCCCAGGAACTCACCGGGGCCGCCGCCGCGCTGGCCGATGGTCTGTACGTAGTTACCCTCGGGGTCGTAGGCCTTGAGGTTCTGGGCCTGGACGTCCATTACGTAGATGTTGCCCTCGGAATCGACGGCGATACCACCGACCTGACCGAACTGGTACTCCGGGTCGCCTTCGATGGCGCCGATCTTCAGTTCCTCCTCGACGGTCCATCCCTGACCCACGCCCCACATGCCGTCGGCCCCGTTCGCCACCATGGTGATACCTGCGCTGTCAGCTACCGAGCCGCCCCATTCGCCGCCTCCGCCGGAGCATGCGGCGGCGAACAGTGTTGCCAGGGCTACGGCGCATCCTCTGTGAAACCTCATTGATTTCGAGCCTCCTCATTGATTTCGAGCCTCCGTGGTGAAGCGCCTGGTTGGGGTCAGGCAAATGATAGATGTCGAGTCTGTATGGGTATACACTACGGGCGCCAGGTTATTCGCGTTTCTGGCCCCTTCTGCGCCCCCACAGTATCTTCGGGGCTGTTCAGCACGCAATAGGCGTCCAAAAGCCGGAGAAAAGTATGACGAGACAGGTCCGCGTTGTGGTCATGGTGCTTCTGGCGCTCGCGTTGAACGGCGCGACGGCAGCACGCGTGGCGTTCGGGCAAAACGAGCAGAGCTCGGGCGGCGATCAGCAAGCAGCCGACACATCCCAGGCACCCGCGCCTGAGGACGACCTGACCGCCGCAGGAGTGGCACGGCGCGCCGAGGAAACGAATGAGCTGATCCGGCAAGCCCGTGTGCGTGTGGAAGCGGATCCGGCGGTGAGTGCGGCGCGGGAGCAGTACCCGGCGATGGTGGCGGCGCTGGACGAGCTGATGCAGGATCCGGCGAGTCACAGTCCGGAAGGGTTGTCGAGACGGCGGCTTGGCAACCTGCGACAGCGCTGGCTGACTTACAGGAACCAGCTCGAGAACTGGCAGTCGAC
>JBDHHX010000272.1:0-4927 GCA_039589155.1 Gemmatimonadota bacterium | reverse complement strand
GATCAGGCAATAGATCAGCAGAACCACGTTCCAGCTGCTCTTCTCGCTGCCGGCGATTCCCGGCAGAATCCCACCCTCCACCGCCGTCATGTCGCCGACCCAAATGGCGAGCAACAGCAACGGTAGAAAGACGATAGTTCCAGTCTTGAAGTTCATGCCGCGCCGGTACGTCATGTAACCCATGGCGAGCGCAAGCGCGACGAAGATGGTGGCCGAGATGGCTACGCCGCTGCCGTTCATCTCCACGTTGACGAACGTCGCCGCGGTCAGGTCCAGGAACACGACGATGACGTAGACAAGCGCCAGCCAGATGAACGCGAGGAAGAGCTTGTATGCCCTGGGCGTGATGTATTTTCTGGCCAGCTCCGCAACCGACCTGGCCTTGTGTCGCACCGAGGCGATTGTCGAGCCGAAGTCGTGGACTCCGCCGACGAAGATCGACCCGGCCACGATCCAGATCAGCGCCGGCACCCAGCCGAAGAACAGGCCAGCTAGGATTGGACCGACTATCGGGCCCGCGCCGGCGATCGACGAGAAATGGTGCCCCAGCAGCACTGGCGTCCGGGTCGGAACGTAGTCCACCCCATCGTATTGCCCCTCCGACGGGACCAGGTGGCTGTCATTCAGGCCGAAGACGCGGCTCATCCAATTGCCGTAGACCCGGTAGGCAACGATGAAGACGACGATGACGGCGAGCAGAATGCCTGCGAGCATGTGGTTCCTCCACAATCGCGGTCGTTGACAGTAGGAAAAGGTGCCGTCCGCGGCCGCCAGCGACAAGCCCCGCGTTTTCAACAGAGAGCCGGCGCCCCAAGTTCCTTACTTTCATAGAGTTGCGCGCGAGGGGAACCCTTCGGCGGTTCGACTTCCGCTTGACACTTTTCCGCACCGCCGGTATCATTGGGCACTTTCCTGTCCGGGGAAGGTTCCCCCACCCTCCGCGCCCGTTATCCAGTTGCTAACCGAAACCGCGCCCCGAATGGGCCTGCCGGTTGAGTGCTCCGTTTCACAGGACGGTGAACCATGTTTGACGCTGTTATCGCGACGCTGCCGGAACAAGTGCAGTGGGTGGCCCTCCTTATCTCGTGGATTCCCGATGTGCAGGCGTCGCTCGTTTCCTTGGTCTGGTACCTGGGCTCGGGATTCGGCACGCTGCTCAGCCGCGTGCTGCTGCTGCTGCCAGCCTTGCTGGTCGTCGTGGCAATCTGGTGCACGATGCTGGCCTTCTACACTGTGCCCTTCCGCTCCCACCGCCGCGAGTTCCTGACCGCGCTGGTCATGCTCTGGTGGGAGGTCGGCCGCAGTATCTGGCTCTTTTGGGTCGGCTTCGTGCGCTTCCTCTGGATGCTAGTCGGCTGGTCTTGGGGCCTGCTGAAGCTCTCGATCTCGCTGTTCGTGAAGGCCATCCGCTACGTCTTCCTGACGCCGTTCGCCTTCATGGATTGGCTGGGCCGCAAGTACTTCAAGCCGGGCGTGCCCTGGTTCGCCTTCCTGCTCACCATCGCATGGTGCGCGTTGGAGTCGTTGATCTTCACCTACGCGCTGTTGCCGCTGGTCACCGAGGTATTCTACGACCTGTCGGGCGTCGAAGCTCGCAACGCGATCGCTTCGATCCTGTTCTTCTTCCTGTTCGCGGTCATCACCGGCAGCTACGCCATGGTTCAGGCACTGGCCGACGCCATGGACCAAAAGGACTACAAGGCGCTAGTTCAGCTGACCATCGTCGAGATCTCCGTGATGTTCTTCGAGGTCATCTTCCTCTATCGCGAGCTCATCGACGCGCTCACGCCCTGGATCGCCTCGTCGACCGGCGTCCGCCTCGGCTTCCTTTCCACCCTGGCCTTCGCTTCTGTCGGCTGGATCGGCATCCGGGCGATGACCTGGTTCTTCTTCGCCCGCTACGGCACGCCCGCTCTGCTCGCCATCGTGGCGCGTCAGACGCTCGGCGTCGAGACGTCGCCGGAAGAGCATCGCCCACAGGCGCCGGAGCCCGACTGGTGGCGCGGCCCGATCAACGCGCTCAAGGCGGAGCACGAATGGTTCCGCGCCAGCGCCCGTGAACTCCTCGAATTACTCTCGCTCCCGGTGCTGCAGCTGCTGGCCACAGCCATCAACTGCGCGACCACGGTCATCACATCTCGTGCGGCGTTCAAGCTGCCGTTCACAAAGCTGGATGAGGTGATGATGCAGGACGCCCTCGCTCAGGTGCTGCGCGGGCGCCGGCCGCCGCCATCCGGTATCGAGTAAGGTGAAACCGACACCCGAATTCAGGTGAGAGCCATGAATGTTCGCCTTAAGCCTAGGACCTTGGCACCCGGCCGCCGGATTGCGGTCGCCGCGGGAACGCTCTGCTTACTGCTTGCCAGCGCTTGTGTGCCAGAAGGAACGGAGCAGCAGCCGCGGATGGTGCTGTTCATCGGCATCGATGTTAGCGGGTCGTTCCAGAACACCGGAAACTACAACGACGCCCTGCGGTTCACCGCCCACTACATCTACGGGCACATGAAGGAGCTGGGCGAGTTGGAGGAGCCGGCGGTCCTCTTCGTCGGCTCGATCGGCGGCGAGCGGCCGGGCCAGACGAAATCGTTCCACCCGATCCACGACTTCGAAGGCAAGACGGTGGATGAGATCGCCGCCGATCTTCACGAGTGGTTCGAGCCCGACGACGCGTTCACCGACTTCAACGTCTTCTTTGGACGCGTGGCCGACTTCGTGCAACGTCAGAATCTGACACTGAAGCCGATTACCATCCTGGTAGTCAGCGATGGTGTCCCCGACGTCACGTCGCGGGCGGACGCCGATGACCGCTACCGCACCATCGACCTCGAGCCACTGGAGTACCTTTCGCGTAACGTCACGGTTCGCCTGATCTATCCCAACCCGGAGGTCGCCGTTCGTTGGGAACAGGACGTGCCGCGCAAGCGCGTCCGCATGTGGACGGTGGATGACGAAGTGATGGTGGGCTGGCGCTCGCAGATCTCGCTAGGCGCGCCGGTCGACCAACAGGATCTGCTCTGGAAGTGGATCAGCGAGAACGTCGACTTCAGGGTGCGGCGGAGCGTGCTCTGACCGCAGACCACTGACAGAGGGCCGCGATCGTCAAGTCGCCGCGTCGGAACCGCCGGCGGCGACGGATGAGCTCGCGGCCCTCGCAATTACCGGCTCGGGTTGCTCGAGGCGCAGCATCAGAAGGAAGGCGACGCCGACGCCAAGCGAGGCGGTGAGGAACGGCGCCGAGGCGCCCGACGCGTCGAAGGCGGCAGCGCCCCAGAGCGGACCGACCACACGGGCAACACCACCGAAGAACTGGTTGATCCCCAACGTACTGCCCTGCACCTCCGGGGCCGTGCAACGCGAGATCAGCGCGGCCAGCGGCGGGAAGAGCGTCCCGGTCCCTCCAGCGATGCAGGTGAGAGCGACGGCGAGCATCGGCCAGCTGGTGGCGAAGGCACCGACCGCCAGGCCAGTACCCAGAATCACGCCCCCCATGCGCGTCACGGTCGCTTCGCCCAGCCGAGTGACCAGCGGGCCCACCGCCACACCCCTCACCAGCAAGGATACTGCTCCAATATAGACGAAGACGTAGCCGACCGTCGTCTCATCGATGCCGAAGCGCTCGCCAAGATAGAGCGGGAAGATCGCCGTGATCGACGCAAACGCGCCGATACCCAGGAAGTAGATGGCGATCATGACGTTGATCGGCCGGCGCATGGCGGTACGCATCACCTCCCTGAGCGATGGCACCGCCAGCCGGGACTTCGATCCGGCGGCACGTGGCGCGCTGGGCTCCGGCAGGTAGCGAAGCGCGAACGCCAGGTTGATCAGGCACAGCGCCGCAGCGACGAAGCCGGGCGCCTGGTGGCCGCCCCAGCGGTAGGCCCACGAACCGATGGCCGGTCCGATCATGAACGCCGCCCCCGTGGCGGCCGACAGCCAGCCCAGAACCTCGGCGCGACGCTCCGGCGCCGTGGTGTCCGCCACGTAAGCCTGCGCCACAGCGATAGTGCCGCCGGAGGCTCCCTGCACGATCCGTGAGATGAAGAGCACGGCGATCGTGGTCGCGAGCCCGAAGAGCACGTAGGAGACGGCGGAAAACGCCAGCCCGGCCAGAATCAGCGGCCGGCGGCCATAGTGGTCGGAGATCTTGCCCCAGAACGGAGTGGAGAGGAGCTGGGCAAACGAGAACGACGCGATCAACGGCCCGACCATCCAGTCGGATGCGCCGAACTCCACGGCGTAGAACGGCAGCAGCGGCAGGACGATGCCGAAGCCGATCATGTCGACCAGCATGGTGCCGATCAGCACCAGGATCGATCCCAGATCGATATCCGGCTTTCCCCCGGTCGGCTGCGCGCTCAGCTTCGCTCTCGCTCGTTCGAAGGCATCAGAGGTTATAGCGCGATGGGTGAAGCTGGGAAAGACCGGGATCCGAGGGTCGGCGGACTGCCTGCGTCAGTGCGCCAGCGACTCTTCCCCGGTTTGAGCTAGGAAGTCTTCAGCGGGCCGGCGCGGCAACTGGATCCAGCGGCTCTGACCCTCGAAGAAGAACTTGCGTCCGCCGAACGCCGGCTCCAGATCGTCGAGCCACGTCGCCTCGCGGTCGAAGCGAGCGAAGAATGGGATCCCGACCCACTCCGGATTGCGCGCCTGCAGGAACCTGAGCGCAAAGACCCGCTCGCCGTTCAAACGCGCCACTCCGTCGACCAGAACCTTGCCCGGCGTCGCCGACATCGTCGGTCCGCGCACGGTGCGGCCCAGGCCGGAGAGCCGCCGATACGCCTCCTGGAAGATCTCCAGCGTCCGGGCAAGCGGCACGCTGAAGTAGTTCTGCGGGCCCGTGTCGCGCTCGACGAACATATAGTACGGCACGGCTCCCATTCGCTCCTGCCGCTGCCACATCTCGGCCCACACATCGACGGAATCGTTC
>JBDHHX010000271.1:0-4971 GCA_039589155.1 Gemmatimonadota bacterium | reverse complement strand
TTGGGGCCCTCGGCGTCACTCGAGTGCTCACCAGCATGCTGGTGGGGGTGCGGCCCACCGATCCGATCACGTTCCTGGGCATCCCGATGTTGCTTGCCCTGGTGGCGTTGGCTGCCTGCTACATCCCGGCGCGGCGTGCGACCCGGGTAGACGCCATCGTCGCGCTACGGTCCGAATAGAGAAACCGCCGGGCGCCCGAGAGGTACGGGCGCCTGGCGGTTTCGTAGCGACGCGCGTCGACTAGTTGCCGCCGCCCTCCTCTTCCGGCATGGCGAAGATCGACGCGTCGATCTCGATGTCGATCTCTACCTTGTCCATCGTTATGGTCTGGCCGCCCGGTATCATCTGCGAGCGGTTCTCGCGCGAGTGGCCGATCATCAGCCCGTTCACTTCCTTGTAGTCACCGATGATGACCTCGAAGGGTACCACCGCTCCCTGCCGCTCCTCGCTGCCCTCCACCTTGATGGGCAGGAAGACACCGGCGTCCAGGTAGTAGTACTCCACATCACCGTTCGCCGTCGTCAGCTTGAGCTTGAAGGCTTCCGTCCCCTCGACCTCCTCCTTACCTACCAGTTCCAGCTGACTGCCCTTCGTATCCCACTCGAACAGCGCGCCACCGATATCGGCATCCTCCGCCATCGATTCCGCCTGGTCGGGAGGCATCACCTCGGGGCTCGTCTGACCCATGAACGGCAGCATCTGCCAGGCCGTGGTGCCGTCGTAGGCCTGAATACCGGTCATCCCCTGCACCGTGAACTCGCGCCGCACCATCTTCGGCCGCATAAACGTCATGGTGTAAGGAATCGCCATCCCCTGCATGGAAAGCGTACCGCTGAACTTCATTGATTTGACCGCCTTCCAAGCGTCAATACCGCCGATCGCCTCGTAATAGCTGTCCATCACCTCTTCCAGCGTCTGCGCTTCGGCCGGCATCGCGAGCAGACCGATCGCCAGGCACAGCAGGGCCGTCTTCTTCAACATCGAGCTTCCTCCTATTTCGAGTGCGTCAACCCGAGAAAGGTAACCAGCGCGGAGACCTCGCGACACTTCGGCCGCGATCTTGTGGCGCCGACGCACGAGATCCGCCACCCGCGAGAGACGTCACAATTTGCCATCTTTCTTTGCCGCAACGAGTCGCGTCTTTTCACAATTCTCTGGCCCGGTAGATGCATCTCTCTCGTGTTGGCAGGACCTCCCCCCTGCCGTCTCGACGGCTCGCCGACTTGCCGCACGGCCGCGCCCGCCACGGCACGACCGGTGCACACATGAGGCGACACACATCGCGCATCTCCGATCTGTACCAGGACGACATCGAACGACATTTGTTTGCGCCGGAGACACGACAACGGCGGCGTTTTCGCTCGAGCCGCTGGCTGGCGAGTTGGCTGCCGCTGGTCATCGTTGTGATCGTGCGCCTGGTCGAGCGCCTGTGACAGAACCCTGAGCTTGCAAAAGGGAGCGAACAAACGCATGTTTGCTCTCGGCGCCCTGTCGCCTCCGCGCCACGGGCCGCTTCCCTCCCCCATGACTACGCACCAGGAGTCCTTCCGTGAAGAAGATCCTGCTCTTCCTCGTGGTGGTGGCCGGGCTGGCCATGCTGGAGCCCCGCAGCCGCACGCGGATCATGACGCTGATCACTCCGGTCAGCGAAGCGAGCAACAAACGAACAGCGGCGCGAGAGGTGGAACAGATCGCGTTGGCGGTGGTGCGTGCGGAAGCACGGACGGGTGGCTACCCACAGCCAGGCGGCTTCGCTAGCTGGCTGGCGGAGAACGATCGCAGCGCCCTGGACCCCTGGGGCTCGGGTTACTACCTGGAGCTGTTCGCTGACTCGTTCGTAGTCGGGTCGCCGGGCGCGGACGCGCAGCGTCGGACGGAGGATGACATCCGCTTCAAGGAACGCCGGCGGGCGACGGCCGCCGGCCTGGGAAGCGCCTACACGCCGCCGGCGCCGCCATCTTCGTCGACGAAGTCGCGGGCTACGCGGGCGGCGGAAGCGGCGCGCAAAGGAACGGGCGAGTAGCTGCTCAGGCGCGCCCCATGCGCTCCAACAGCCGGGTGAATCGCGGGTCGCCGCGCAGCGGGTCGAGTGCGGGGTGCACCTTCATGTGGAAGACGAACCAGGAGTTCTCCTCCACGGCCCGCTCCAGTGCCTCGAAGGCAAGATCGTGCTCGCCGAGGCGGGCCCAAACGAAGGCGACGTGGCCCGGGTCGGCGTCTTTCTCGATCGCCTCGTTCAACAGCTTTCTGGCCGTATCCTCTTCGCCGTAGAGCGCGTAGATCGAGGCGCGGTGTGCGATCACGCCGCCCCACTCGGGTCCGAACCGCTCCAACATCCGGTCATTGGCCGCGATCGCTTCGTCGAAGCATCCCTGCCGCGCGTACATGTAGCCCGAATAGGCGATGGCGCTGGCGAAGTCGGGCTCGAGCTCCAGCGTCTTCCTGATCTCTCGAAGCGCGCCGTCAACATCGCGAGAGAGATCGAGGACGATGGCGACCGTGACGCCGATGGCATGCGACAGGGGATCGAGCTCCTGGGCACGCCGCACTTCTCGAACCGCCTCGTCCATGCGACCCAGTGAGGCCAACAACGTCGCGTACCATTGGTGCGCGGTGGGGTAGTTCGGGTTGAGCTCGATCGCGCGCTGGTACTCCCGCTCCTCGCCTTCCCAGTCGCGTTCCATCCGCAGAACCTGTCCGCGCGACGTGTGGGCTTCGGCCAGACCGTCATCAAGCTGCAGCGCCTTTTCAGCCGCCTGCTTCGCCTTGGCGTGCGCTTCCTCCCGCGGGATCATCTTGTACGACCCGAGCAGCAGATAGGCGTCGGCCAGGCCAGAGTAGGCGAGCGCGAACCCAGGGTCTCGCTCGATGGCCTGCTCGAAGTAATCGATCGACTGTTCGAGGCCCGCCTCGGTGCGACGATTCCACAGGTAACGGCCTTTGAGGTAGAACTCGTAGGCCTTGATGTCGTTGGTCGCCGGTTTCACCAGCGGCGTTCCCGGCGTGGTCAGCGCGACTTTGAAGCGATCGGCGATCGCCGTGGCGATCTCGTCCTGGACGGCGAAGACATCATCGATTCGGCGGTCCCAGCGCTGAGACCAGAGGTGGTAGCCGTCATCGACGTTGATCAGCTGCGCCGTGACACGCAGCTGGTCGCCCGCCTGGCGCACGCTGCCTTCCAACACGGTGCCCACCTTGAGCCGCTCACCGGCTTGCTGGACGTCCAGCTTCTCGCCCTTGAACGAGAACGAAGAAGTCCGAGCAGCGACGCGCAGTCCGCCCAACTGGGTCAACGCGTTGATGATCTCCTCGGTGATCCCGTCACTGAAGTACTCGTTCTCCGGGTCGCCGCTCATGTTGGTGAACGGTAGCACGGCGATCGAGGGCTCCGCGCTACGCGCGGCACGTACCGCAGGCGGTGTCGTCATCGTCGGCGTGCTCAGCGTGCCGGAAAGCGCCGCCATCAGGTCCGCCGCCGTAGCTGGCCGCTCGTCCGGCGACTCCGCCAACGCCGACCGCACCGTCGCCCGGACCTCCTCAGGAACGTCGGCCGGAAACTCGAGCTGCGGCTCGGGGTCCTTCGCGCGACGCGCCAACAGGGCCAACGAGTTCGGACCGGTGAAGAGCCGTTCGCCCACTAGCATCTCGTAAAGCACGACGCCGAGGCTGTAGATGTCGCTGCGGCCGTCCAGGTCAGCCTCCGCCTGCATCTGCTCCGGACTCATGTAGGCCGGCGTACCGATCAACATCCCGGTCTGCGTCAGGTGAGCGCCGCCGGCGCCCGCCGCGGAGAGCGCCTTGCCGATGCCGAAATCGGTGACGACGGCCTCGTCGTCATGAATCATGATGTTCTCGGGCTTGATGTCGCGGTGCACGACACCCTGGCGATGCGCATAGTCGAGGGCGCTGGCGACGGTTCGCACGATTCCCAGCGCTTCCTTCAGCGGCAATGGGCCCTGCTTGATGCGCTCCCGTAATGACTCGCCTTCCACGAACGGCATCACGTAGTAGATGAGACCCGACGTTTCGCCCGAGTCGTGCAGCGGAAGGATGTGCGGGTGAGTCAGCCGCGCCGCCATGCGGATCTCACGCAGGAAGCGCTCGCGGCCAACCTGCGACGCCAGTTCGGGCCGCAGTACCTTGAGCGCCACCCGGCGGTCATGCTTCGTGTCTCGAGCCCGGAACACCAGCGCCATTCCGCCGCCGCCGATCTCCGCTTCCAGACGGTACTCTTCAAGGCCCGCGACCAGCTTCCCCAGCTGGTCCGCTGGAAGGCTCGATTCGCTAAGCTCCGCCGCCTCAGCCCGGCCAGCCTGATCCGGGCCTACGCCGAAGCCCGCGAAGGCGCCTTTGATTCGATCCAATAAGGTAAACATCAGCTTTTCAGCATAAAAAGGGATTGCGGGTGCGGCAAGTTCCTCAGTTCCTTGACGCGGGGCTACCGACAGTATATCTTGTCAAGACATAGTTACCTTTCGGCACGCGGGAAAGACAAGAACCGAGGACTCACAGATGACCGCTATGCCTGCACTCGATTTGGTTCGGCAGCCCGAACAGGCGGCCGCGCTGCTCCACCCTCTGCGCCAGCGGATCCTGGAATCGCTGCGCGAGCCCGGCTCCGCCTCATCGGTGGCGGAGGAGCTGGGCCTGCCGCGGCAGCGGGTGAACTACCACCTGCGTGAGCTGGAGAAGGAAAAGCTGGTCGAGTTGGTGGAGGAGCGCCGCAAGGGCAATTGCACCGAGCGGATCTTCCGCTCGACGGCGCGCCACTACCTGATCGGGCCCGGCGTGTTGGGCGATCTGACGGCGGACCCGGCGGAGATCCGCGATCGTTTCTCGTCGACCTACCTGGTGGCGGTGGCGGCGCAGGCGATCCGCGAACTGGGTGAGCTGCGTGCGCGAGCCGACGAAGCGGGAAAGCGGTTGGCCACCTTCAGCCTGGCGAGCGAAATCAGCTTCGCATCGGCGGCG
>JBDHHX010000270.1:0-4986 GCA_039589155.1 Gemmatimonadota bacterium | reverse complement strand
TGGATCTGGCCCGGCGATACGCCCCACTTGTTGCCTTCCTCACCGACGGTCCAATCCATGGCCTCGGCCTCCGCCGCGAGTAGTGCGGCGATGCTATCGTCGTAGGCCTCGATCATGGCGTAGAGCCGCGCCCGCAGCTCGGCAGTTCGCTCCTCCGTCGTCATATCGATGTTGGGCAGGAAGAGGCTGGGGATCAGCCGCAGCCGGATGTCGCCCAGCTGGGGCCGCAGCCGCTCGGCCACCGTTCCGACGATGACCGGGTCGATCACCTCGATGGGCTGCACCACCTCCGGCTCGGGCTCGGGCTGCGGCGTGCGCTGCGGCACGACTTCGACGTTCTCGGTCAACCTGATGTCGACGACCTGCGTCCCCTCCTCACGAATGCGCCGCGGCTGCGCCGCCGGCAGCACCGAGTAGTTGGGCTCCAAGTAGCCGACGATCAGGCCCGACATGAAGACAAACAGAAGGTGGACGATGACCGACGCGCCCACGCCAATGAATATGACGCGGTCGTAGCGACGCGATCGGCGGCGATAGGCCTCCAACGCGCCGCTCCGGGGCGCCTTGGCCTTCGGGTTCTTTCCCGTCGGCGGCGCCTTTGGCGGCCTGAGAACGGTTGAGAGGATCACTGATTGTGATACTCCTGGCGCTTCATCCTGTTCCTCTTACAAGACTTCCGCTACACGTTGCGCCGCTTCCTTCAGCCGATCCGCCGGCTTGGTGAGCGCGACCCGGAAGAAGCCCTCACCGCCAGCGCCCATGCCGGCGCCCGGGAAGAGAACAACCCCGGACTCCTGCAGGATCCGCCGCGCGAACTCGACAGATGACCCGCCGCCGGGTATCGGGATCCACAAGTACATGGTCGCCCTGGGCGACTCGACCTCGAAACCGGCGGCCCGGAAGCCCTCGACCGCCGCATCGCGACGCTCGCGGAAGACCTCTATCTGACCGGGTAGAAAACCCTCCCATGCGTCCAGGCTGGCTGCGCCGGCTGCCTGGCAGGCGAGGAATACGCCCGTGTCGTAGTAGACCTTCACCTTGGCCAACGCCTGTACGGCTGCTTTGGCGCCCGCCATCCATCCGATCCGCCACCCGGTCATGTTGAATGTCTTCGAGAGCGAGTGAAACTCGACGGCCACATCGCGGGCGCCCTCATACTCCAGGACACTTGGCGGCCGATAACCGTCAAAGGCGATTTCCGAGTAGGCGTTGTCGCTTACCAGCAGCAGGTCGTGCTCGCGGCAGAAGGCGATCGCATCCTTCCAGTACTCGTCCGGCGCAATCGCGCCGGTCGGGTTGTTTGGGTAATTCAGATAGAGGATCTTGGCCCGCTTCAGCTTATCCGCCGGCACCTCCGACCAATCGAGCAGAAATCCTTTCTCTCGGCGAAGCGGCACCATGACCGCGTCGGCGCCCAGCATGTAGGTCCCGCCGAAATAGGGGTAATAGCCGGGGTCGGGCACGATGGCGACGTCACCCGGATCGATGTAGAGCAAAGGCAAGTGGGCAATCCCCTCCTTTGTTCCAATGAGGGGAAGCACTTCATCGAACGGGTCCACATCGACAGCAAACCGCTTCTTCATCCACTCTGCGATCTTGAGCCGAAACTCTGGCAGGCCCCGCTGGAACGGGTAGCGGCTCATGCTCTCCTCGGTGACCGCCTCCTGGATCGCGGCTATCGTCTGGGCCGGCGGCATCTGGTCTGCGTCGCCCGCGCCCAGGTCGATCACGTCCACGCCCTTCTTGATCAGCTCCGCCTTGATCTTCGGAACGTCAGCCAGTGCGTACGGGGGCAAGTTCGAGAACTGCTTCGAGAACTCAGGCATCTCTATCAAACTCCTGTCGTCTGGTCGCCAGGTGGTTCACCGCGGCAGATTTACGCTGGCCGCGACCCACCGCTGAAGCGGGCTTCGCACTGGAATTGATTAACTTATCGGCCTAGTAGACCCGGGGCCAGTCAGGTCTTCAGGTGCTTCTTCTTCGCGGCAGGAAACAAGACATTGTTGAGGATCAGGCGGTAGCCTGGCGAGTGGGGGTGCAGGTCCAAATCGGTGGGTGGATCGCCGATCACGTGCTGCGGGTCCTCCGGGTCGTGGCCGCCCAAGAACGTCCAGGTCCCGTCCCCGTAGTTGCCGTGGAGGTATTTCACCCAGGGCGCACCCGGTTCTTCTGCCAGCACTGTCACTGACGGCTTGAGACGCGCCCGCCGGTAGCTGGTCGTCAGACCGTAATAGTCGCTGATGACGCGCTGGTGGTTCTGCGTCAGCATGCTGGCCACCGGGTCGATCTTGGCACTGAAGTCGAAGAGCCGGAACGAACCGAGCGGTTGACGCATCGGCGTATTGACCAGATGCCCATCGATATCACTGAACGCAGAGATCGCCGGATTGGCTACGATCTCTGCACCCTCGAAAGCGAACGTGCGCTCCCAGTCGAGTCGCGACTGCGCGTCGGGATCGAGACCGTCGCCGTCGGCATAGCTTGCGGAGATGTCCACGCCCAACGCAGCCAGCGCGAGATCGATGGTCTCGGTGGCCGTGCACATGGCGAACACGAAGCCGCCGCTCTCTACGTAATCTCGAATCTCTTCCGCCACCGCCTTCTTCAGGCCCGGCACATGGTCAAAACCGAGTTGGGCCGCGAGCCGCCGGTTGCGAGCGACCTCGGTCTGCAGCCACGAGGAGCCAGCGTAGGTGATGTAGAATTTGGAGTACTGGCCGGTGAAATCCTCGTGGTGCAAGTGCAGCCAGTCATAGCGCTCGAGCTCGCCGGCAACGACTTCGGGGTCCCACAGCCGCTCGTATTCGATGCCGGCGTATGCTAGCGCCAGCGTCACCGCATCATCCCAGGGTCGGGAGCCAGGCACGGTGTAGACGGCGATCTTGGGCGCCGTCTCGAGTATCACCGATTCCATGTTCGACAACTCGACTTCGGCCCGGATCCTCGACAACGCACCGCTACTCACCGGCTCGACGCTAACGCCACGTAGCGCCGCCTCGCGCCGAACCTCCTCGCCGTCGGGCAACAGAAACGAACCGGCCCGGTAGTTGAGCAGCCACTCCACCGTTTCGCCGCGCTGCAGCGTCCAGTAGGCGAGTCCGTAGGCGCGCAGGTGGTTCGCCTGGGCGTTGTCCATCGGGGCTAGCAGATACTGCGCAGAAGCAACGGCTGGCGCCGCTGCTTCGAGCGCGAAAGCGATAGCGAGAATCGAGAAGAGTATGAATTTCATGAGCGAGGGATCTGCTCGCGCAGCTCGGCGAGGCGGCGGCGGCCAATGGGGGTTAAGGCGCTTTCCGGGTAGTCGATGATCAGCGTCTCGAGAACCGCGATAGCCTCATCGCGCCGCTCCGCATCGGCGAGAGCCTCGGCCAAAGTCATCAACGCGAGCGGCGCCTCGCCGGATTCCGGGTAAAGCGCGGGAACGCTACGCAGAACCTGCTCGGCTCGCCGTGGTTCGCCGGCTGCGAGCGCCAGCTCACCGGCCCAAACGAGTAGGGACGGCCGAGCTGCGGATGGGCGGGTGGCGTCAAGCCCGTTCATCAGGCGTTCAAAAGCGAGTTTGGGCTCGTGCTGGATGACTGCGAGGTGTGCGGCGGACACGGCGCGCAGTTCGTCTTCGCTGGCGGAGCGCAGCAGCCTGAGCAGGCGGATCGCGTCACCGCGGGCGCTACCAGTCAACGTAACGGCAGCGAGTTCGAAGTTGGCGCGCGCTTCGTCGAACTCACCGGCGTAGAGCGCCAGGTAAGCCCTCAGCGCTGACATCTGGGCCATCACCTCGCGATCAGTGCCGGAGGCTGTCACCAACTCCAGCACGTCGCGCGACTCGTCGGGTCGACCGTCGCGCAGAAACGCCTCGGCAACAACCAGCGCCAGGTAAGGCAGGTTGCGATCGTTGGGATAGAGCTCGGCATAGATCTCGAGCCCGTCGCCGGCATCGTTCGCCTCTCCCGCCGCGGCGACCAGCCGCAATCGCGAAGCGGCGGCCCACTGGTGGGCTGCTGTCCCTGGCCGGGCGCGTGAGAGGAGGGCGTCGAGCGTGGAGAGAGCGATGGCAGTATCGCCGGCGCTCAGGTCGTGCTGAACGATCTGGCGGGCGATGTCGAGAGCCGTGGAATCGCCGGGCATATCGCGGAGCAGGTTCCGATAGGCCCAGGCGACGAGCGCGGGCTGGCCACGCCGAACGGCTGCGGCGGCGAAATCCTCGATGAAGTCGCGGCGCAGATCTCGAGACATCTCGGACAGGGCGGCCTCAGCCATACCCTGAGCCAGCTCGGGCTGCATGGAGTAGAGCGCGGCGATGGTCCCAAGCCGCGCTGCGCCGATCGAGGATGGAACGTCGCCGACCAGCAAGAGCACTTCGGCGGCGGCGGCGCCCTGGTCGACCTTCAGCGACTCGAAGCGAGAAACGACCAGATCCCAACCCATGTCGGGCGATGCCACGAGGACATCCAACCACAGCTCAGCCGCTTCGCCCCATCGAGCCTCGTCGACGTAGATGTCGGCCAGTGCGATGGTGAGCATGGCCGGACGTGCGGTCCGTTCCCTCCCCTCGAGCAGAACGCGGGCGGCGCCATCGAAATCACCGACGCGACGCAGCGCCATGGCGTATTCCCGGTAGACCGTCTCCTGACCCGGCATCGCTCGCAGCCAGCGTTCGCCTTCCGATACGAGCTCATCGGTACGTCCAAGGTCGCCCAGCACACGAAGCTCTGCCTGCCAGAGCAGAGCGTTAGTGCTGTCGTGTCGGATCGCCCCCGCGATGGCGTCGAGTGCGTCAGGCAGTGTGCCAAGTTGCCGGCAGACGCGCTCGTATGCGAGCACGACGCCCGATTCCGCCGGGTAATCACGCAGCAGTAACTCCAGCTCGGTCCGCGCCCGAACGAGTTGACCGCTTTGCTCCAGCGTCTGCGCAGCGCTGAGTCGTTGCCGCATGTCGCTGCGGTCGGTTTGCGCCCGCGCTTCGCCAACATCGATGATGGTGACGAT
>JBDHHX010000269.1:0-6999 GCA_039589155.1 Gemmatimonadota bacterium | reverse complement strand
GGTGAACAGACCCTTCCCACCAATCTCCGGCAGCGGTCGGTCGAGCACCCGATCGCCCACCGTGGACATCTTCAATGGGCGCCAGCAATTGGTCTACCCTCGGATCGTCGAGGCGACTCTCCACGGCAATGGCCCCCTGCCCCGGCGCCGACAGCCACTGCGGCGGCTCGAAGAAGGAGGTGATGCGATCGGCGCGACCGAGCCGCTTGAGCCCGGCGGCGGCCATGACGACAGCGTCGTACTGGCCCTCCTCGAGCTTGCGCAGTCGAGTCTCGACGTTGCCGCGAATCGACGCCACCTCGACGTCGGGGCGCAGCGCCAGGATAAGGGCGCGACGGCGCTCCGAGCTAGTTCCGATGCGCGTAGCGGGCGCGGCGGCCGCCAGGTCCCGGGGTCCGCCAGCGCGCGAGATCCAGACGTCACGTGGATCTTCTCGTTCGCAGACGGCGCCCACCTTGAGGCCGGCGGCGGGCTCGGTTGGCAGGTCCTTGAGCGAGTGGACGGCGATATCGACGTCGCCGGAACGCAATGCTTGCTCGAGCTCCTCGGTGAACAGACCCTTCCCACCAATCTCCGGCAGCGGTCGGTCGAGCACCCGATCGCCCACCGTGGACATCTTCACGATCTCGAAGGCACGCTGCGGCCAGGCCGCGGCCAGTCGATCGCGGACCCATTCCGACTGAGCCAGCGCCAGGCGGCTGGCGCGAGAGGCGATCCGTACGACGCCGGGATCCGTCAGTGGAATCCTCCTCCGCCGAATTCGGCAGGTTCCGGCGACGGCGTGCCGTCAACCTCCCTATGTTGGCTGCGGTGAAAGATCCATTTGAGCAGCGGCGGCGTGATGAAGGTCGAGACCATGACCATGATCAGAATGGCGCTGAACACCGGCTCGGAGAGTATTCCGCTGCGCCTGCCAATGTCGGCGAAGATCAGTCCCACCTCACCGCGGGGGATCATCCCGACGCCCACCGCCAGGCGGTTCATATTCTCCCACGGCACCGCCCAGCCTGCAACGATCTTCCCGACGATGGCGATAGCCGTGAGGACGCCGCCGATGACCAGGACACCGGTGTTGAAATCTTCGGTCCAGGGCAGGATGAGCCGCACGTTGACCGCGGCACCCACGGAGACAAAGAAGATGGGCGTAAAGATGTCGGCGACGGGTTCGATGCGCTCGACCACAAGGTCGAACTGGTTGGTGGAAGAGAGGATGAGGCCAGCGGCGAAGCTGCCGATGATCATGGCCGAGTCAGAGAGGTCGGCGAGCGCGGCGAGGATGAGCGCGAAACAGAAAGCGACGACGAGCAGCACGCCGCGCACGCGCAGCCGGTCGACGAAGTCGAACAGGTGCGGCCCGATGTAGTTGCCAATGATGACGGCGAGCACGAGGAAGCCCACGGCCTTGACCAGCGTCCAGGCCACGATCCCCAAGCTGACCGCCGACCCGGCGGCGAGACCGACGACCAGGGCCAGCATAACGAGGCCGAGCACGTCGTCGATAACGGCGGCACCAATGATCGTGCGCGCTTCCCGGGTCCGCATCTGGTCCAGATCGGTGAGTACGCGGGCCGTGATGCCGACCGAGGTTGCGGTCAGCGTGGCGCCGACGAAGACGGCGACCTTGGTGAGGCTGACGCCCTCTGGGTGCGCCCCCAAGTCCGGGTTCGCGAAGTACCAGTAGGCGGCACCGAGAACGAAAGGAGCGACCACTCCGACGGCCGCCACCGCTGCCGCCGCTGGACCGACCCTGAACATCTCTTTCAGATCGGTCTCGAGGCCGACCTCGAACAGGAGGATGACGACACCGACTTCGGCAAACAGATGGATGGTTTCGGCCATCGGGTCGCCAGCGGACGTTGGCACTATCCCAAGCATGCTTCCACCGACGATCACACCGCCCAACAACTCGCCCAGCACCGCCGGCTGCCCGACTCGCTCGGCTAGCTCGCCACTGAACTTTCCGACCAGAAGGATCGCGACGAGGATGAGGAAGAAACGCATCGGTCGCGACGTCACCTTCCTGCACGGCCGCCGCTGACATCGTGGCCGAGACCGGCCCCGGCTCGGCGGACGGCGCCCGGTAACCGCTCAGGCCGACCAGGAAGAGGCCGGCGATGACCCAGAGCATGACGCGGCGACGCTTGACTCGGCGGTCCGCGCCGCTGGCCAGCGTCACCGGCGCCCTCCTTTGCTGATCGTGATCCCGACCGTCTGCTCAGTCACCACTGTGATTGTGCACCGTCGATGATTGCGGTTACCAGATTGTCGATCGCCAACTCGCGACCGACTTCCTCGGTCTGCTGTTCGGGTATGTATTCGCCGGAGCCGGATACCGATGGCGCGCCCCAGAGGACTTCTTCCTCCTTTGTATCGAAGATCTCTACCGAGACGGAAACATCCACGCGTCGTTGGAAGATGACCGGTCCGGCCGGATCGGGTTGGTAGTTGACTGCCGTCTCCTGGTAGCGGGTGATAGTCCCGCGAACGATGGCGTCGGCCGAGCCTTCGTCCGCCAGGTTCACACCAAGCCTTCCGGGCAGGATATCAGTGAGTCGCTGGGTCAGCTCCTGGGTCAGTGTGAACTGTGTCGTCCGGTTATCGAACGGCAGAATGGCGATGGTATTGATATGGCCGGGCAGTCCGCCACCGCCCGTGAAGGAGTAGACCCCGCAGGCTGTGACCGACGGCACCAGGAAGCTAGCGGCCAGTCCCGCGATAAATGCGCGGCTCGAACGGCTCATGCGCTTTCGCCTCCTCGACCTCGATGGTTATCTCATGGAAGTCGGCCAGGTCACGGTACCTGGCCTCCAGCGGCTGGACCCAGGCAGCGGCCGCACCGTCAGCCTCCGGCAGCTTCAACTTGATCTCCTGTACCACGTCGCCACCCAGCTTCAGGTCCGCCTCGATGATTCGGCCCATGCCGTCGAAAGCGAACGTTATCGCTTGCCGCTCCGACAAGCGATAGGTGAGCTCCACACGTTCACCGCGACGTGCCCCCTGCGGCTCGATCCCCAGCGGCGGACGAAAGACGCCGAGAGCCGTCCACAGGAACGTGGGCGGCGGCAAAACGACTCGCTGCTCGCCCAGGTAGAAGACTCGGTCACCCAGCAATATGGCGCTCTGAACGCCCGACCAGCCGGGCCCCAGCAGGTCCAAGCGCACGCTGTCCGGTGGATTGATCCTCACCCCACCGTCACCGGAGAAGCGACCGTCACGACCACGGTAGCGCCACTGGAAGGTGATGAGCTGGGGTTGCTCCGGCGCCAACTGGAGCCGAGTCGCCATCGTCGCTGCCTCGGCGAGAGGCACCGGTTCCGGAAGCTGCTGGCCGCACGCGGCGGCAAACGCGGCGAAGAACACCGTAATGATTATGGATCGCAAATCGCCGCCGAAATTACCGGCCCCGGTGGGGAGCGTCAAGAAAGGAGGGCGCGGGCCGCTGCGATCAGTAGTTGAAGCCGAAGAAGAAATCGACCTCGGTCTTGTCGAAATCTCGGATCCTGAAGGTGGGCAACTGCCCGATCGTAAACCGCCGGCCCACGTCAAGCCTGAGGACAATCGGGAATAGGATGGCCATACGGAAACTAACGCCATAACTGCCCCAGGAGCCCTCGAGCGCACGCGTCTCTTGCCAGATGCCGCCGATGTCTACGAACGGGGCGGCCTGGATGCCGGGGAACCGCCAGGTGCCCCAGGGGAACCCGAGCGCGAACCCGTGCATGAGCGCGAACCGCCACTCGTTGTTGATCAACCACGCTCGGCTGCCGATAAAGCCGAGAAAGGGGTAGAGCCGCAGCGTGTAGGGACCGCCCATGGCGATTCGGGACGGGATCGCACCGTCGCTGTAGTACCCAAAGACCCGGATCGACCAGGCGCTAAGCATGCCGGTTCTGATGTAGCGCCGCCAGTCTCCGAGGATCGTGAAGCTCTCGGCGCGCGCATGTGTCAGATCGGTTGCTAGTCCGAGGGTGAGGTTGTAACGCACGCCGTCGATCGGCCCCGTCGGCAGCCAGAGCGTGTTGTCCTTGACGTAGGAGACCGCGTTGGTCGAGATGATACCTTTGCGTGTGAGGAAGAGGTCATCAACGTCGGTGATCGGATCCGTTATGAAGAAATCCGTGACGTCCACTCGGTCCGAGTACTCAAGTGTCGATTGCAGCTCCAAGCGCCGGAACACCGAGAATGGGTAGCTGGCCACGAAGAAACCGCCGAACGTCTTTTCCTGGTACGTGTCCGCATATGCGGCATCTATGAAACGGCCATTGAATCGGAAGGCGCCGACCCCCCAGTTCACGCGTCGCGATAAGTTCAGATACGTGAGCTGCCCGGCGAACGAGTCAAAGATGTCGTCGAGGTTGCTGAAGTTCTGCGTGATGATGGAAAAGTGGATCAAGTGGTCACCCAACATATCGCTGGCCAAGAACTGCGCGCCCTGCGCCGAACCGTACCCGGGCGCGAACGCCGCCTGGCCAGCGGCAAAGTCGAGGCCGTACTTGGTCCGGTAGCGCCGCTTCTCGGCCTGCGAGACCACCGGGTGCGAGACCTCCTTCCATTCCCAGCCATAGGCGAGCCCGGGCCCGGGCGGACCGAACTCGTCGATCAGTTCCACTTCGTCCGGCATCGCACCGGGTGGACCCAACTCCTTGAAGAAGAGGTTGAACGTCCTGTCCTCGTAGGCGCTGAAGACGAGTCCGCTGCCATCGGGCAGCCAATCGGCGTCGAAAACGTCGCCGGTGTAGTTCGTCAGTCGGCCGCCGCTCCCCTCGAGGTCGACCAGGTAGAGGTCGTGTACGCCGGTGCGGTCAGATGTGAAGACGATGAGCCGGCCATCGGGCGAGAAGCGGGGGTCGAGGTCCTTCCATGGCCCGTATGTCAGGTAGCGGGTCTCATGCGTTTCCCTATCGTAGAGGAACAGGTTCTCGCTGCCATCGTCACCCCAGGCGGTGCGATCGGATGAGAAGACGATGTAGCGGCCATCGGATGACCAGTCAGGGTCATTCTCCAGGAACAGGTCCGAAGTGATCGGATAATGCTCCTGCGTGTCGAAATCGATCACGTAGAGGTCCGACGGTCCAGCTATGCTGAGACCCGAGAAGACGACCTTCCTCCCGTCCGGTGACCAGGCCGGCGAAGACATGGCGACGATCTCCTCGAACTGGTAACGACCAACGATCTTCCTGCTCGTGAGATCGTAGATCTGGAGCGCATCGCGCTCCAGGTACTTGGAGACGAACACGAGCTGACCCTCTGGCGAGACATCGATCCGCGAGCTGTAGAAGTGAAGCGACTCGAACTCCTCTGACTTGTCGCCCTGCACAGCGCCGCGCACCGACCCATCTCCGCCACCCACCTGCATGCGATAGATCGTCGTGAAGCCGTCGCGCGGGGACATGAAGAAGACCTCTGGCGTGCCGCCCGGCGCGTCATAGATGGTCGGCTTGAAGATCGGCAGGAACTTGGAAAGCATGGGCCGCGCGCCGACGATCACCGGGCTGCGTTCCTCGTAGATCGGGAAATACTGGCGCTCCAACTCGTAGGCCCACTCGCGCGACAGCTCCTCTAATGTGATACCGTAGGTCTCGAAGAACGCCTGCTCGAAGCTCGAGTACTTCCAGATGTTGTCGTAGAAATCGGCTACCCTGCCGGACCCGAACCGCTCCGCCAGGTAGTGATGGATCTGGCCGCCCAGCGGGTAGGCGAGAAAGCTGCGATCGTAGGTGATCTGGGGCAGCGACGGCAGCTGCCCGCTCAGGACCATGTTGCGCACGAACATCTCATCCTGGGTGTCCTGCTCCGAGCTCCAGGCCTCGGCGAGGCCTTCCGACCACCAAAGCGGGATACCCGGCCCGCGCCATCGCGGGTACATATCGAAGACGCGGCTGATCTTCGAGAGTTGGAAGAAATGGACGAGCTCGTGCTTGATGGTATGCTGAAACTCGGCGTAACTGCCGTTGAACGGCAACGCGATCCTACGCTTCAAGTACTCGGTGAATCCGGCCACGCCCTCGGGCAGGAAACTAGGCGTCAGGTTCGTCTGCTCGAAGTGCTGATGCGATGAGTAGATGAACAGCGGCACGCGTCGGAACGGCCTGTGCCGGAAGAGCACCATCAGGCTGTCGTAGCTTTCTTCGGCGTAGCTGAGTGCGGCGCGGGCGAGCTCTTCTTCCTCGGGGTAGAAATAGACGTCGACACGCGGGCCGGAGAGGATATGCCACTCGAACGGCGTGTACTGGACCTTGTTCTTGCCGAAGGGGACGTACTGGGCGTAGAGCGGTCCGGCGGTTAGGGCGACGAGTGCCGCCGCGACCACGAGAGTTCGGGCTACCGGGCTGCTACGCGCCCGGTGGCAAACGAACGTCGCCGTTTGGGGGAGCGCAGAGGAGCTCATGGTTACTACCGTTCAACACCTGAAGCCGTATCGATGTTTCTTCGCTCTGCTGTCCCGGCACTCCCCGCGAGCAGCTGGCGGATCTCGTCCGGGAGCACCCTGGTGGCGCCGTCGGCATCGACGCAGACCAGGTCGGTGGTGGCCGAGGCCAGACTTGCCCCGCTGTCGGGGTTTTCCACTTCGTAAGAGAAGGAAACGCCGCGGCTGCGCACCCGGGTCAGGGTGGTACGAACCCGCACCTGGTCATCGTAGCGAACCGAGCCGCGGAAGCGGCAATGGACATCGGACACCGCCAGGTACACTCCGCGTCGTTCCATCTCTGCGTAGCTGGCGCCGAGTTGGCGCATGAGGTCCGTCCGCCCCATCTCGCACCAGACCAGGTAGTTGGCGTGATAGACCACGCCCATCTGGTCGGTCTCTGCATAGCGAACTCGAAAGTCGATCGTGCCTTCCAGCACCGTTCCTCCGTCGCAGAATCTAGCTCAGCGCCTGCCCTTGAAGAGTAGGGTACGGAGGCGGTCGGGTCAAAAGCGGCCCAGCGGTTGTGCTGGTGGACCAGGCGCCTATAATCCCGCCAACTATGGAAAGCACAGCGCTCATCGTATCCGACC
>JBDHHX010000268.1:0-5039 GCA_039589155.1 Gemmatimonadota bacterium | reverse complement strand
GGCGATGCCGTCACCGTCCTGGTCGGCGAACGCCGGCGGCTCGTCCAGCTGCACGCGCCACAGGGTGGGATACTCCTCCTCATCGGCGATCTCCGTGAAGCCGACTATCGTTCCGTCGTTGTTGATCGCCAGCGCCCGGCTGTTGTGTTCCGGGCCGCCCAGCCCGCCCAGGTCGATGACCTGGCCGCCCGGCGTCCACAGCACCGCGTGGACCGGTGAACTTCCGCTGGGCGCGCTGAAACCAACGGCGTAGCCGGCGTCGTTGATGTCGGTGGCCTCCGAATAGTCGCCTCCCAAGCCGATCAGTTCCCGCGCCACGCCCCCATCGACGCGCATGGCTCGACGCCTGTAGGATGCGTCTTCGCTCCAGCCCACTAGCTGGACTGGGATCACCTCGTTCATGGCGTTGGCGTTGCTCTCCACATCGCCGGCGATCGGTCCAACCAGCGCCGGGTCGGTGCCGGGCGGGAAGATCGCGGCTTGACGATTGTTGGCGGCGTCCCTGGCCTGGCCGACCATCCGGCCGCGAGGTTGCCCGGAGGCGGTCTCGTTGTTGATGTCGAAGGCTAGCGTCGATGCGCCAGCAGTGGAGATGCCGCCATCAATCCTCCATTTCAGCGCCTTGACTCCGGCCTCGTAGATATAGCCCGCCACTTCACCGTGATCGTTTATCGCGAATGCGCGTGCGAAGCCCTGGACACTGGCGAGGTCGAGAAACTCGAATCCTGAACCAATGCTCCAGCGCGCAACGGTTGACTTGCCGCCGTCAAACGTTCCACCCGCCACCCACCCGCTGTTGCTGACGCCGCTCAACGAGGAGAAGTAGCCGTCCTCGAGGTCGCCGTCACGTCCCATGTTGATGAGCGTTCCGTCCGGCTTCCACAACGTCGATCTAAGCGGCCGAGTCGTACCGTCTATCGCCTCGCTCTTTCCGACGATCCACTCGTCGTCGCTGATGTCCTCCGCCCTGCCGCCGCCTTCGCCGCTCAGCGTGGGCAGCCGGCAGACCGTCACATTGGCATTCGTCACACAATCACCGATTCCGACGATATCGGTACTCACGCCCACGCGCGGCGCCGTCGGCTCGTCCTTGCTGCAGCCGGCGAGCGCGATCGCTGTGAGGCTGAGAATGGCGGGAGAGATGAACTTGCTGATTCTCGAGCGCATTCTGTCGTCTCCTTGCAACACCCGTGGCTGAGGCACGCCGGCCACGCCGCTGGCTCTACCGGCGAGCAGCGGGATAGCTGGCAACCTTTCTCACGTAGCGGATTAGGGCTTACTGATCGAGGGGCAAGATCCGCACCGCAGCCTCTGTTGCCGGCTATTCGATGTGGTCGGAGAGTTGGAGCACGGTGATGCCCGGAGGCGCCGGCATATCCCGGTCGTTGGTGACGAATGAAGGGCAACGGGCCGCTAGAGCCGCGCCGAGCTGCAGTGCGTCGGGCGTGCGGATTCCGTAGGCCGCTCGTAGGGCGGCGGCCGATCTCAGCTGGCCCCGGTCCAGGTCGATCAGCTCCAGACCACCACTGCGGCTGAGCAACGCCTCGTAGCGTTCCGCCAGTGCCAAATCACCGGCGCGGTACGGCACGACCAGCACCTCCAGCAGCGTCAGCGCCGATGTCACCAGCCGCCGCTCGCCTCGATCCGCCGCCTCGAACAGTGGCGCGATGGCGGGCGCCAACCGCGGGTGGTCCTCGATGAAGTAGATGAAACCCACGGTATCGATGGCGACGGGGCCCGGCCGAAGAACCTCCATCAATCCCACGAGCGCCGCTCCTCCGCCACGTGCCGCGACGCGTCGCTCGCACCCCAGACCTCTTGGCCCAGCCCGCGCAGCTCGAGGATCGACAGCGGCTCTGGCTCCGCCAAAGTCTGGCTGAGGATTTGGGTCACCTCCTGCGCCACGGAGCGATGCTGCCGCCGAGCCCGCTGCTTGAGTCTCTGGTACAGGTCGTCCGGCAGATTCTTGATATTGAGTGTGGCCATGCTTCCTCCATATTTCCTCCATTTTGGAGGCGGCCGACCTTTCTGTCAAGCAGTGCCCTAACCTGGGGCGCCAACATCAACGATCCCTCAACTTGACATTCCGCCGCGAGGCTTTATACTGTGTATAGACGGAATATACAGTAGGTACACAAGGACCGTTCGCCACCTGAACCCGAGACGCCTCATGCGGATCGTCATCTCCAACGCCTCGCCGGACCCGATCTACGAGCAGATCGTGCGGCAGATCCGTGCCCAGATCCTCTCCGGCGACCTGTCGGAGGGTGAGCTGCTGCCCTCGATTCGGAAGCTGGCGAAGGATCTTCAGATCAGCGTGATCACGACGAAGCGTGCCTACGAGGAGTTGGAGCACGAAGGGTTCATCAACACGGTGGGCGGCAAAGGGACGTTCGTAGCGGCGCAGAACCCGGAGTTCCTGCGGGAGAAGCGGATGAAGGCGGTGGAGGAGAAGCTGGCGGAGGCGGTGGAGCAGGCGCGGCTGCTGAACGTGGATTCGAAACAGCTGGCGGAGATGCTCCGCCTCCTCTACGCCGAAGAAGAATGAGATGGACAACGCACTACATATAGAGAGCGTCACCAAACGCTACGAAGGATTCACGCTGGACGATGTCAGCCTGCGGTTGCCGCGCGGCTACATCATGGGGCTCATCGGCCCCAACGGCGCCGGCAAGACGACGCTGATCAAACTGATCTTAAACCTCATCCGTCGCGACGGCGGAAGCATCCGCGCCCTGGGCCTCGACAACCTGGCCGACGAGGCGGAGCTCAAGTCGCGGATCGGCTTCGTGCCCGACGAGCCGCGCTTTCACCCGGACGCGACGCTAAGAGAAGTCGCGGCGTCCGTCGCACCCTTCTATCCGAAGTGGGACGACGCGCGCTTTCGGGCGCTGGCCGGCGAGTTCGAGCTGCCGCTGAAGAAGCGGTTCAAGAAGCTGTCGCACGGCACGAAGACGAAGTTCGCGCTCGCCATGGCGCTCTGCCACGGCGCCGAGCTGGTGCTGCTGGACGAGCCGACCACCGGACTCGATCCCGTCTTCCGCCGCCGGCTGCTGGACATGCTCGCCGGCTTGCTGCAAGACGAGAACGTGTCGGTGCTCTTCTCGACGCACATCACCGCCGACCTCGAGCGGGCCGCCGACTACGTCACGTTTCTGTCGAACGGACGCGCGGTCTTCAGTAAGCCAATGGACGAGCTGAACGAGAGCTGGGCCGTGGTAAAAGGCGGCCCCGAGACTCTGGATGCCGACGCCCGTGCTTTCCTGCAGGGCGTTCGCGTCCGGGCACACGGATTCGAAGGAATCACTTCGCAAGTAAACGAAGCGCGCCAACGGTTCGGCAACGGATACGTGATCGAGCGCGCCTCGCTGGAGGATATCATGGTGCTATACGGAAAGGAGGGCTCGAGCGATGACTGAGCTTCTCCGTCGAGATTGGATACTGGTGCGGCGTGACATGATCCTGCACTGGCGCGTCATGTTACCGTCGGTGCTGTTCTTCGCCGCCTTTCAGGCCTGGATGGTGAGGGAGATCAGCGGCCCGACGGTGTGGCTGATCTTCGTCTGCGTCTACATGACGTTCTTGACCGTGATCCCCATCAACGTCGACGACAAGGCGGGCACGAACGCGTGGTTGTGCACGCTGCCCGTGACGCGCGCCGACGTAACGCGGGGTCGTTACGCGACGGCATGGGCCATGATCGCCGGGATGTTCGCAATCGGCGTCGTCGTCGCGGAGTTCATGCCCGGCAGCAAGCTGTCCGCCGGGATGCTGCTCAGCCCCAACACCCTGCTACTCGTCATCGGGATCGCGACGTTCATTCTCTCCTTGCTCATCCCGTTCACGATTCGGTTCGGCATGATGGGCATCCTGCTCATGATGGTCGGATTCCAACTGCTGGGCGCCGGTTTGTTCGTGGTCGCGAAGCTCTCGGGCAGCATGGACGCAGTGGAAGGCGGCGTCCTGGTACCGTTCCGAGCTCTGGCCGCCGGCATCACCGCGCTGCGCGATGGCCTGCCCGCACTCGCCTTCCAGCTGCTGATGCTGGCGTTCTTCGCGCTGGTGAACTGGGCCGGCTACCGGTTCGCCCTGGCTCTCTTCCGACGGCAGGAGCTATGAGCGCAGAGACGAACGGCGCGCTCGAGGTCCGCGGTCTCTGCAAAAGATACCCCGGCTTCGAGCTGGCCGACGTGTCGTTCACCCTGCCCCGCGGCTACATCATGGGGCTCATCGGGCCCAACGGCGCCGGCAAGACGACGACGCTCAAGCTGATCCAGGGGCTGCTGCGCCGCGACGGCGGAACTATTCACGCCTTCGGGCTGGACCCCGCAACCGACGGCGCCCGGGTCCGCTCGCGCATCGGCTTCGTCCACGACGAGCCCAAGTTCTACCGCTCGCTGACGCTGGCGCAGAATGCGGCGCTGGTGGCGCGCTTCTATCCGACGTGGGAGGCCGACGCCTTTCGCCGCCACGCCGACGCCTTCGGGCTGCCGCTGGCGAAACGGTTCGGCCAACTCTCCCACGGCAACAAGACCAAGTTCGCGCTGGCGCTCGCGCTGTCGCACCGGGCCGAGCTGGTGGTTCTGGACGAACCTACGTCGGGGCTCGACCCCGTCTTCCGTCGCGATCTGCTGGACACGTTGATGGAGCTCTTGCAGGACGAGCGCGCCTCGATCCTCTTCTCCACCCACATCACGTCGGACCTGGAGCGGATCGCCGACTACATCACGCTCATCCAGAACGGGCGCATCGTCTTCTCGGAATCGAAAGACGAGATCCTCGAGCGCTGGGCGCTGGTCAAAGGCGGCCTCGACCAGCTGGACTCGCTGCCGCCCGACTTCTTCCGCGGCGTCCACCGCGGCGCCCACGGGTTCGAGGCGCTCACCGACGACGCCGCCTCCGCGCGCCGGCATTTCGGTGACTCCGTTGTGATCGAGGGGGCCACGCTGGACGACGTCGTCCTCTACACCACGGAAGGCGCGTCCGATGCTTGACCTCGTATGGAGGGACGTCGTCGCCGTTCGCCGGCTGCTGCCGCT
>JBDHHX010000267.1:0-5305 GCA_039589155.1 Gemmatimonadota bacterium | reverse complement strand
ACTATGACGGAATCGTCGACTACGGCGACCGAGCGGAGCACTGCTGGAACGGCGACCAGCAGAACCCCAACCACATTTCGCGCCTCCGCTACAACACCATGTACGTGCCCAGGAACATGGAACGGATGTGGGAGAGCGCCCCGCAAGGTGCGGATCTCACGTCATGGCGTTACTGATGGGAATTGGGGGAATTGTCGAAGGTGATTCGGGGATTCCGGGGTTCGGGGAGTTGGGGAGCCGCGAGGTGATCTAAGAATGCTTATCGCGACGAAGGCCATCGTTAGGGACGTACCCTCTAGCTTCGATAAGGCCATCCAGCCCGAGGGCCAGGCGGCCATCGATGTCGAGTTGGCGCGCGAACAGCACGGGTACTACTGCGAGACGTTGATGGCGTTAGGGCTGTCGCTTATCGAATTGCCGGCCGACGATCGATTCCCTGATTCGTGCTATGTGGAGGATGCGGCGATCGTGGTCGGCGACCTGGCCGTGGTGAGCCGCCCGGGCGCAAAGGCGCGGCGCGGCGAGACCAAGGCGGTCGAGGCGGCCCTGAAGGAGCACAAACACATCCAGCGTATCGCGGCGCCGGCGACGCTGGATGGGGGCGACGTGCTGCAGATCGAGGACCACCTCTTTGTGGGCCTCACGCGCCGAACGACAGCGACTGCCGTGAAGCAACTTCAGCAGGTCCTGTCGGCTACGGACACCGAGGTCGTTCCTGTGGAGGTGCGCGATATCCTGCACCTGAAATCGGCATGCACCTACCTCGGTGAGGGTGTACTGGTTTGGCGGCCCGGACACTTTCCGCCAGAGCCGTTCGACCGCTATGAGACGATCGACGTGCCATCGCGCGAGGCGCACGCGGCGAATTGTCTTTCGGTGAACGGGTGCGTGATCGTTCCGGCGGGAGCGCCGCTGACTCGCGAAGCGATCGAGTCGGCGGGCTTCGACACCATGGAGATCGACATCTCCGAATCGAGGAAGGCCGGCGGCGGCCTCACCTGCTCTTCGATCGTCTTCTAAGCCGTCTGCATTCCGACCGAGGCGTACATTACGCGACGCGGTGCTTCGAATCCAAACCAAGTCTCATAGCTTCGCGCCGCCTGCTCTACCAGCATCCGTCTCCCGTCCATCGATTCGAGTGCCAGTTTCCGCGCAGCCCTTACGAACGGCGTCTCATCGAGCCCATACACGAGATCGAGAACCGCGGCGGTGTTCAGAACCTCCGGTTCCAGCGGCAGCGGGTCGGCCTCCCGGAGTCCGAGTGCGGTCGCGTTCACAATAAGATCGTAACGATCCGAGCCGACAACGCCGGAACGATCGACCGTATTGAGCATCGAAGGTCGACCGAAGCCATTGACCAACTGAACCGCACGCTCGCTGGACCGGTTCAGTACGTCCAACTGAGACACGCCGGCCGCAAGGCAGGCCTGCACAACCGCCCGCGCTGCGCCACCCGCGCCCAGCAACAGAACCCGGGCTCCCAGCAGGCTCGATCCGGTAACGGCCTCGGCGGCGATGCGAAACGCTTCCACGTCTGTGTTGTCGCCGCACAAACCCTTCCCTTCTTCCCACCAAAACACGTTGCAGGCGCCGGTGGCGTGGACCGCCTCGCTGGCCTCGTCCAACGCCTGGGCGGCCACGCCCTTGTGAGGCAGCGTGACATTGCCGCCGCCTCCCGCTACCGCGACTTCCCGCATCAACGGCCCGACCATCTGGGCTGGCGTCCGGAGCGCGACGTAGACGGCATCCAGCTTCGCGGCCGCGAAGGCTGCGTTTTGCATTCGCGGTGACAGCGAGTGCTGGACCGGGTCACCGAGCAGAACGAAAAGCTGTGGAATGGTGGCGTCTGGATTCACGGCGAGAGGATCGCGGCGAGTCGGTTGAGCAGACCGTCAATGGCCCGGGCGATACGGTCGCGAGCCTGGCGGTACTCCTCGATCGGGCCGCCGAACGGGTCGGCAATCGGCTCGCCGGCATCGGCGCCATCGATGAACTCGCTGAGTAACGATACCTGGGTATCCTCACCCAGCATGCCAACAGCGACCACGTGGCTTTCGGTCATAGCCAGGATGATGTCGGCTTTCTCCACGAGTTGCCGGGTGAGCGGTTGAGACCGGTGGCCGGACAGGTCGAGCCCGATCTCGGCGGCGGCGTTGAGCGATCCTTCCGAGGCGGGAGCGTCCCAAACGGCGCCGCTGCCAGCGGAGTCGACGCTCACATGGCCCCAGCCGCGATGCTCCAGGTCGCGGCGCGCGATGACCTCAGCGAGCGGACTGCGGCACGTGTTGCCGGTGCAAACGAACAGGATGTTATAGGTCGTTGGACTGTCGCTCGTCATCGTCGCAAACCTAGCTCAACTCCGGCAACCACTTCTGGATCTCCTCCCGTGTCAGCGGGCCTTCCCGGATCAAGCGTGGCGGCCACTCAACGAGACTAACGATGGTCGATGGCCGCGCCCCTTGGGAAGGTCCTGCGTCGACTGCCACGACCAGAGTTTCGAGGTCATCCAGGTCGTCGCGGTTCGCAAACACCTCGAGCGCGCGCTCAACCGTCTGCGCCGGCACAGCGCCCGTGAGGTTGGCGCTCGTCGACGTCATCGGTCGGCCCCATCGCTTCAAAACGGCGGCCACGACGGGGTGTGGCGACACGCGCACGGCCAGACCACCACCAACTCCGACAAGACTCTTGGGAGCGCCCGTACACCCAACGATGAGCGTCAGCGGACCCGGCCAGAATTGCTTCGCCAACTTCTCCGCCGCCTCTGACCACTCGAGCGCCGCGCACGCGGCGCGCAGCACATCGAGGCCGGGTGTCAGCACGATCAACGATTGTCCCTCTTCGCGCTGTTTGACGAGGCCGATCAGTTGGTTGTTTTGCTCCGATCCGTCGCCGCCGATCCCGTACACGGTCTCGGTTGGATGAATCACCAGGCCGCCGGCGGCCAACACCCTGGCTACTCGATTGGCGGCGGCGGCAAGCTCTTCGGCGCTGTGCGCGGGGACGATTTCGACTTCCATCTCAGCCATCCCGGGCGGACGATGCTTCCCGCGTTTCCAGGTAGGCCCCAACCCAGTCCATATCCTCCGGGCGGGTGATCTTCGGGTTGGGCCCTTCGATCTCCAGCATCACCACCTCGAGTCCATAGAGTTGGCAGAGACCGGCACAGTCAGACATGTGTACACCATCCGACTCGGCCCGCTTGTGCAACTCAATTATGTCCTCGAGCGCGAACGCCTGCGGCGTTTCAGCCCGCCAGAGGCGCGCTCTATCGGGAGCGCCCACGATCCGTCGCTCCCCGTCTACCTCCTTGAGCGAGTCGGTCACCGGTCGTCCGGCGACAGCGCCAAGCCCGGGTCCAGCCGCATCGAACACGCGTGTGATCGCTTCCCGGGAGATGATCGGTCGCGCTCCGTCGTGCACGGCGACCAGGTCGGCTTCGCTTGGAACCGCCTGCAACCCCAGGCGAACCGAGTCCGTTCGATGTGTCCCCCCGGCAACCAGGTCTACGTCTTCCAGCTCGGCCAGCCAGACCGGCGGTGCCTCAACGGTGTTGGCCGGCAACACCAGGGTCACGCCGGCCACGTCAGGGATAGCCAGGAAGGCCTCGACGCTCCAGAGCAGCATCGGCTTACCCGCCAGCGGCGAAAACTGCTTGGGCGCATCGCCACCGAAGCGAAGCCCACGCCCGGCAGCGACGATGACTGCCCAACGTTTACCCAAAGAGCTCATCGACTAGCCATCCGACGTTCGGCGCTCGCTTCAGCGCCAACGGAGATTTCTTCCCCGCGACCTCGCTGGATCTGGAAAGGTAGGCCGTATTGAAACCCAGGCGGCCGGCTTCGCTCAGCCGACGTTCCAGCTGGCTGACCGGTCGCACCTCGCCGCCCAAGCCCACTTCGCCGACGAACACCGCCTCCGGATCGAGCACCACATCGCGGGTTGCCGACGCGACCGCCGCCACGACTGCAAGGTCGGCCGCTGGCTCGGATAGCCGCAGGCCGCCGACCACGTTTAGAAAGACATCGAGATCCGACGTCTTCAGGCGAGCGCGGCGCTCGAGTACGGCGAGCAACAACGCGAGGCGCCGGTTGTCAAACCCAGTCGCCACTCGCTGCGGTGAGCCGTAGACCGATCGGTTGACGAGAGCCTGCACTTCTACAAGCACGGGTCTGGTTCCTTCCAGCGCTGCGACCACCGCCGAGCCGCTGGCGCGGTCCTCCCTGCCCTGGAGGAACAGAGCCGACGGGTTTTCGACCGCCTCCAAACCCGCTGCACCCATCCTAAACAGAGCGATCTCGTCGGCGGCACCGAACCTGTTCTTCGTGCCGCGGACGATTCGATGATCGAGACCCGTGGGTGATTCGAAATAGAGAACGACATCGACGATGTGCTCTAGCGTCTTGGGGCCCGCGATGCCGCCTTCCTTCGTCACATGCCCGACGACGAACGTCGCCATCTCCCGTCGCTTCGCTACTCGCTGAAGACCCGCCGCCACTTCCCGCACCTGAGCGACGCTGCCAGGCGCACCGTCTAGCCGGTCCGTGTACAGCGTCTGGATGGAGTCGAGCACCAACACGTCGGGAGACAGCTCTTCGACACGCTCGACGATCGCCTCCGCCGACGTCTCGGCCAACAGCAGCACATCGCCGGTCGGTTCGTGGAGACGTTCGGCCCGAAGTTTCACCTGATACGCAGATTCTTCACCCGACACGTACAGAACCTTGAACCCGCTGCCGGCCAATCGAGCGGACACCTGGAGCAGAAGAGTGGATTTACCGATGCCGGGCTCGCCGCCCAACAGGACAAGCGAGCCCGGTACCACGCCGCCACCCAGTACGAAATCGAGCTCCTCCAGACCCGTCGGCCAGCGGGATCGCTCGATCCCTTTGACGTCGGCAAGACTAACCGCCCGGACATCGCCGGACGCGTCGCGCCCGATGATCCGCTCGGACGTCGGTGCCGGACGCACGCGCTCCTCGACCAGCGTATTCCACTCTTTGCAGTGTGGGCACTGGCCTTCCCAACGGTGGGTCTCGCCGCCGCAGTCGGTACAGAGGAAGAGGGTGCGGGTCTTGGGTGTCATTTCTTAGTCGTGCGTCGAGTACTGGCAGGTTGAACATTGAACATTGGACATCCCACATCGAACATCGAAAGCCCTACCGAACGTTGAAACGTCGAACATTGTACGTCGAGCATCGAATGTCTCTAACATATTCAATGTCCGATGTTTACTGTTCGAGGTTCAGGCATTCGAGGCGCGTCAGCGCCGAGCCCGTTCAACGTTCAATGTCGGATGTCCAATGTT
>JBDHHX010000266.1:0-5050 GCA_039589155.1 Gemmatimonadota bacterium | reverse complement strand
GGGATCGACTGTGCGTACCGATACAGGTAGTCCCTGATGTCGAAGCGCAGTCCCAGCTTTGGACTCAGCTCGTAGCGCAGCCCGGCGCCCAGGATCAGGCCGATGTCCGAACCGCTCTCGAGGCTGTCGAAGAACCCACCACCCTCGTCGAAGAACTCGCCGCCCTGGAAGGTCACGCCGAGGCCGCCCAGCAGGTGGATGGCGAATGGCGTGAACGGCGCTCTGAAGAGCTCGTAGAGCACGTTCGCACCAATCGTGATCACGTGCGCGTCGAGCGTTTGGGTAGGTTCCGGAAATGGTTCGCGGCGGGTCGCCGTCGCCTCGACGTCGCTTGACGCGTACTGCAGCTCCAGCTCCAGCCACAGCTTGCTGCTCACGCTTCGGCTACCGCGGACGCCCAGGGCAAAGCCCGTCTTATGCCCCATGGTAAACGTCTCGGGGTCCAGCGGCCCCGGGTTGGGCACCAGCTGGTTGTTCACCAGGTTGGCCGCCGGCAGGTAGATCCCGATGTACGGCGTCAACGTGAATATTCCGGCTTCCTGGCCCAACGCAGGACTCGCTATTCCAAGTGCCGTAATGAGTGCGGTGATGCCCAGACCTTGGTTACGTGTCACGGATCTTTCTCGCCGTCGGGTTGTAGACTCCTATCGGGACGGTTGCGCGCGTCCCTATCGGGTCCGCGGGGAGGAACGCCGGGTGCGGGGCAGTGTTGCGGCGGCAAGCTAGGCTCAAAAGTGCTGATGCGCAAGGAAGTTGCGCCGTCTGCGCCGTTTGAGGCCGGTTCGCTGGTCGTTGCACCCGACCCGGCCAGTCGCTAACTTTCTGTCCCCTCTGTGTACCCCAGAACTCACTTGAGATCCTCCCCCGTAGCACGCGTTATGGCATTATCCTGCACGCGTTGTTCAGCCAATTTGCCCTTTGACGGCGCGCCTTGTCCCGACTGCGGGACGCCTGGCCCGGCGGTGGAGTTCTTTCTGGGTTCGGGCGAGCGCTCGCCGATCAGCGAGGAGTTGCTGGACCATCTGCGGGCGGTCACCGCCGGCGAGTTCAAGATCCTCCGCGAGATCGGGCACGGCGGAATGGCGCGCGTCTACCTGGCGCACGAGATCGCCCTCGATCGACAGGTCGCACTTAAAGTCCTCTCTCCTCTGTTCACCGAGTACCCTGAGATCGTCAAGCGATTCCAGCACGAGGCGCGGACAGCGGGTCAGCTCAGCCATCCACACATCGCTCCCGTCTTCGCCGTCTATCAGGGCGACGGATTGTCGTTTTTTACCATGCCGTTCGTGAAGGGTTCGAGTTTCCGGGAACTCATCCACAACGAGGGACCGCTCGACGTTGAAGAGGCGATCGAGTTCATCCGCCAGGCGGCCTCGGGACTCGCCTACGCACACGAGCACGGCGTTGTCCATCGCGACGTGAAGCCCGAGAACATAATGCTCGACGAGGTCACCGGACGCGTTGTCCTCACCGACTTCGGGCTCGCCAAGGCGCTGGGCGCGGAGCCGCTTACGCTGCCTGGCGACATGATCGGGACGCCTCACTACATGGCGCCCGAGCAATGCGACGGCGACAAAGACGTCGATGGGCGGAGCGACCAGTACGCTCTGGCTCTGGTCGCCTATGAGATGCTGGCCGGCGAGTACCCGTTCGATGTGGATGGCTTTCGCGAGCTACTGCACCACCAGCTCAACGAGTATCCGGAACCGCTCGAGAATCGCCGGTCCGAGGTTCCGCCGCACGTCGCCGCCGCGATCCACAAGGCGCTCTCGAAGAACCCGAAGGGCCGCTTCAAGACCATCGACGAATTCGCCTGGGCGCTGAGCGGCGAGGACGCAAAGAAGCCGAGCAGTGCGATCCGGCGTCGAGTTAGCCACGTGTCGGGCGTCTACGAGGCGAAAACACTCTGGGTGCGTGACCGGCTGGCGAGGTTCCACCAGCGCGAGCGTTTGAAGAAGTGGAGATGGCCCGCTGGACTGTCGGCGGCCGCGGCCATCCTGCTCTACCTGGGAGTGGCGGCCGTTTCCGGAGACGGCGCCTCGGCGAACCGCATCGATCCAGGGGATGGATCGATCGAATCTGCCCTGAGCTTCATCGACGTCGATCCGCTTGCCGATGCGGACTACGAGTTCGCCGGTCCGCCGGCGGAGCTCGGCCCGAAAACGGCTGGCGACACGACCGAGCCCGGCGCGGCCGGCGCCGGTCGAGCGGCGCAGCCGTCGGGGCCGCCGCCGACGTCGAGGCCGAGGCAGCAGCCGACGACGAGCCGTGACGATAGACGCCGCGCGGCCGAAGACAACGGCGGCACCGCGAGTCAGGCTAACGCAGAGAACAGCTCGAGTCACAACGACCAGGAGAGTGCGACGAACCCAGGTGGAGAGAGTCCGCCTGCAGGATCCTCTACCACGGCGACGATTGCAGCGCCGGAAGCGGCCCTCGAGATCTACCGTGCCGCGCTCGAGCGCGAGGACATGGCAGAGCTTGGTCGCATCTACGGCGGTGAAGTGCCGGAGACAGACTCCAGAATGTTGAGCCAGATCTTCGACAACGCCGAGGGGCTGCAGGTCGAGATGGAGGTACGAGACGTGAGTCTCGAAGGAGATCGGGCCGTCGTCGAAGTCGACTACCCGATGGAGTACGTTCTCGAGCGTACCAAGCGGGCCCAGAAGTTCACGCTCAAGCTGCGCGTATCCTTGGAGTTGGGGCGCGACGGCTGGCGAATCGTAGAGCTCGAGCGTCGTTGATCCTTCCGCGCAACTTGTCCAACATCACAAGCCCGACTAACATAAACTCAAGTGGCAACCCGTTTTCTCGACGGTGAACGCCGGACTTTACGGTGAACGCCGCGCGTTAACCGTTCTGCGATGATCACCTGCTCGCTGTGTAACACCCAGCTGCCCGAGGACAGTCTCTTCTGTCCGAGCTGCGGCACGCCAACAAGCGGCGACCAGGACGAGCTCCTGGCCTCCGCCGCCTCCGATCCTACCGGCCTGCTCGACCGCGTACGTAAGGTCACAGAAGGTGAATTCACGATCGTCAGAGAGCTTGGCCGAGGTGGGATGGGCCGGGTTTACCTGGCCCACGAGATCGCGCTGGAGCGGCGCGTCGCCATGAAGCTGCTGCCGCCGGCGCTGGCGGAGCAGGGCGAGATCGTCGAGCGGTTCCAACGCGAAGCCCGCACGGCTGGCAAACTTCACCATCCCAACGTCGTTCCCGTCTACCAGGTCCTGGAGAGAGACGGGCTCATCTTCTTCACCATGCCGTACATCGCCGGACCCAACCTGCGTCAGGTTCTACGCCAGACTCCGCAGCTCGGCGTCGATGTCTGCCGACGCTACCTGCGGGAGGCCGCCGACGCGCTCGCCTACGCGCACGCCCAGGGTGTCGTTCACCGGGACATCAAACCGGAGAACATGTTAATGGAGGGCAGCCGCGATGGCCGCCTGATGCTCACCGACTTCGGCATCGCGAAGGCGCTTGGCACCGGCACGACGCTCACGCGGCCCGGTGACGTGATGGGCACGCCGTACTACATGTCGCCCGAGCAGTGCGAGGAGGCCGAGGACATCGACGGTCGCAGCGACCAGTACTCGCTGGGCCTCGTCGCATACGAGATGCTGGCGGGTCGGTTCCCGTTAAGCGCCGACAGCCTGGCCGGTATCGTCTACAAGCACCTGCACGAGTACCCGGAGCCGCTCGAGAGCGTGCGCTCGGATGTACCGCTCGATCTGAGACAGGTGATCGGCCAGTCGATCCGCAAAGCACCGGCAGAGCGCTTCGAATCGATGGGCGCGTTGATCGAGGCCTTGGGTACCCCCGTCGTTCGCCATGTGGCCGTGGATGCAGAGCCGTCCGCCGCGGGCCGCAAGCCGAATCGCCGCCGAATCGGCTGGGTCGCTGGGCTGGCGGTCGCCGTAGTGGCCATCGTCGCCGGCGGCTTCGTGGTGGCCCAGCGCATCACGTCGCCGGTCAACGAAGGTGACCAGCAGTTGGCGGAGATCCTCGTGCCGCCGCTCTCCGTCGGCGGAGCTGAAGCCGGTCCGGCGGCGGTCATCGACACGACTGGCACCGAGCCCATCGATTCCGCAACGCCGCTGGAAGGCAGCGACGAGGGGAACGACACTCGGCCAGGTACCGATCCGCAACGTGAAGCGAGCGGGGAATCGGGCGCGGTGGACCCGCAGGCCGGCCGCGAGAACGAAGCGGAGCGTGGACGGGCGGAGCAGGCCCGCGATGCCGCCGGTGGCTCACGCCAGACGGCCCTGGGCGCGCGTGCCGACTCCGTCTTCCCCGATCGCTTCGCCTTCCTCGACGAGCAGCTGGCCGCGGCGGAGGGCGCCCTCGAGTCCGGCGAGCTGGTCGCTGCAGCGCTGGGCTTCTCGACCTCGGCGCGAGAATTCGAGAATCTGGCCACGCTCTCCCAACAACGACTGGACGCTGCCGCCGTGCCGGCCGGACCCGACGAGCAACTCACGCCACCCGACACCTCGGCGACGGTGGAACCGGAGCCGGAGACGCCGCCGGTCCCGCCGGAGACGGCGATACGCGCGCTGATCGAGGAGTACCGTGGCGCATTGGAAGCGGAAGACTTCGAGCGGCTCGCCAGAGATGTTTATCGAGACTCCATCCCGCGAGATGACGCCGACCTGCTGTCGCTCTGGATGGAGAGCGCCGACAGCCTCGAGATCACGATGGAGTACCAGCGGGAGCCGGCGATCGATGGCGACCGAGCCGAGGTACGCGTGAAGCAGAGTATGACCTTCCTGCTTTCGTCTACCCACGCACAGCGCGACGTCGACATCAATCTGCGCATGTATTTCCAGCGCGTCGGTGACGAGTGGCGCCTCGAGCGTATCGAGCGCTGATCCTTATTGTGCGGGGGTGAACGCGAACTCTAGAGCGATCGTCAGGATGAAGTCGTTTTGCGTCTTGGCGTCGAAAGTGAAGTTGCCCGCCGTAGGCTGGAACGAGTAGATATAGTCGCGAAGGTCAAAGCGTAGACCGATCAGTGGCGTCAGGCCGTAACGCAGACCGAATCCGAATGTGCCCG
>JBDHHX010000265.1:0-5059 GCA_039589155.1 Gemmatimonadota bacterium | reverse complement strand
GAGTTCTCCAAGCGCCAGCGGAAGATCTACGAACTCGTCCTCGCCACCCAGCAAGTCGTCATCGATTCGGTGCGCCCCGGCGTATCGATCTGGGAACTGGAACGAATCGCGCGCGGCTTCATGCGGAAGCACTCAGACGGCCTTTGCGGCAGCTCGAGTTGTGACCGCTACTTCGTGCACGGCCTCTCACACTGGCTGGGCATGGATGTGCACGATGTCGGCAATTATACGGCACCGCTGGAGCCGGGGATGGTCCTGACCGTCGAGCCCGGCATCTACCTGGCCGAGGAAGGACTGGGCGTTCGCATCGAGGATGACGTCCTGGTGACCGAGTCAGGTCACGATGTCCTGTCGGCGGGTGCGCCGAAGTCGGTGGAGGAGATCGAGGCGCTGATGGCGGGTGATTGTGATTGTGATCTGTGGTGATTCTGCCGATGAGTAGACGAGTTGACGAGTAGACAAGAAGCCGGCATTTCTTCCAATCGTCTACTTGTCCACTAGTCTACTCCACCGGTAACCGGCAACCGGTTACCGACTACCGCCCCCCGGCGGCAGCCCCCACGGCGTCGGCTGGTGCAGGTCGCACTCTTCCATCGGCTCCGTACCCGGCAGGTAGACCTCGGTGTAGATGCCGTCCAGCGGGCAGTACTCGGTCGCCAGCTTTCCGCTCAGCTTGTCCACCGTCCTGTAAACCAGGCCGCCGGGCCGCTCCCATGGGTTTGGTATGGGACGGTCCTGGTAGACCCGCTGCATGAACGCACCCCAGACCGGCGCCGCGTGGCCGCCGCCCACCGCGTTGTCGAAGATCTTCGTGGGGTCGTCCAACCCGATCCAAACCGCCGCCAGCAGGTCGGGCGTGAAGCCGACGAACCAGATGTCGCTCTCGTCGTTGGTCGTGCCGGTCTTGCCCGCCGCCGGGATCTCTGGGGCCAGATAGTCGCGCCGGACGCGATACGCGGTACCCGTGGTCACCACGTCTCGCAACACCGTCAGCATGATCCAGGCGACTTGCTCCTCCAGCACCCGGGCGCTTTCCGTGTCAGATTCGTAGATCGTCCGGCCCGTCTTATCCTCGATGCGCACGATCGGCTGCGGCGTGACGCGTATCCCAAGGTTGGCGTAGGTCGTGAACGATTCGGCGATCTGCAGCGGGATGACGGAGGCGGCGCCGATCGATGCCGCCGCGACTCGCGGGATTGGCGAGCGGATGCCCATCCGCCGCGCCAGCTGGCCCACCGTCTCCATCCCGACCTCTTGCGATAGCTTCACGGTCGGCACGTTACGAGAGCGGCGCAGTGCGTCGCGCAGCGTGATCGGTCCGACGAAGCGGTTGTCGTAGTTCTTCGGCGACCAGATCCAGGTGGAGTCGCCCTCGGGGTCGTACTGGTCCAGTTCCAGCGGCGCGTCGTAGATGACGTAGGAGATCGGGAAGTCGTTGGCGATGGCGGCGGTGTAGACGAATGGCTTGAATACCGAGCCGGTCTGGCGCATCGCCTGGGTCGCCCGATTGAATTGCGAGTGGTTCGAATCGCGGCCGCCGACCAACGCCTTCACGTGCCCGGTCTTAGGGTCGAGGACGACGAACATTCCCTGCAGGTATGGCGTCTGCGTCCAGTCGATGGAGTCGGGCGGCAGCTTGAGCGCCTCTTCGTACGTCATGTGCTCGTAATCGACCACCTCTTCTTCGAGGAAGGACAGGTGCGCCTTGAGCGCCGAGTCGGCCAGCGCCTGCATCTCCAGGTCCAGCGTCGTGTAAATACGGAAGCCGGCTCGATACAAATCGTCGCCGAAACGGTCATCCAGCATCCTGCGGACCCACTCGACGAAGTAGGGCGCGATCTCGTTCTCCTGGCCACCGCCCCGAGATTTCGGCAGTGGGTACGCTTTCGCCGCTTCGGCCTCCGCCTCGCTGATGTACCCCTGCTGCCTCATCAGGTCGAGCACCAGATTGCGGCGACCCATGGCGGCGGCCGGATGTCGGAACGGCGAATAGGTAGATGGCGCCTTGGGCAACGCGGCGAGCAACGCCGCTTCCGGCAGCCTCAGCTCGCGGGCCGGGTGGCCGAAGAAGTACTGGGACGCGGCTTCGATCCCGTGCGCCGGCCCGAAGTTGATCTGGTTCAGGTAGGCCTCGAGAATCTCGTCCTTGGTGTAGATCCGCTCGATGTCCCGGGCGACCTTCGCCTCCTTCAGCTTGCGTGCCGGTGAGACCTCGAAGCCGATCCGGTCCCTGAACTGGTTCCGCGCCAGCTGCTGGGTGATCGTGCTGCCGCCGGGCCGACCGGCGCCGTAGATCGCGTACTCGACTGTGGCTCGCGCCGTGCGCAGGTAGTCGAGCCCGTCATGCCGGTAGAATCGCTTGTCCTCGATGGCCACGAACGCGTCGGCGACCCACGGCGGTACGTCCTCGAGATCGATCACCGTCCGGCGCTGCACGTAGAACTCGTGGATCAGGCTGCCATCGGCAGCGTAGAGCTTCGACGACTCCTCGGGCTCCCAGACCGTGATCTGGGCGATCGACGGGCAGCGGTCGCCCAAACAGATCCGGTCCCAGGTCGCCTTTACCAGGCCCGCGCCCAGCGTGCACATGAACAGCAGGGCCAGGGCGACCATGGTATGCCAGGGCCGCCAGCCCCGGATGATGCGGGCCATCAGGCTGGGCTTGCCGTCGCCGGAATCGTCCACGGCTTTCTGCGGCTCGGCCGCAGCGCCGCGATCCTCCCGCCGCCGGCCACGAAACCGTCTTTCGATTCTCTCGAACATCAGTGCTGGTCCTTCGGGGCGCGCGGCCGGGCGCGCCGCCGGTATCGCCTCGTTCTGGATAGAAGGATGGCCGAAGCAGGCCAACCATAGAACTCGTCCTGGATCGCAGCAAGATACCGCCGGATCCGTCCCATTGTTCCCTGTTAGATGAAGCCGATCACGATCACGACCAAGACCACGATCACGAGCGCGAGCGAGATTCCGCGCTCCTGCTCGCGCTCGTGATTGTGATCGTAATCGTGATCGTAATCGGCTTCATCGAACAGGCGCTAGGCTCCGGTACGCTCGGCTCCTCAACGCCTGCGCGCCCTGCGCGTCCCCGGCCGCCGCCAACACCGCCGCCCGGTAGAAGTCGGCTCCGGCGATCCGGTAGAGCCTCGCGTCAGCGCCGCCCTCTAACAGCCGGTCGCCCGGCAGCGAGCGCCGGGCGTTGATCGAGTCGTAGAGATCGGCGAGCTCCGGCCCGCTGAGCCAGTTCGCCGCGCCATCGAGCACGGCGCCGGCGGTGCGCGGAGCCAGCCATTCGATGCGCGGCCGGTTGTCCGAGTTGATGCCGACGCCGGCGAGCCGCTCCGCCTGGCCGCTCAGGTCGCCGGCGTAGAGGACCATGAACCCGGTCAGCTCGGCCAGGAATCCATCGTCGAACGAATCGACGCGGCGCAGCTCGGCCAGCCGCGCCGCCAGCGCCTGGAGATCGATGGGTCGACCGTCGGCGTGGGCGATGAGCGCGACGCTGGAGCCGCCCGGATTGAAGACGCCGCGCCAGAGCGTGACATGATCGAAGACGGCGAGAAACGTGGCGGAGATGATGTCGAACTCCCGGCGCGACAGCTGCCAGAGTGGAAGCCATTGGGCGTAGATGCCGCCGGGCTCGAGCCTCGACTTCACCGTCTCGAAGTGCTCCCGCGAGTAGAGCGAGCCCACTCCGGCCCGCCAGGGGACGAACAGGTCACCGACGATCACGTCGAAACGCTCGTCGGAGCCGGCCAGGTGGTTGCGCCCGTCCTCCTCCACGATCTCCACCCGCGGCTCTGTGACCACACCCTGGTTCCAGGGCTCGAAGTAATCGCGGGCCGCTTCCACCACCTCGGGCACCAGCTCCATCACCACGATCCGCTCGACCCGGGAATGCGCCAGAGCGGAGCCCGCCGTGATGCCGGTGCCCATCCCGATAAAGGCCACGCGCCTCGGGTCCGGGTGGAGGAGGATCGGAAGATGACCCTGACGCCGCTCCTCGATGGCCACCCGGCTGCCGCCTATGGCATAGTAGTTGTCCAACTTGATCCTGCGATCGCCGCTTCCCTCCACCACGGCCACCGCGCCTCGCGCCCCCTCCTTCGACCACAGAAGCCGGTCACCCGCATCGAGGTTCGCCACCGGCAGCGACGTAGGAGCGGCGAACAGCGCGATGGCCAGGAGCAGGGGATAGGCGACGGCCCGCTCGCGGCCGCCCCACGCCGGCCGCTCCGACCGAGGGACGCCGACCTCCGCCATCACTACGTAGAGCGCCACGATCGCCGCTATGCTGCCACCGATTCCCAACGTCGGGAGCGCCACGAAGCCGGCGAAGATCGGGCCGAGGATGCCGCCCAGAGTGTTCACCGCCGTCGGCCGACCCAGACGGCTGCCGGTCCCCGGCCGATCGCGCCACAGCTCCCAGACGCAGGGCAGCGTCATCCCGGCGGCCACCACAGGCAGCAGGACTACTGCCGCGGTCAGCGCCATCGTCGACAGGATGTGGGACGTCCAGCCGCCGCCGCCGGAAACCGGCACCAGGCCGTTGGTGAACAGCGCCAGTGCCGCCGGCGTGACGGCGACCAGCACGGCGGTGGCGAGCAAGCTGAACCGAAGTACGCGCCAGGCCGGGTAACGCTTCAGCAGCCAGGCGACCAGGGCAGCGCCCACGGCGAGGCCGGCGAGGAAGACGGCGACAACCGAGCCGAACGAGTACACCGAGCTCGGGAGCACCAGCGCCAGCATCCGGGTCCACAGAAGCTCCAAACCGATGGTGGCGAAACCGGAGGCGAAGGCCAGCAGCAATATCCGTCGTGACCAGGGTGGCCTCTCCGCCGAATCATCCGCGGCGGCCATCGCCGCCGCTCGAAGCGGCTCATCTCGCGACAATACTCCTGAGACCGCCGCGATCGTCAGGCTGAGCCCGATCGCCACGACGTAACTGCCGGCCACGCCCAGCCACAGCGGCAGCGCAAAGGTGGCGAGCAACGCGCCGGTCACTGCGCCGACGATGTTGGCGGCGTAGAGCCGGCCACCTTCCTCGCCCAGCGGACCCCCGTCG
>JBDHHX010000264.1:0-5117 GCA_039589155.1 Gemmatimonadota bacterium | reverse complement strand
GGCGGTGCTGTTTCCGAAGCCCGAGAAGTAAGCTTGATGGTGTCGAGCCTGCTATCCCTCACGGCTATTCTGCTCCTTGCAGCATCCGCTCCCGAGATAAGCGCCCAACAGGACAACGACGACGCGATCCGTATCTGCGCCGGCGGCGACCTTCTTCTCGGAAACAACCTCGACACGCTCTGGGCCGGCCGCGCCTCGGCGCGAGTCGGCTTTCGCGTTCCTCCTTTCCCCAACGCCGACTCGCTGCTGGCACCGCTGGGCTCGATGGTCGCCGACGCCGACGTCGTTCTGCTGAACATCGAGGGCGCGATCGGTGAGGGGCCGGCGCCTCGCAAGTGCCGTCCCGGATCGACCAGCTGCTACGCGTTTCGCCAGCCCATCTACGTGGCGGGCGCCATCGGGCGTTTCGCAGATGGCATCACCGTCGTAGGGAACGTGGCCAACAACCACGCCAGCGACGCTGGACAGGATGGCTGGTGGGCCAGCATGGGGCACCTGCACGACGCGGGTGTCGCCGTGACGGGAGCCGACACGCTGGCGACGCTTGCCGTGACGTCTCGAGGCGACACGCTGGCGGTCCTGGGCTTCAGTACCTTCATCGCCGGGCCAAACGCGCGGGACCTGGCGGCCGTGCGCCGCCACGTCGCCCGGGCCTTCGCCCGTTACGGCCGGGTGATCGTCTCGGTCCACATGGGAGGCGAAGGGCGCGGCGCCCAACGGACGCGTGACGCGACGGAGCGATTCCTTGGCGAGGACAGGGGCAACCCGGTGGCGTTCGCGCGCCAGGCGCTGGAGTCGGGCGCGTCGCTGGTCATCGGACACGGGCCCCACGTGCTGCGAGCGACGGAATGGCGCGGCGACGGTCTGGTCTTCTACTCGCTGGGGAACCTGCTCACTTATGGGCCGTTCAATTTCCGCGAGCCGATGAACCGAGGCGGCATCGCCTGCGCGTCCATCGACCGCGCCGGCCGAGTCAGCGAGGCGGCGTTTCGGTCGACATACCAGACGCAGCCAGGCCTGGTATACGTCGATCCATCCGGGCGCGGTGCGGTGTTGGTGGACTCGTTGGGTCGGTTGGACTTTCCAGATAGTGGCGGGCGGGTGCTGGGGGACGGGACGGTCGTGAGGCCGAAGCACTGAACCGAATCATCAACAACTAACCCTCGATCCTCAACCTCCAAGGAAACTTAGAAGTTGAAGATCGAGGGTTAAGTGTTGATGATTCTATTTCTACTCCGCCTCGATTCCCTTCCCCAACTTGCTCAGGATGTTCACGCCGGTGGCGCTTTCGATCTGTTCGGTCAGCTTGATCACCGCTGCCGGCAACTGATTCGCGGCGCTCGCGACGCCGCCGCCTTCGCCTGAATCGATGATCGTCAGCCGGTCGACGTCGATGCCGTCCACCGTCTTCGTGATGTCCTTGATGATCTCCGGCAGCATGTTGAGGATGAAGATGCGCTCCGCGTCGGTACCGCCGTTCAGGTAAAGCTTGATCATCTCCTCGAGCACGTAGAGCCGCGCGCGGCCGTCCTCGACGATCGTCGCCGCGACGCCCTTGGCCAGCTCTTCCGCCGCTTCCTTCTCGGCGCGGGCCGGTAGCAATACATCGGCCTCGAGCCTCCGCGTCTCCAGGGCGATACGCTCGTGCTGCAGATCCTGCTCGGCGATGACCTTTGATTTCTCACCGGCGACCGGCGCGGCGAGCTCCTTGGCCAGCGCTTCGGCCTCGAGCTCGGCGGTACGGATCCGCAGCTCGTTGTTCTTCTCGACGATGGCGAGGTCGGCCTGGATCTTGGCGACCTCTGCGGCGCGGCGCGCCGCCGCCTCGGTCTGCTCGGCCTCGGAGCTGCGTTCGGCCTCGGCGACCCGTGCTTTCTTCAGGATGTCGGCGGTGCGCTGACGGCCGATCGAGTCCAGGTACTCGACCTCGTCGGTGACGTTCTGAATCTTCATCGTGTCGAGCTCGAGGCCCAGCTTCTTCATGTCCTCGTCCGCCTCCTCGATGAGCGTCCCCGCGAACTTGAGCCGGTCCTCGTTCACCTCCTCGGGCGTCAGAGTCGCCACGATGCCACGCAGGTTACCCTCGAGCGTGTCCTTGGCGATCTGCATGACCTCATCGAACGGCTTGTCGAGCAGGCGTTCGACGGCGTTGTGGGCGACGGGGTCGCGGGCGCTGATCTTGACGTTGGCGATGCCGTGCACGATGAGCGGAATGCCGCCCTTGGAGTACGCGTTCGTGACCCTAACCTCGATGGGGAGCGTCGTCAGGTCGACGCGAGATACCTTCTCGACGATGGGAACGCGCAGCGTGCGACCGCCATGCAGAAGCCGGTAGCCGGCCAAACGGCCGTCGGCCGTCGTACGTTTGCGGCCCGTGATGACGACCATCTCGTTGGGTTCGCAGATGACGATTAGCGATGTGACTGTGTAGACCAGCGCGATCAGCACGCCCAGCCCGACCATACCAAGTATTACTGCTGTGTCCGGACTCATGCTTCTACCTTCACCTTTCTGCTGGAGGGAGTTCCATGGCGTCGAACGGGATCACCTCCGCCACCCCGTTCTCGACGCGCAGGACCACGACCTCTCTGCCTGCCTCTAGCGGACGCGTGACGTCCGCCGCCAGCCGCGCCGTTACGTACTGCTCGCGGTCGCCGATCAGGCAACTGATCCGTCCCGGCCGACCCGGCGCCAGCGCCAGCACGACGCGCGCTGGCCGGCCCTCGATCTCGCGCTCGCTGACCGCGTCGGCGCCGCTCTCGCTCCGCCTCAGCCACAGGAAGATCGCGTGGGTCAAGAGACCCGCGCCTCCGCCCATCGCCAGTGCGAACCCCAGCGTGGCGCCCTCCGGGTTCCCGGTCAGCGTCAGCAGCGTTCCGGTCAGACCGAAAGCCGCCATGAAGAAGATGATGTTGCGCGGCTTGAACAGGCCAAGCACCAGCGCACCGGCGCCCACATGACCGACGTCAACGTCGTGGTCCAGGTGAGCCGGCGCGTCCACGTCGATGCCCGACACGTCCACATCCACGTCGACGCCGGCGACGTCAACGTCGAGGCCGGACACATCCGTGTCCAGGCCGGAGATGTCCGCATCGCTAGCATCGTGGTGTGCGCCGCTCAACATCGAGAAGAGAAGCAGCCCACCGCCCATGATGGCGGTAAGTACATAGAATCCCAGCATCGGCTTCCCTCCCGGGTCGTTCTAATACGGTGGGGCTTCTCAGTATTGTGCCGGCGCTCGGGTTGCGGCGCAACTCGCAGCGAGGTCGTTGGCTCCTGCGAATACGAGGGAGGCAGCGTCTCGATGTTCTCCTCCCTACCGAGAACTACCCGCGGATGCGGCGCTTATTCAGGCCAGGGACGGCCCGGAGGACCCTCCCTTCCCGAGCCGCCCGGCCCCTTCCCGGACCGGCCCCTGAGCGAGGCGCTCGGACGGTCAAAAATGCCCTACCAGTGAGTAATTATTACCGATTTTTCGGTTCGGGCGGCCGGCGACTAGTTTGTCTAACAGATTGTACAACAACGACTTACATGCGATATGCAACCAGGGAACAGACCTTGCAAACTTTGGAGACCGGCGCGGTGGCTTGACAGTCCTGCCGGCAGGCATTAACGTGGCGCCTGCCCCTCCTCCATCGGCAAGCTGTTCTCCCCGCGGGCGCACTGGTGTCGCCTGGCGGGTAAGGAAGTGCTATCGACCGGTGGCCGCGCTATACACCGGGAAACCGAAACTAGAGCGCGAATGGAACGAAACCGCCTTACGTTCCTGGTAATCACCGACCCGGCGCAGCCGGCGCATACGCTGCATGTCTCGCACCGTATGCTTCGCTTTGCGATCGGCGGTGTTGCGGCTGTACTTCTGTTTATCTTCGTGACGGCCGGTGCGCTGGTTCTCAAGCTGGGAGACCTCCAGGAAGCCTCCCGGCTGGCACAGGAGAACGCGCTGCTGGTATCAGACGTACAACGCATGCAGGTGACGGTCGACCAACTGACCCAATCGCTGGCGGCGATCTCGGACCGGGATCGTCGCTTTCGCTTGCTGGCCGGCCTGCCGGAGATCGACCCGGACGTCCGCCAGGTGGGAATCGGCGGCCCGGGCACGCCATCGGCAGAAAGCGAGCCGTTGCTGGAGCTGGACAGCGATCTGGGCGGAAACGTCTACACGGCGACAACGGATCTGAACCGTTTGCTGCGGCAGTCGAACCTGCTGCAGGCGAGCCTGGTCGAAGCCTCTCGGGCGCTGGAGGAGAACCGCGACGAGTTGACGCGGATTCCCTCGATCGACCCGACGAGCGGCTGGCTGAGCTCGTCGTTCAGCCGCAGCCGCTGGCACCCGTTGCTGAACAAACGGCGCCCGCACGAGGGCATCGATATTTCAGCGCCGCGGGGTACGCCGGTGGTGGCTACGGCTGACGGCCAGGTCACGTACGCCGCGTGGCGTCCCGGCTACGGCTGGACGGTCGAGGTCGACCACGGCAACGGCATCAAGACCCGCTACGCGCACAATCAGAAGACACTGCGCGTATCGGTCGGCGACCGGGTGCGACGCGGCGATACAGTTGCGCTGGTCGGTAGCAGCGGCCTGGCCAAGGGCCCCCACGTGCACTACGAAGTGCTGGTGGATGGGCGAGCAGTGAATCCTGTCGATTACAGGTTAAGTGCCGTGATTGTTGATTAGGCGCCGGAACGTATACAAATAATAAAGGGCGGGCCAAATGGCCCGCCCTTTTTATTTGCGGCAGCCAACAGCCGGTAGCCATCACTCGACGTTCAGGTCTTGCTTCAACGATCGACTTCCGACGCTCGCTGGACGCCGGGAGTCGGTAGTCGAGCGTCGATCGTTGAGAACAAACTTGGAAGCCGGTTGTTGGCTGTCGGCTGTCGGCTGTTGAAGCTGTTGCTCAACCAACCAGGATCCGATCACCCTCAACTTTGACCCGATAGCTCTTGAGCGGCACGAGCACCGGACCGCCGACCGGCTCGCCGCTCTTGATATCGAACTTGCCGCCGTGCCACGGACAGTTCAGCGTGCAGCCGTCGCCGTCGACCGAGCCTTCGCTGAGCGACGCTCTGCCGTGTGTGCAACGGTCGCTTACTGCGTAGTACTGCCCGTCCAC
>JBDHHX010000263.1:0-5139 GCA_039589155.1 Gemmatimonadota bacterium | reverse complement strand
TCCCAATCAAGAGGCGCGGTCTAACGGTTTAGAGTTCCAGCGGCGCCACTAGGGAATGGCGGCGTCGCTCGAACATCCATACAGAAGAGCCCACCCCGATGCACAGCGCGTCCGTTGCAAGCGCTTGATACTCATGAAGACCTCCTCCTGAGTTTACCCGAGTGGTATGCTCATGGCCTATAGACAAAACCCTTAACGGAGGAGACAGTCATGAAATTCTACAACAGAGCAACACCCGCACTACTGTGGCATCGATCTCCACGCTTGCGGGCGCCTGCACGGGACGCATGCACGCTAAGATACAACGCGCGCTGTGTGCCAACTAGCGCCGTCCCCGCTGACTCTTTCCCGCTCAGATCGCCAATCCTGGCTGAACTCTTGAGTCGCGAGTCGGCCGGCGCCTACGGCAGCAAAAGCCCGGCCTGGGGCGGTTTGCGCCGGCCCTGAACGGGCCCTAAATTTGGTCAGTTTCACATCCTGGGGGGCTGCAACCTACGGCCAGCCGGTCGTCGGGCCAGCCTCCGGTGTCGGTATCGATCCTTACAGCCCCAGCCTGACCCGGGTCCGGAACGACGCGAATTCCGCGGCCGAAGCCACCCCGCCTCTTCGGCGGCCTCCGCGTCCCAGGGGCATAACTCTTATATGAACGGCGCTCTAGGCGTACGCTGGGACGATCTACCTCTGCTTCGCGATCGGGCGGTTTCCCTGCTCGAGACGGGTCCCGCTCGCCCCCCAGCGTTGGCGGAGGAGATGTTCGGGATGCGGTATGGGCCGACGCGGCTGGCGACGTCGCTGGTTCGCGAAGTGCTCCGCCCCGATCCCCGTTTCCTATCCAACCGCGGGCGCTGGCGGCTGACGGCGGGCGAACCGGCCTGGGCCGATCTGCCGCTGCGGGAGATGGAGTTCGTCGTCGTCGACGTGGAGTCCACCGGCGGCCAGCCCCATCGGGGCGACCGGCTGACCGAGGTGGCGGCGGTCCGCATGGTCGGCGGCGCGATCGTCGATTGCTGGGAGTCGCTGATCAATCCGCAGCGGTCCATCCCGCCGACGGTATCGCGTATCACCGAGATCACCGACGAGATGGTCGCTCGCGCGCCGACGTTCGCACAGTTGGCCGACGAGCTGCGCGGCGAGCTGGAAGGCGCGGTCTTCGTCGCTCACAACGTGAGCTTCGACTGGCGGCTGCTGCAGGCCGAGTACGAGCGCTGCAAGGGCGGCCGGCTGGGCGGCGAGGTGCTGTGCACGCTCAAGCTGGCGCGGAAGCTCCACCCCGAGCTCCAGCGCCGTAGCCTGGGCGCCCTGGCCGACTACTACGCGCTCGCCTTCGAGGACTGGCACCGGGCCGGGCCCGATGCGAGGGCGACTGCCGAGTTGCTGGGCAAGTTCATTGACCGGCTGGAAGAGCACGAGGTCCATCACTGGGGCCGGCTGCAGCAGTTCCTGAAGGGCGAGTGGCCGCCCAAGCCGCAGAAAGAAAAGAAGGCTAAGAAGAAAGCCAACGGCCGCAAGAAGAAGAACGGTCGCAAGAAGAAGAGTGAAGCCAAAGCCAAGAAGAAGGATGGAGAAGGGGAGCAGCTGACTTGGGATCTGTAGTCACACGCGAGCTGGGCTCGTTCCGCCTGCATGCCCTCGACGCCGGGCTTCAGCGCCTGGACGGGGGCGCCATGTTCGGCGTTGTGCCCAAGCCGCTGTGGCAGAAAAAGATTCCCGCCGACGATCGCAACCGCATCCCATTGGCCATGCGGCCCGTGCTGGTCGAGACGAAAGACGAGCTGGTGCTCATCGACACCGGCGCCGGCAACAAGGAAGACGACAAGTTCAAGGACATCTACGGGATCGAGAACGACGGCGCGCCCACGGCCCTCGAGGACTCTATCCGTGACGCCGGCTTTAAGCCCGAGGACGTCACGGTGCTGGTGAACACGCACCTGCACTTCGACCACGCCGGTGGCAATACGGTCGCGCAGCCCGACGGCAGCGTCGTCCCGGCGTTCCCCGGCATCCGCCACTACGTGCAGAGCACCGAGTGGGAGTTCGCTCATCTGCAGAACGAGCGAGTCCGGGCCAGCTACCTGTTCCACAACTTCGAGTCGGTGGACGCGGCCGGCCTGTTCGAGCAGGTCGAAGGAACGGCCGAGATCGTGCCCGGCATCACAGCTGTCCCCACACCGGGGCACACGCCGGGTCACCAGTCTGTTTTGATAGAGTCGGAGGGCGAATCCGCCCTCTATTTGGCCGATTTGGTCCCAACGGCGGCCCACCTGCCGCTCCCCTGGATCATGGGCTACGACGTGGAACCGCTTGTCACGTTGGACACCAAGCGGATGATCCTCGACCGCGTCGCGGCGGAACGGACTTTGCTGCTTTTCGAGCATGACCCTGACACAGCCTGGGGCTATCTAGCGCCCCAGGAAAAAAGACCGACTCTGGTCGCCGAGCGGCCGGACTGAGAGATAAGGTTTGGGTGAACACCATGGCAGACCCAAGAACGACACCGGTTATCGTAAGTAGCGCGCGAACCCCCATCGGACGGTTCCTCGGCGGACTCGCCAAGCTCAAGGCCCCGCAGATGGGCGCCATCGTCATCAAGGCGGTCGTCGAGCGCGCCGGCATCAAGCCTGACCAGGTGCAGGACGTCATCTTCGGCAACGTGCTCCAGGGCGGCGTCGGTCAGGCGCCGGCCCGCCAGGCGTCCATCGGCGCCGGCCTCCCGGCATCCGTGCCCGCCGTCACCATCAACAAGGTCTGCGGCTCAGGCCTCAAGTCGGTGATGCTGGCCGCCCAATCGATCAAGGCGGGAGACGCCGAAGTCGTCGTGGCCGGCGGCCAGGAATCGATGTCTAACGCGCCGTACTACCTGTTCGGCTACCGTGACGGCGTGAAGTTCGGGACCAAGAACATGGTCGACGGACTGATCCACGACGGACTCTGGTGCGGTTTCTACGACTGCCACATGGGCGGTCACGCCGAGTACACGGCGATGAAGGCCGACGTCTCCCGCGCCGACCAGGACGAGTTCGCTTACCAGAGCCACATGAAGGCGGTGGCCGCGATCGAGGGCGGCAAGTTCGACGCCGAGGTCGTCAAAGTCGAGATCCCCGGCCGCAAGGGGAAAGTCGACGTCGTCGATAAGGACGAGAACCCGCGCGCCGACACCACAGTCGAGTCGCTGGCCAAGCTGAGGCCGGCCTTCGGCGACAGCGCGCCCGACGACGTGAAAGAGTACAGCGTTACCGCCGGCAACGCGTCGGCCCTGAACGACGGCGCCGCCGCGGTGCTCGTCACCTCCCAGAAGTTCGCCGAGGATAACGGGCTCGATATCATGGCCCGCATCCGCAACTACTCCGTCGGCGCCACCGAGCCCAACGACCTCTTCTTCGCGCCGATCGACGCGATGAAGAAGCTGATGGAGAAGGACGGCACCAAGATCGACGACTACGAGCTGATCGAGGCCAACGAGGCCTTCGCCGTTCAGGCCATCGCCGATGGCCGCGGACTCGGCTGGGACTTCGATCGCGTCAACGTGCACGGCGGCGCCGTCGCCCTCGGCCACCCGATCGGCGCCTCCGGCGCGCGTATCCTGGTGACCCTGCTGGGCGCCATGCAGGACCGCGGTGTAAATCTTGGAGCGGCCACGCTGTGCCTGGGTGGCGGCAACGCCGTAGCCGTCAGCGTCGAGCGCGTTTAGTAGATACGACTGACCCTATGAATGGGAACGACTCCGTGAGGACGCAGAACTCCGCTCAAAGGTTCCTGACCACCAGCCGGACTCCGGCTGGCGCGGGGTCGTTCCTCTCTGTATCCGTACTGGCTCTTGGCCTGGTGCTGCTGAACAGCGCCAGTGCATCGTATATGGCCCTCGCGCACTTCTAGCCGAGGGCTTTTTGTTGTGAACTCGTGCGCGCCCCAATGATCAAGGAAGGCGGAACGAGATGAGTAAAGGAATGAAAGTCGCGGTCATCGGCTGTGGAACGATGGGCAACGGCATCGCCCACGTCTTCGCGCAGAGCGGATTCGACGTCGCGCTGCTCGACGTCGACCAGAAGTTCCTCGACAAGGCTATCGCCACCATCGACAAGAACCTCGGCCGACTGGTCAAGAAGGAGAAGATCGACGAGGCGACGAAGGACTCGACGCTGGGCCGCATCAGTACCGGTACCGACCTCAAGGTCGCCGCTGATGCTGCCATCGTCATCGAAGCGGTCACAGAGGACGAGGGCCTCAAGGCCGACATCTTCAAGAAGCTCGACAAGATCGTCGGCGACGACACGATCCTCGCCAGCAACACCAGCTCGATCCCCATCACGCGCCTGGCCGCCCACACCAGCCGGCCGGACAAGTTCATCGGCATGCACTTCATGAACCCGGTGCCCGTGATGAAGCTGGTGGAAGTGATCCGCGGGCTCGCTACGTCAGACGCCACCGCCGACGCCGTCATGAAGCTGTCAACCGACCTGGGTAAGACGCCGGTCATCGCGAACGACTCGCCCGGTTTCGTCAGCAACAGGGTCCTGATGCCGATGATCAACGAGGCGATCTTCGCCTACCACGAGGGCGTCGCCGAGGCGGAAGCCATCGACGAGATCATGAAGCTCGGTATGAACCACCCGATCGGGCCGCTCGCCCTCGCCGATTTGATCGGCCTCGACGTCTGCCTGTTCATCCTCGAGGTCCTGCACAAGGATCTCGGCGAGGACAAGTACCGGCCGTGTGCGTTGCTGAGGAAGTATGTGGACGCCGGGTGGTTGGGGCGGAAGTCGGGGCGTGGGTTCTATACGTACGAGTAGTGGGTAGTGGGTAGTGGGTAGGGGGTAGGGAGTTGGGGGAATGACGCCCAAAGCCGAAGTGAGACTAGATGAAGCGCGATTACACGCTAAACGAGGATCAAGAACAGATTCGCCAGCTCGCCCGCGATTTCGCGGAGAACGAGCTGCGGCCGCGCACGGCCATGTGGGACCGCGAGAGCAAGTTCCACGGCGAGGTCATGCAGCTCATGGGAGAGCTGGGTTTCTTCGGTATGCTGCTGCCCGAGGAGTACGACGGCCTCGGGCTGGGCATGCTCGACTACCTGGTCGCGCTCGAGCAGATCGCCTGGGGCGACGCGTCGGTGGCGATCACCATATCAGTGCACAACTCGCT
>JBDHHX010000262.1:0-5153 GCA_039589155.1 Gemmatimonadota bacterium | reverse complement strand
GCCGGGGATCACGCCGGCGGCGGCGATGCCGACCACAACCTCGGGGTCGTAGTCGCGGGCGACGCGGATCGCCAGCACGCGGCACAGCTCGCCGAAGAGCTCCCAGGAAAGCTCTAGGACGCCGTCGTCCTGGACGTCGGGGAAATCCGGTTCGGTCACATGGTCTCCTCTGGTGATGGGAAGTCGAAGATTGACGGTTGAACGCTCAGGAGTCAACGGCTGTTGGGAATTCCCAAAGCATCTTGAGAGAGTTCGCACTTCCCATTAGGTTAAGGATATCTTCGGTGTCTCTTCGTTCGCTTACCTCGACGGGGACGGGACGTGTGGCTAGGGTTGGGAATGCTCGCCGGGAGCGCATCGTAAATCGCTTTCTGGAAGAAGAACTGCGCGAGTCGTTTATCGACTACTCGATGAGCGTGATCGTGCAACGCGCGCTGCCTGATGCGCGGGACGGACTGAAGCCGGTTCAGCGCCGCATCCTTTATGCGATGCACGAGGCGGGGCTGAGTCCTGAGAAAGCGCACAAGAAGTGCGCGACCGTCGTCGGTGACGTGCTGGGCAAGTACCATCCCCACGGCGACGCTGCCGTCTACGAAACATTGGTACGGATGGCCCAGCCGTTCTCGATGCGCTATCCGCCGGTCGACGGCCAGGGGAACTTCGGCTCGATCGACGGCGATCCCGCCGCCGCTTACCGCTACACCGAGGCGCGCCTGACGCCCATCGCCAACGACCTGCTCCGGGACCTCGATAAAGACACGGTCGATTTTCGGCCCAATTTCGACGCGCGGCTGCAGGAGCCCACGGTTCTGCCCGCCGGCTTCCCGCAGCTGCTGGTGTGCGGGACCGACGGAATCGCCGTCGGCATGGCCACCAAGATTCCACCCCACAACCTGCGCGAGATCGCCGAGGCCGCGGCGCAGATCCTCGGCCGGCCGAACACGTCGCTGAACAAGCTGCTGGAGATCGTCAAAGGGCCAGACTTCCCCACCGGCGGTTACATCTGGGGAGGAGAAGGGATCGAGGAGGCGTACCGCAGCGGACGCGGCAGGATCGTGATGCGGGCGCGCTCTCACGTCGAGCAGGGCGCCTACGGCAAGCCTTCGCTGGTGATCACCGAACTGCCCTACCAGGTGAGCAAGCAGCGGGTCATCGAGAACATCGTCGAGCTGGTCCGCAAGGGAACCATCCAGGGCGTCACCGACCTGCGCGATGAGAGCGATCGAGACGGCGTGCGTGTCGTCCTTGAGCTCAAACGCGACGTGCAGCCGCGCAAACTGCTGGAGAAGCTGTTCACGAAGACGCAGCTCCAGTACACCTACGGCGTCATAGCGCTCGCCCTGGTAGACGGTGTGCCGCGTCAACTCAATCTGAAGCAAGCACTCGAGGTCTGGATCGACCATCGGCTGGAGGTGATCGTCCGCCGATCGCGCCACAACCTGGAGAAGGCGGAGCAACGCGCCCACATACTCGCGGGACTACTGGTGGCGCTGGACAACATCGACGAGGTCGTACGCATCATCAAGGCGAGCAGGACGCCGGAGAGTGCGGCGAAGAACCTGCGCTCGGCGCTGAGGATCACAGCCGTGCAGGCGTCGGCCATCCTCGCCATGCGCCTCAGCAAGCTCACCAATCTCGAGAGCCGCAAGATCAAGGAAGAAATGGCCCATTTGGAGAAACGGATCAAGACCTTGATCGCGCTGCTCTCCGACGAGAAGCGGCGTCGCGACCTGGTGCGCCGCGAGTTGCTGACGATCGCCGAACGCTACGGTGACTCGCGCCGCACAGAGATCCTCGACGACGAAGGCCGATTTCCGTTGCCCAGCGGCGATGCCGAGCAAGAGATGCACGTCTTCCTGACCCATCACGGTTACAGCAAGACGCTGCCGGCGCGCAGCGCTGACAACGATGGCGGTCGTGCGGCCGCCGAGAGCCTTGAGGCGGTGCGCAGCGACTTCGTGACCAAGGTGTGGCTGTGCAAGTCGGACGAGCAGTTGCTGGCCTTCACTCGTGACGGGAACGTCTACGCGACGAAGGTCGGCGACCTGCCCCAGGGCACGAGATCGTCGCGGGGCCAGAAGCTGACGGACTTGCTGGAGATCGACGGAGAGATCGCTGCAGTGCACACGGTGCGCGACTTTTCCGATGATCGCTACGCCGTTTTCGCCACACGAAACGGGCGGGTGAAACGGACAGCCCTCTCGGAGTACAAGAACGCGCGCGGCGGAGGCATCATCGGCGTGGGTGTCGAGAAGGGAGACGAGGTCCTCGACGTTCGCATCACCGGTGGCACCGACGAGGTCGTCCTCGCGACCGCCAAGGGCCAGCTCATCCGCTTCGAGGAATCGGCGATCCGGCCGATGGGTAGAGCGGCATCCGGCGTGAAAGGGATCGAGCTGGCGAAGGGCGACCGAGCCGTCGCTCTGGTCGTGCCGAGGGACGGCTCCACCATCCTGGGCGCCACCGTCGAAGGCTACGCAAAACTGTTGAGTCACGACGAGCCGCGAATCCAGTCCCGCGGCGGCAAAGGCGTCCGCCTGCTTCCCTCCCGCATCGAATCCGGTGATGTCGTCGGCATGCTCGACCTGTTGCCCGACGAGACCGTGGTCGCGATCACCGAATCTGGCGACATCGTCGCGATCGACGACGCCGGCGGTAACGGCGGCCGACCCGGCAAGCCGATCCAGCTACCGCTGCGCGGCCGCAAGCTGTCCGGCATCGCCCGAGCACCGATCTGGCGGACGGCGGCCGCCTCTGGCATCACCCAGATGAGCCTGCAGATTTAGGTCGGACCGCCACAGCACACCGAACCCTCAGGAGAGCCGACTGATGAGGAGAACTCTGCTGCTCCTTCTGGCCGCCTGTGCGCCCATCGCCGTTGCCTGCTCGGCACCGGAACCCGAAGCCGAGGGTCCCGCCTACGCCTGGCACGATTCGGTCATGGCTGCGACAGGCGGAAAGAAGGCGTGGGAGCGAGCCCGATACATCCAGTTCCGCTGGAATCTCGTCCGCGACGGTCAGATCGTGGGCGACCGCATGCACTATTGGGACCGCCGCGACGGCCGCTACCGTGTCGAGGTCGCGACCGGGCCTTCCCGGTCCGTGATGCGGAGCAACCAATCCGTCGTCGTCATCTTCGATCTCGAAACGAAGGAAGGCCGCGTCTGGATCGACGGGCAGGAGTTCGCCGGGTCTATGGGTGCCACAATGGTCGAGGACGCTTTCTCATGGTTCGCTGACGACTCGTTCGCGCTGTTGATGCCGTTCCTCTGGCGCGACCCCGGAGTGAACCTCGAGCACCTGGGCGCGGATTCGGACGAGGCAGGTAACTACCAGGTCGTTCGACTGTCGTTCGATGATTCCGGCCTCCAGCCCGGCAGCCAGTATTGGGTCTACGTCGACGCCGCGTCGCCACACCTCGTCAGAAAATGGCAGTACCAACTACAGGGACGAGAAGACAAGAGCACGTTCTTCCGCTGGGAGCAGTGGCAGCAGTTCGGCGACGTCATGCTAGCAACCGAACGCAACCCGGTGGACGGTTCTTACAGCGTTCGCTTCACCGACGTGCAGGTTTCGACACGGGTGCCGGCCGGCATCTTCGAGCCGCCGCAGAACTAGGAGCGAGCGATGCAATACCGAGCCCTGGGGAGATCGGGAATAAAGGTCAGCACTATCTCGCTCGGCAGCTGGTTGACGTTCGGCCACAAGACTGACGAATCGGCCACGCTGACCTGTGTGCAGCGCGCGTTCGACCTCGGCATCAATCTATTCGATACCGCCAACGTCTACGCCGCCGGGCGAGCGGAAGAAGTACTGGGTGCGGCACTGGCGCCGATCCCGCGCCACGAGTACGTGCTCGCCACCAAGGCATACTTTCCCGTTGGACCCGGACCCAACGACCGCGGCCTCTCGCGCAAGCACATCTTCGAGCAGGTCCACATGAGCCTCCAGAGACTCGGTACCGACTACGTCGACTTGTTCCAATGTCACCGCTATGACGAAGAGACGCCGCTTGATGAGACTCTGAGAGCGATCGATGACCTGATTACCGAGGGTAAAGTTCTTTACGGGGGCGTGAGCCTGTGGTCGGCCGCGAACATCGAGGCCGCAGTCGAACTGGGCCGCGAATTGGGACTGCGTCGCCTGATCTCGAACCAGCCCCAGTACCACCTCTTCCAGCGGGAGATCGAGACGAACGGCGTGCTGCAAACCTGCGATCGGGAAGGGCTGGGCCTGATCGTCTACTCGCCGCTTGCCCGCGGCCTGCTGTCGGGCAAGTACACCTCTATTGATGATGTGCCGGACGACTCGCGCGCCGCCGACGAGGTCGGCAAGACGTTCATGGGGCCGTGGTTCAGCGAGGAAGGCCTCGAGAGAGTCGCACGGCTGAAGTCGATCGCGGACGAGGCCGGACTAACGCTCACCGAGATGGCGCTGGCCTGGTGCCTGCGCCTGCCGGAGATCACATCGGCGATCATCGGCGCGACACGGGTTTCGCACGTTGAGGAGAATGCCGCCGCATCAGAGGTCGTGCTGGCGGAGGATGTGTTGTCAGCAATCGACGCGGTGCTGGCGGGGTAGGCTTCAACAGCCAACAGCCGACAGCCATCGCTCGACGCTCAAGTTGTCTTCAACTATCGACTGACAACTTTCTACTTCCGGGTGGCAGCTGATCGTCGGAAGTGGAACGTCGATAGTTGAGAACAACTTCAAAGTCGAGCGATGGCTGATGGCTGTCGGCTGTTAAGTTTACTCAGCCTGCATCTACTGCCTCCCTCCAAATAACCGGGCTATCTATTGGGCACGAGTTCTACGAACACATCCATCACGCCGCCGCAGACGGCGGGGCTCCACGAGAGATAGTCGTCCGTAAGATCGACACGCACCAGCCGGGGTTCGCCCGTATCGATGACCGCCCGTGCCGCTTCCAGCACTTCCGCCTCACCGCAGCCGCCGCCGATGGTACCGACCTGTGACCCATCCTTCGCGATCAGCATCTTACTGCCGGTATCTCGTGGGGTCGAGCCCTTGACCCGCACGACCGTCGCCAGCGCGACCGGTCGTCCGGCCTCATTCGCCGCGATCAGCTCTTCGTAAATCTTTCTCTCGTCCATAGCACCATACAAAGGAGAGGGGAACCTACCTCGGTTTAC
>JBDHHX010000261.1:0-8321 GCA_039589155.1 Gemmatimonadota bacterium | reverse complement strand
AAAGCTTGGCACCGACGATGCCGCCGATCAGAGCGCCCATCAGCAGGGTCCAGGCGACGTCCTTGTCATAGCCTTTCCGCTTGAATTCGATGCTCGCCACCCAGCCTGCAGCCAGAAACGAGAGCCCGAGCATCAACCCGAAGCTGGTAATCTGTATGCCTTTGAACTCGAACAGAATCGGGTACATGTTGTCCTTTCCAGGCCGTCGGCGCCTCGCACCTCAGGCGACAGCTCTTGCCTACACTACACCCGGCATCGGTAGGTCGGCACGGGCGTTCAGATCGAGACCGGATCGCTCGCCGCGGTCGAGATGAAAACGGGCCGCGCGGGCGACCATCGCCGCGTTGTCGGTGGCGAGGCGCGGCGACGGTACGAAGATCATGCCCTCCGGCGCCATCCGGTGGGTCAGGCTGTCGGCCAACGCCCGGTTCCGCGCCACGCCGCCGCCCAGCACGACCCGCTGACAACCGGTGGCCCGCGTGGCCCGCAGGGTCTTTTCGACCAGCTGTTCGATGGCGGACCTTTGGAAAGCCGCGCTCAGGTGAGGCAGCTCGTCAGACAGCCGGCCTTCCGCCTCCAGTTCCCTGACACGCATGAGCACCGCCGTCTTCAAGCCAGAGAACGACATGTCGTAGTAGTCGTCGTCAGCCGGCCGCTGAGTGGACCGCACCATGGGCACAGGCAACGGATGGCGTTTCGGGTCTCCGTCACGCGCCAGACTCTCGATCGCCGGGCCGCCCGGGTAGCCCAGGCCGAGCAAGCGCGCCACCTTGTCGAACGCTTCTCCCGCCGCGTCGTCGCGCGTCTGTCCAAGCAACCGATAGCGACCCCAGCTCTCCACGTAAAGCAGCAAGGTATGACCGCCAGACACGAGGAGCGCGACAAAAGGTGGTTGGGCCCGCTCGTCCTCGAGCGCGGAGGCGAAGAGGTGCGCCTCCATGTGATGTACGCCGACGAACGGTCTCTGCAACGCGTAGGCGGCGGCCTTCACCCAGCTGAGGCCGACCAGCAGCGAGCCGATGAGGCCCGGTCCGGCGGTGACCGCCAGCGCGTCGACGTCACTCAACCCGAGGCCCGCCTGCTCGAGCGCCGCAGCGACGATCCGGTCAATCACGCTCAGCTGCGCCCGTGACGCGACCTCGGGCACGACGCCGCCAAACTCACCGTGCATGTCCTGTGTGGCGATCGTGTGGCCGAGCAAGTCGCGTTCGCCGCGCAGGACAGCGGCGGACGTGTCGTCGCAGGATGTCTCGACGGCGAGAATGGTGGGTTCGCTCATGCTCGAAGTCGCGCCGCTCTCGCTGGACGCTCGGTCAATTCGTGCCGCCCCCGCGCACGACACGCGCCGAGTCGGGGTCGAGCGTGATAGTCATGTACGGACCGGGCGCCGGCAACACGATCGGCAGAGCCACGCCGTAGTCAGCCGGTCCCGAGAGCTCGACTCGCGGCGAAAGGACCTCGGGTCTCACCGCCTCCACCGCGCTGGTCGGGCCGGAAATCCGCACATCGACCAGCGACGGCTCGACCCGCGACCCAGACGCCGCACCTCTGACGCTGAGCGGGATGCCGGGAAAGGCCCGCTCGAGCCTGGGCTCGACCGGCACGGTGACCCGGACGCTGGGCGACGACAGCTGGACCAAACCATCGGGGACCGGCCGCTCCAGGGGTACCTCGACGTCGATCGTCTGGCGTAGCCGCTCGCCCTGCACGGGCCCGGTGACGACCGAGTCGATACCCTCGACGAGGCTCTCGGGGCCCTCGATCGCGACCGCGCTCGGCTCGACGCGCGGCGAATCGGCGATCATGTAGCCGTTTGCCAGGGTGACGTTAACCCGGGCCACGACCCGGACCACTTTCCGGCCTCTCGGTTGAAAGTGAAGCCGGAATTCGCTCGGTCTAACGGCCACCGCCCTGACGTCCAGGTTTCGACCCGCTTCACCGAGCTCGCGGCCGTCGCGATCCCTGACCATGTCGGGCTGCAACAACACCTCGTGGACCAACGACTCGACGCTGTCGACCGAGACGAAGATCTGTGGGCGCGAAGCGGCAAGACGCGCCAGGTCGCCGGCGCCACCGATGAAATCGACCGACACCAGCTGGACCGACGGCTCCTGTTCGGTCAGTACGTAGCCCGGGTCGCCCATGATGAAGACGACCTCGGTATCGATGGAGCGCTGCTCCACCGTGTCGGCGCTGACCGCGACCCACAGGAATACGGAGATCAACGTCGCCGTGATCATGTACGGCCAGTTTCGGTTCAGTGTCGATCGCCACTCGCCCATGTTCTTCTACATCCTGAGTAGCTGCTCGATCAGAGCACGGTTCGCACTCGAGTCCCAGTTCGTCGCGCCTATCAGGCGTTTGACGATCCGGCCTTCACGGTCCAGCACAAAAGTCTCCGGCACACCCACCGTGCGCAGCGTTCGCATGATCCGCGACTCGGGATCGAGGAGCACGGTGAAGGTGAGCTCGTGCTCCTCGACGAACGCGAGCACCTTCTCACGATAGTTGGGGCCGGTATCTATGGATACGGCGAGAACAACGAAGCCCTGCTCCTTGAAGCGGTCGTAGGATGCCTGGATCGAAGGCATCTCGACGCGGCACGGCCCGCACCAGGTGGCCCAGACGTTGACCAGTACGACCTCGCCGCGATAATCGGAAAGCGCCACGAGCTCGCCTGCCATATCGGTGGCGCTATACGCCGGCACGTACTCGGCGACCTCGACGCCCGAGCTCTCGAGACGGAACGACTTGGCCAGCAACAGTCCGCCGACGAGAATTGCCAAGAACGCCACTCCACCTGCTAGTTTCCAGATCTTCATTCGCGAGTTACCGGTTGTCATCCGTCTGGTTACCGATCATGGTGTCGGCTTGTGCGTCCAGGGTATCGACGGGCAGCGCCATGCTATCCACGGGTTGGATCGGACTCGGTGCTATCGCAACGACGACCGCGACTACGGCCCCGCGATCGACCAGGCTGCCAGGTTGGGGCGACTGGTCCAGCACGGTGCCCGGTGCCACCAACGAGTCGGCACGCTCGGTCACGTCGCCGAGCCGCAGACCCATCCGTTCCAAGGTCGAGCGGGCCTCGTCCAACGAGCTGGCGGACAGGTCCGGGACATCGGGCGTGAGGGATCCGGCGCTCACGATCAAACGCACGCTACCGGGGACCTCGAGCGGCGTACCCGGGGCCGGCCTAATCCCGACGACCTTGCCCACGTCGTCGTCGGCGTCGACCCAGATGACGTCGCTGCTGTAGCCGGCGCGGGCGAGTACGAGCTCGGCCTGGCCACGATTCAATCCGACCACGTCGGGCACGGGCCGCTGTCGTGCGCCCAAGCTGAGCGTCACCTCGACGGCCGAGCCAGGGCTGGCCACCTGGCCGGCCAGCGGTTCCTGCGCCACAACGGTCCCGCTGGGCAGCGAATGGTCGAGACCCGCCGCTTCTCCGTATTCGAGCCGTGCCGACTGGATGGCGGCCTGGGCCTCGTCGGCGGTCGAGCCGACCACGTCGGGTACCCGCACCAACCCGCTAGCCACGTCCTGCGCCGGCAGGAAAGCGACGGTCGTGATCAGGTAGCCGATAAGGAAGCCCAGCAGAGCGACGACCGCAACGGTTCCCGCCAGGTGGAGCGGCGATGTGACCCACCGACGCCAGTCGCGCAGCGCAATCAACTTCTTCTTCTCACTCGGCTCGGCGCCGAAGTCTTGCGGCATACGTTCCATCCATCTCGTGGCGCTGCGGTAGCACTCTCAACTCACCTGTGCTGCTCAGCAGTTCGGCATCCACCGACGCCTGCGGCGGCGGCTCGCGCTCGAAGCTTCCGTGCCGGGACAGGAAGGCTTCGATCTGTTCCTCGTTCTCTTCCTGCTCCAGCGAGCAGGTCGCGTAGACCAGCAGGCCGCCCGGCGTGACAATCCGTGCCGCGGCGTCCAGCAAGCGGCCCTGCAAACCGACCAGCGCTCCCAGGTCGGCTGGCCGCAGTCGCCAGCGACCGTCGGGGTGCCGGGCCAGTGTGCCGGTGCCGGTGCACGGCGCGTCCAGCAGCACGGCGGCGGCGGAAGCCAGCGGCGGTCGCGTTGAGTCGGCCACCGCGACCTGCAGCCCCCAAACGCCTAGCCGCGCCCGGTTCTCCAGCAAGCGTGAGAGCCGGCTACGCGACACGTCGAGCGCCAGGACCGGGTGTCCGCGGGCGGCCAGCAGCGCCGCCTTTCCTCCGGGTGCCGCACAAAGATCGACCGCAGGCAGCCCCGGGTCCAGTGCCATGTAGTCGACGACCGCCGCAGCCCCGGGATCCTGCACCACCGCGGTCACCTGGTCCAGACCGCTTGTCAGACCAGCGGACTCCACCCGCAGCGATGGGCCCGGCGCCGGTGTGGCCGGCACTCCTGCCGCGCTCAATCGCGCCACGGCAGCTTCCTTGTCTCCGACTACAGAAAGGTACACCGCAGGCCGGCGGTTGTTGTAGTCGACGAGCCGCCCCACATCCTCATTCGACCAGCGAGCCAGCCAGCGCTCCAAGAGCCAGCCCGGGTGCGAGCCCCAGGTCGACAGGTGGTCGAGTGGCGCCGCCGCCAGTGAGGGGAAGTCGAACGATTCGTAGGAAGCGCTGGACAGCTTCCGCAGAACGGCGTTCACCAACGAGCCCGCTCCCGCGCCGGCACCGCGCTTGGCGGCCTCGACCGCCTCCGACACCGCCGCATAGGCTGGCACCCGGTCAAGCTCCAACAACTGGTAGGCGCCCAACCTCAAGCCGTCCAGAACGTCGGGCTCTAGCCGCGCCAGTCCGCCCGATACGATCTGCTCGAGCACGTGGTCGAGGCGGCCTCGCAGACGGAGGACCCCGTACGCCAGCTCCTGGGCCAGGCGGCGGTCCGCCTCATCCAGCGATGCTGCGTAGCGCTCGAAAGCGCGGTCGGCGAAGGCGCCGCGCCCGACCTCACGCAGGATCTGCAGCGCCGCCGACCGCGCCGGGGCAATCTTCGTTTCGCTCGTCAGCGCTCTTCCTCTAGTCGAGCATCCCGGCCGAGGGGCTCGACGGAACCGCCTGCTCGCGTATCGGCATGGTGTTCATCAATATCCCGTCCACGCCCTGCTCCATCGTGACGCAGGCGTCGGAGGCCGTGCCCACTCCTGCATCGACGATGACCGGAACGCTCAAACGGCTCTTGATCAGCCGGATGTGGAACGGGTTGAGAAGGCCCAGGCCACTGCCGATGGGCGAGGCCAGCGGCATAACCGCCGCTGCGCCGGCCTCCTCTAGCTTGAGCGCCGTAATCAGATCTTCGTTGGTGTAGGCCAGCACCTTGAAACCTTCGCCGGCCAGCGTCCGCGTGGCTTCGAGCAGGCCCTCGACATCGGGAAGCAGCGTTGCTTCGTCTCCGATCACCTCTAGCTTGATCCAATCGGTGAATCCGGCCTCGCGCGCCAGCCTGGCGTAACGAATCGCGTCTTCCGCCGTATAGCAGCCCGCGGTATTCGGCAACAGGAACCACTTCTCCGGATTCAGGTGATAGAGTACGCCCTCTTCCTTGGTACGATCGAGATCGATGCGGCGCACGGCGACGGTGACTATTTCAGTGCCGGAAGCGGTGATCGCCTTCACCATCGTCTCGTTGTCGCTGTACTTTCCCGTACCCAGGATCAGCCGCGACTCGAATTCCCTGTCTGCAATCTTCAGGGGTTCGTCCACCAGCTTCATGCTGTCACCCTCGTTCGCCATCGCAGTATCCTCTCAGCCGCCGCCAACGAAATGGACCAACTCGATGCTATCGCCCGCAGCGACAGTCACATCATCGTACCGATCGCGGCGCACGATCTCACGATTCCATTCGACGACGACAAGCCCCTCCTGCAAACCAAGATGCGCCAGCAGCCCGCGAACTGTCAGGCCGCCCGGGATCTCACGGTCGTCCCCGTTGATCGTCACCGTAATCGTTTCGTTAGTCGAATCCATCTATCCGCTTACCATTCACCGCTTACCGCCGTCAAAGCCTCGACATAGCGACGCACCGCGGCGCCGGGATCATCTGCGTCCCAGACGCCGCTCAGCACCGCCACGCCCCAGGCGCCCGCCTCCATCACTTCTGCAATACGTTCAGGCGTGATACCCCCGATCGCCACGATCGGTCGGGACGAACCTGCCGCCCTCAAAGCGTTCACGCCCAGCGGTTCGGCAGCCGGGTGGGTGGCGGTGTGGTAGATGTGACCCAGCAGCGCCACGTCGGCGCCGGCATCGAGTACCGCCCGCGCTTCCGCTCCACCGTGGACCGAGCGGCCGATCCAGGCGGCGGCCCCAACCAGCGACCGAGCTTCGGCCGTCGGCAGGCTGGCGTCGCCGAGCTGGACGCCGTCGGCACGGACGGCCAGGGCCAGGTCGACGCGGTCGTTGATCCAGAGCCCGGCGTTCGCCTGTCGCGCGAATCCGGCGGCGCGGCTGGCGATCACCCAGAGGGGCCCGCCTTTCAACCCGTGGGCACGGAGCTGGAGCGCGCAGCGCGAGCCACCGACGTCAAGCGCCGAGCGCGCCCGCTCGAGGAAGTCGGGTGCCTGGATGACCCGGCTATCGGTCACCAGGAAAAGCCGCGGCAGTCGTCGATTCAACTGAACCGCTGGCCCTCGTTCACTCCCCTGCCGCGTATCCAATCGGTCGCATCCATCCGGCGTTTACCGGCGGCCTGTACCTCTCCGATACCGAGGGTACCGGACCCGGTGGCGACATGGAGTCCCGCCTTTGGGTCGGCATGGACGACGACTCCGGGTTCGGCCGGCGAACTCTCCGCGATGACGCGTGGCGCGAAGATGCGAAGGCGCAACTCACCGAGTTGCGACCACGCCGCCGGCGCCGGGTCGGCACCACGGATTTGTCGTTCGATCTCGACCGCCGGCGTCGACCAGTCGATGCGGACGTCCTCGGGACCGATCTTGGGCGCGAAGCTCGCCTCATCTTCGTCCTGTTCTTCCTCTGCGGCCCGGCCCGTCTCGATCAGCGACAACGCCTCAAGAGCCGCCACACCGCCCAGTTGCGCCAGCCGTTCGCTCAGCCAGCCCGCCGTTGCCTCGGGCGGGATCGGACAGCGGAGTCTGAGCAGCATGGGTCCGGCGTCCATCGCCTCGACCATCCGCATGATGGTGACGCCGGTCTCGTCGTGTCCGCGAATTATCGCCCAATTCACCGGCGCGGCGCCGCGCAGTTTCGGCAGCAGTGAAGCATGGACGTTGAACGAGCCCAGCCGTGGCAGACCCAGCACCTCGGCTTTCAGTATGTGCCCGTAAGCGGCAACGACCGAGATATCCGGCTCAAGAGCGAGCAACGCTCTCATGAACTCATCGCCACGCGGCTTTTCGGGCTGAAGGACTGGGACGCCGAATTCCTGGGCCAGAAGCTTGACCGGTGGCGGCTGCAACTTGCGGCCGCGGCCCCGCGGCCGGTCCGGCTGCGTTATGACGCCGACCACGTTACGGCCGGACTCGAGGAGAGCACTCAACACGGTGTGGGCGAACTGGGGCGTGCCCCAGAAGGCGATCCTCAACGAGCCGCTGCCTCCTTCTGCCGCTTCTTCCACTTGCTGAGCAGCATCCTGCGTTTGATCGGTGACACATGGTCGATGAACAGGATGCCGTCGAGGTGGTCGATCTCGTGCAAGATGCAGCGGGCCAACAGGTCGTCCGCTTCGATGCGTATCGGGGCGCCGTCGATGTCCTGGCCATCGACTACGATCCGCATCGATCGATCGACCATGCCCACCAGTCCCGGCAAGCTGAGACAGCCCTCTTCACCGCGGTCGGAGCCCTCTTGTTCGACAACGACCGGGTTGACGAGGACCTGGGGCTCGGATTCCCCGTCGCGAATATCCGCCACGAACAACCGCTTCAACACTCCGACCTGGGTGGCGGCGAGCCCGATCCCCTCCGACTCGTACATGGTCTCCAGCATGTCGTCGGCCAGTTCGCGGAGCTCGTCGTCGAACGTCTCGACTTCCTCGGCACGCTGGCGAAGAACGGCGTCACCCAGCAGCCGGATCTCCAGGATGGCTATGATTCCTCCTCCGCCCCCGCGGCCAGCTGGCGGGCGACCTTGTCGCGCTCGACAACCAGGCGTGTGTCTTCCGCTGTCTTGATCGTGATCTGCTGCTCTTTGATGTGGATGATCTTGCCGACTATCCCGCCGACCGTCACGACTTCGTCGCCGCGCCTGAGGTTCTGGACCATCTCATCATGCCGCTTCTGCTGCTGTTTCTGCGGTCGGATGAGCAGGAAGTAGAAGATCCCCACGAACGCGCCGAGCATGATCAGCGTGCCCATAGCGCTGCCGCCGGAG
>JBDHHX010000260.1:0-5188 GCA_039589155.1 Gemmatimonadota bacterium | reverse complement strand
GATGCTTCCAACGCGGAGCCGACCGTTCCTACTCCTGGCTCCAGCCTTCCTCATCCTCTCTGCTCGTGCTCGTGGTCCTGCTCGTGCTCGTGCTCGAACGGTGCCCGAGCGTGAGGCGCAGGTCCGCTGTAAGGGAGCCAGGGTTGCGAAAAGGCGGGGTCTAGTATACTATACACCAGTATAGCATATCACCTCAGATGGAGCTGCCGCGGATGGCCGACAATCCCGCTCATGCCATGGGTATCGCCGATAACACCAAGCGCGACCTGCTCAAGCGTCTTGCCCGAGTCCGCGGGCAGGTGGAAGGGATCCAGCGCATGGTGGACGAGGAGCGCTACTGCCCGGACGTTCTACAGCAGTGCGCCGCCGTGCACTCGGCGCTCAGGGCGGTGGAGCGAGAGCTGCTGGGGAACCACCTGGACCGCTGCGCTACGCACGCTATAAAAGAGGGCGGCCAGGCGGCGGAGCAGGTGAGGCAGGAGATCGTAGATCTGCTGGGCCGCTACGTGCGCTGACCGGTGCGGCGCGCCGGCCGCTAGCGTTTTGGCACCGTTAGCTGTCTGTATTGTAGACGCGGCACCGACAACCTTGACGGAGTTAGGACTTATGAATATGCGAATCCCAACAGTGGCAGCAGTTGCCCTGGCGGCACTTCTGACCGTTCCCGCAACCGGCGCGGCACAGGAAGCGGACCAGGACACGACGGCGCAGATGCGGCGTGCGCACCGCGGCATGATGCACCAGGTGGGGCGGCAGGGCCGGATGGGCATGCACGGTATGCGGCAGGGGGCCAGACAGATGAGGATGGGCGCTCGGATGGGTTCTGCCCACCTCGGCCCGCATTTCTTGATCGGCCTGAAGGACGACCTGGAGCTCACCGAGCAGCAGGTCACCCAGCTCGAGGGCGTTCACACCAGCCACCAGGCGCTGATGACCGGCATGCACGAGCAGATGCAGAAGCAGGCCGAGGCGCTCGCGGAGGCTCGCAAGGCGGACGACTTCGATGCGATGGAGAGCGTCATCGACGAGATCTCCCGGCTTCGCACCGCTCAGGCGAAAAGCTTCATCGACGTGGAGCGGCAGACGCTGGGCGTGTTGACCGATGAGCAGCGCCAGCAGTTCGACACGTGGAAAGAAGGCGCGGCGGTATTTCGCCGTCAGGGCATGCGGCAGATGCGGATGCACATGGAAGGCGAGGGCGAGGGCATGCACATGCGGCATCGGGTGCATCAGGAAGAAGGCGGCGGTACTCGGTAGGCGGTAACTGAAGTACACAGACTCGGGCGTGGGTCCCGGAGAATATTCCGGGGCCAACGCCTTTTTTGTTCGAGTCCACTAATCTGATTCAAGATTCGAAACGTGAGACGAACGTTGGGGCAAGAGACATTGAACAAAGAAACGCTCGAGATCGGCGGCATGCACTGCGCATCCTGCACGGCTGCCGTCGAGAAGGCATTGGCCGGGCTCGACGGCGTCGAACAGGCGAGCGTCAACCTGGCGACCGAGAAAGCGACCGTCGAATTCGACGGAAATCAGGTTGGACTGGACGACTTCCACCGCGCCGTGGAGAAGGCGGGATTCGAGGTCAAGGCGCGGCCGCAAACCGTTGTTCTCGATGTCGAGGGAATGCATTGCGCGTCGTGCTCGGCAGCGGTGGAGAAAGCGCTGGCTCAACTCGATGGCATTGAATCCGCGGCCGTGAACATCGCCACTCACAAGGCGACGGTGTCGCACATCCCGGGTCAGGTCCGCATCGATGACATGCGCGCCGCGGTGGAAGCGGCGGGCTACGGTGTGGCAGGCGTGGAACGCGCCGGAGCGGAACGCCGCCTGGCTCGCGAGCGGGAACGCTTGGAGGAGGACCAGCGCAAGGTGGATGGCGCGCGCCGCCGGACGGTCTTCGCCTGGGCGCTGACCGCGCCGATCATCGCGTGGATGATCCCCCGCCTGTTTTTCGGAGTCATGTGGCCCTCCCCGCTCGCCTTCAACGTCGGCATGATCGTCCTGGCCGCGCCGGTACTCTTCATTTGGGGTTGGGATACGGTACGCGCCGGCTTCAAGAGCCTCTTGAATGGGACGCCGACGATGGACACGCTCATCGCCATCGGCTCCACCGTCGCCTTCGCCACCGGTTTCGTCACTGTTGCCTACGATCTGGGCTACGCGCCCAAGCTGCTGAACTATGCCGGTGTCGGCGGCATGATCATGGCCATCCACCTCACCGGCCGATACGTGGAGACGAAGGCCCGCGGTCGTACTTCGGCGGCGATCCAGAAGCTGCTCTCGCTGGAAGCGAAGACCGCCCGCATCGATCGCGACGGCGCCGAGGTCGAGGTGCCCATCGAGGAGGTGGAAGTCGGCGACGTGATGATCGTTCGTCCCGGCGAGAAGATCCCCACCGACGGTGAGGTGGTGGGCGGGCATTCATCGGTCGATGAGTCGATCGCTACCGGCGAATCGATGCCGGTAGAAAAGAAAGAAGGCGACCGTGTCATCGGCGCCACCATCAACAAAGAAGGACTGCTTCGCGTCCGCGCCACCGGCGTCGGCGAAGACACCTTCCTGGCCAACGTCATTCGTATGGTGGAGGAGGCGCAGGGCACCAAGGTGCCCATCCAGCAATTCGCTGATCGAGTGACTGCGGTCTTCGTGCCGACGGTCCTGGCGATCGCTGCTGCCACGTTTCTCGCCTGGCTCATCTTTCCCGGCGCCTTCCGTTCGATCGCCGAGTCGGCGTCCGGGTTTTTGCCCTGGGTTGATCCAAGCTTGAGTCGCGTGTCGTTGGCGATCTTCGCCGCCGTTGCGGTCCTCGTCATCGCCTGTCCATGCGCGTTGGGCCTCGCCACGCCCACGGCGCTGATGGTCGGTACCGGCATGGGCGCCGAGAACGGCGTGCTGTTCCGGAGCGGTGCGGCGATCCAGACGCTCAAAGAGGTCGACACCATCGTCCTCGACAAGACCGGCACGATCACGAAAGGGGAGCCGGGTGTAACCGATGTCGTTCCGGCGTCAGGATGGGATGAGGCTGAAGTGCTTACCTATGCGGGCAGCGCCGAGTTGGGGTCCGAGCATCCCCTCGGCGGGGCCATCGTGGCCGAGGCCGTGAAGCGCGGCGTGACCATCAACGAGGCAACGCACTTCGAGGCGGCTGTGGGCCGCGGCGTCGTCGCGACGATCGATGGCCAGGTCGTCGTCGTGGGGAATGTGCGGCTGATGGAAGAGCAGCGAGTCGCTCTCGACGACCTGGCCGGAGATCTGGATCGCCTCGAGGACGAGGCCAAGACCGCCATGTTCGTTGCGGTTGGTGGACGCCTGGCGGGAGTGATCGCGGTGGCCGATACACTGAAGGCCGACTCGAAAGCGGCCATCGCCGAGCTCAAGGCCTTCGGGCTCGAGGCCGTGATGCTCACCGGCGACAACCAGCGCACGGCCAACGCCATCGCTCGTGAAGTCGGCGTCGATCGTGTGATCGCCGAGGTGCTGCCCGAGCAGAAGGTGGACGAGGTGCGTCGACTTCAGGGTGAAGGCCGCAATATTGCCATGGTCGGTGACGGTATCAACGACGCACCGGCTCTCAAGCAGGCCAACGTGGGGATCGCCATCGGCACCGGCACTGACATCGCCATCGAGGCGGCAGATGTGACCCTCGTGCAGGGCCATCTGTCGGCGGTGGTGCGGGCAATCCGGCTGTCTCGGGCCACGTTCCGCAAGATCCGCCAGAACCTGTTCTGGGCGTACTTCTATAATGTCATAGCGATTCCCGTGGCAATCCTAGGATTCCTGCACCCGGCGATGGCCGAGGCCGCCATGGCGTTCAGCTCCATCAACGTGGTCAGTAATAGTGCGCGTCTGAGAAAGGTCGATATCAGCGGGATTCTGTAGAGCGGCGTCCGTGCAGGTTCAGCAGCGCTACGACACTCATCATGATCACCATCTCCACTACAAAGTACGCCACGATGAACACCGCGTAGTCGAGTCGTTTCAACGTGGTCGCGGCGACGACTATCGCTACGTCCGTATTGCGAGCTGGGAATTCGATAAGCAAAGCGATGCGATCTGGGCGCGGCGCACTCAGCAGCCGACCCGCGGCAAGACCGATAGCCATCGCTGAGACGGTGAAAAAAGCTGAGATGTATGCGGCGCTGCCGAGATGCACGGCGAAGGTGGCGCGCTGATCGTAAGCGATAAACGCCACGACTCCTGCAACGACCAGCAAGCTCGCTCGCTTCAATGACACGCGGTGTCGCTGGACGAAGCCCGGACGCCAAGCTCGGACGATCATCCCGATCGCGATAGGAAGCAGCATGAGCAGGACTAGTTGCTCGATCATCGTGCCCAGCGGAATTCCTGCTCCTCCACCCTCGCCGAGGTAGAGCAGAACGCCAGCGGCAGTGAGCAGCGGAAACGTCAAAATGCCGACGGTGTTGGTGATCGCCGTCAGCGTTACAGAGAGCGCTATGTTTCCCCGAGCCAGGTAGACCAACAGGTTGGAGATCGGTGCGCCGGGCGCGGCCGCGATCAGAATCATCCCGACCACGACCGTTTCCGCAGGCCGGAACGTCAGAATTGCCAGGCCAGCGATGAGTGGGAGGACGATCAGCTGGCCCAACGTTCCGACCGCAGCCGTCCGGGGGTACTGCGCTACGCGCCGGAAGTCCGCCGGCGTAAGCTGCAAACCGACGATCCACATGAGAAAGACGACGGCAGCAGGAATCAACAGGTTCGTGGCGGCTTGCATCGGGACAGTCCGCCTTTACACGGGTCTTTGGATGCCGAGTTTTCTCATACGCCCTCGAAGTGTGCTGGGATTGAGACCCAGTCGCTCGGCGGCGTTCCCCGGCCCCTTCACCTTCCAGCCGCACCCTTTGAGTACATGCAGGATGTGAGACCGCTCCAGGGCTGCGAGGTCTTCAGTGGACGCGGCAGAGTTCGGCGGAGTTACGGCGGCACTGCTGCGGACCAACGAGTCTTCCAGGGTCAGTGCCGGGCCCCTGGACAGAACAACCGCGCGCTCGATGACGTGTTCCAATTCGCGCACATTGCCGGGCCAGTCATAGGCCACGAGGGCATTCATCACATTCGCTGGTACGTGGTTGACGGCCTTGCCGTGCGCGGCGCGGGACTTCTCGATGAAATGCCAGACGAGAAGCGGGATGTCCTCTCGGCGTTGGCGAAGCGCTGGTAGCTC
>JBDHHX010000259.1:0-5253 GCA_039589155.1 Gemmatimonadota bacterium | reverse complement strand
TGGCCGGGAATGTGGAGCTGGCGATCCTCTTCCGCCGGATCGCCACCATCGCCACCGAGGCCCCGGTGAGCGCTAGTGTAGACGAGCTGGAATGGGCTGGCCCGAGCGAGGAATTCGCCGAGGCCTGTGCGGCGCTCGACGCGCCGGAGCTGGCGGAAATGGCGGGAAAGCTGGCGAATCGCTAGCCGGGGCGATCGGCGCTATCTTGTCAAAGAGCCCAGAGAATCCAGCACGGGAGCTTAAGATGAGGATAACCAGATTGGCGGTTGCAGCCGCATTGGTCGGCGCGGGCTACGCGTTGGCCGGCTGCGGTGGTGACGAGGTCACGGTGCCGACGGTGCGGACGGGCCGCACGGTCGTCGACTCGGTCCAGGTCGGCGACACCACGCGGACCTACCGTCTCTTCATCCCGGTTGTCGTCGAGAATACGGCCGAGGATCTTCCGCTGGTCATCGCGTTTCACGACAAGTCCGAGTCGGGCGGCTCGTTCCAGATCCTCACCGGGTTCGACGAGTTCGCCGACGACTTCGACTTCTTCGTGGCTTACCCCGACGCGATCGCTCCCGACTGGGCCGCGGGCTGCAACTGCACCGCGGCCGATACTCTCGGTGTGAACGACACCGCTTTCGTGCGGTTGCTCATCTCGACTATCGATGACGAGTACCAGATCGACCGCGATCGGATCTACGCGGCCGGCTACTCGTTGGGCGGTGTCTTCGCTCACAGCCTGGCGTGCGGGATGAGCGACGAGTTCGCTGCCGTCTCCAGCGTCGCCGGGCCCATGCCCCTGATCCTTTCTCAGTCCTGTAACCCAACGCTGCCCGTGGCCGTGCTCGGCATCCAGGGCACCGAAGATGCGACCTTCCCGTGGGATGGAGGTGGCACGGGCACAGCCGCAGTGCTGGGCGCCAGCGAGACCATCGACCTGTGGGCGGACATCAACAACTGTCCCGACACGGCCGAGGTGTCACACCCGACGGACAACTTCGACGACGGCACGACGCTCTCCGTCTGGCGCTACAGGCCGTGCGACGGCGACACCGAATCGATCTTGATCGGGGTGGACGGAGGCGTCCACGGATGGTGGACGAGCTCGGAGATGAACACGACGCTGACGATCGCCGGCTTCCTGCTCGCGTTTCAGCGGTAGGAGGTCAGGAGGTGGCCAGGCCCGGTGGTTGCTGCTCCGGGCCGCCCAGCGTTCCCAGCGCCGAGCGGATGGTCGCCTGTAGCTCGTCAATGTCGACCGGCTTCCGCAACAACGCGTATGCCTGCGCCTCCAGCATGAACTCCTGATCCTCGGTCAGCGGCCGACCGGTGATCACGATTACCGGTATGCCCGCCAACGGGATCAGCGACTTCAGCCGCTTCATCACCAGGGTGCCGTCGGCGCCTGGCAGGCCGACGTCCAAGACTATGACATAGGGGCGCTGCTTCTGCGCCAACATGATCGCCATGGCTCCGTCGCCAGCCACGGAAACGTCATAACCGCTCGCCCTGAGCTGCTCCGCCAGCAACCGGCTCAGGTCGCGGTCGTCCTCGACGATGAGTACCTTGGGTTCGTTCATGGGCCGCTCCTCCCCGTGGGTCGCCACCACCACCGCTTCAGTATCATTATTGGTCGTCATCATGTCAATTTCGGCAAAGAAGTCGGCGACACGAGGGTAGGCTGGCCATGAGTGGCGATTCCTTCATCGAGTACGCGCTGGACCAGCTGCGGGGGCTGGGTGCAACCGAGGCGCGCCCCATGTTCGGCGGCCACGGGATATACCACGACGGCGTGTTCTTCGCCATCGTCTCCGACGACCGGCTCTACTTCAAGACGGACGAGGAGACCCGGGAAGCCTACCGGGCCCAGGGGATGGGGCCGTTCCGGCCCAGCGAGAAGCAGACGCTGAAGAGCTACTACGAGGTGCCGGCGGACGTGCTGGAGGACGACGAGGCGCTGGCGGAGTGGGCGAAAGGCGCGGCCCGTGTCGCCCGGGAGGCTTGACCGGCCACGGCAGGAGGATAGATTTTGCGCCGCGCCACTTATTCAGAATTGACAGGAGTGGCCAGCAGATCGCCGGGTCTCATGTCTGGAGGGGCAGGGGTTCCGGAGGTCTACGGGGCTGTAGCTCAGTTCGGTTAGAGTGCCGGTCTGTCACACCGGAGGTCGCGGGTTCGAGTCCCGTCAGCCCCGTTATCGCAGCACAGATCTTCAGCACAACATCTGCCTGTTCGAGGCAAGACCATCAAGAACACTGATATGTCGCGGAGGTCGGCTTGATTGCGCTAGAAAACGTAAGCAAGTCGTTCGGCCCGACTGTGGCCGTCGACGACGTGTCGTTCAACGTTGACCGTGGCGAAGTCGTCGGGTTTCTGGGCCCCAACGGGGCGGGAAAGTCGACGACGATGCGGCTGATCACCAACTATCTGGAGCCCGAGTCGGGTGCCGTGAAGATCGACGGGACCGACGTGCGCGAGGATCCGGTGGCGGCGCGGCGGCGGATCGGCTATCTGCCGGAGAACAACCCCCTCTACACGGACATGTTGGCGAGCGAGTACCTGGCCTTCGTCGGCGACCTGCGAGGCGTGAGCGGCGCCGGCCCGGGCAGCGCGCTGGACGACGCGGTCAGCGCCACCGGCATCGCTGAGGTCTACTACCGCCCGATCGGCGAGCTGTCGAAGGGCTACAAGCAACGGCTGGGCATGGCGGCGGCGATCCTGCACCGTCCCGATTTCCTGATCCTCGACGAGCCTACGGAAGGGCTCGACCCGAACCAGCGGCAGGAGATCAGGAGACTGATCCGCGAGATCGGGCGGGAGCACACCGTCGTGCTCTCGACCCACGTGCTCCCGGAGGTGGAGGAAACGTGCCGGCGCATCATCGTCATCCACGAGGGGGCCATCGTCGCCGACGGCACGACGGAGGAGTTGATGAGTCGGGCGCGCGACACCAGCACCGGTCGGACCATCATCATCGAGGCGAAGGGCCACGGCATCGAGGCGGAAGTAATGAAGCTCCCCAACGTGGATGGCGTGACCGATAGGGACGAGCATGACGGCCGCACCCGGCTCGTCCTCGACGTCGGTTCCGGTCCCGATCCGCGGCCCGAGATCTTCCGGCTGGCGAAGGATCGCGGCTGGGAGCTCTGGGAGCTGCACGAAGAGGCCGCCAGCTTGCAGGACCTCTTCGGCCAGCTGACGCGCTAGGGAGGCGGCGATGGGGAACATCTGGACGATCGCGCGCAAAGAGCTGCGAGGTTACTTCGACCATCCCACCGCTTACATCTTGCTGGTCGTTTTCCTCGGGATCAATTCGTTCTTCTTCTTCCGTAGCGCCTTTCTGGTCAGCGAAGCATCGCTCAGGCCGATGTTCGACATGCTGCCCTGGCTGCTGCTCTTCTTCGTGCCCGCGGTCACCATGGGCTCGCTGGCCGAGGAACGACGTCACAGCACACTGGAGCTGGTGCTCAGCCACCCGCTCTCCGAAGGCCAGCTGCTGCTGGGCAAGTTCGTCGGCAACCTGCTCTTCATTCTCGCTGCCATCGGCAGCACGCTGCTGATCGCGGCGACGCTCGCGTGGGGCGGAAGCCTCGACCTGGGCGTGGTGGTCGCACAGTACGTCGGCACGGTCCTGCTGCTCGGCGGCGTCACGGCGGTTGGGATCTTCGCTTCGGCGTTGACCCGCAACCAGATCACGGCGTTCATCGTCGCTACGGCGATCATATTCATCCTGATGATGCTGGGCACGGAGGTCGTGCAGATCAGTCTGCCGCTGTGGCTGGCGGACGTCGCTTCGCGGCTGGGGATCCTGCGCCACTTTGCCAACGTGGCCCGCGGCGTCATCGACCTGAGGGACGTCGTCTACTTCGCCTCGCTGGTCGTCGCCTTCCTCGCGCTCGCCTACTGGCAGTTGCAGCGCGAGCGGCTGAACCGGAAAGGTCATCTATATAGGAACCTGCAGGCGGGCACGCTGGTGGTGGTGGCCATCGCCGTCTTCGCCGACCTGTTCGGCGGCTACATACCGGGCCGCCTCGACCTGACGGCGGAACGGCTCTACACGCTGTCCGACGGAACCCGGTCGATACTCGCCGACCTGGACGACCTGGTGACGGTCACGCTGTTCGCCTCGAACGAGCTGCCGGCCCAGGTGAGGCCGCTGGAGCGGGACGTGAACGACGTGTTGCGCGACTTCGAGCGCTACGGCGGCGGCGATCTGCAGGTCGTGCGCGTCGACCCGGACGCCAGCGAGGAGGCGTTGCAGCGAGCGCAGCAGCTGGGCATTCAACCGGTGCAGTTCAACGTGGTGCGTCGCGAAGAACTTCAGCTCAAGCAAGGCTGGCTGGGGATCGCGGTGCAGTACGCCGGTGAGAGCGAGAGCATCCCCTTCGTCGGCGACACGCGCAACCTGGAGTACCAGCTCGCCACTCGCGTCTGGCGCTTGACGCGGGTCGCTACGCCGACGGTGGCGTTCGTGGCCGGACACGGCGAGAAGACGCTGGCCGACTATACGTCGTTCACGCAGGAGTTGGGTCAGACGTATACGCTGCGGACCGTGGACCTGACGTCGGCGGACGCCGAGCTGGGTCCGGACCTGGATGCGGTGATCGTCGCCGGTCCGAGGTCGCCGCTGGATGCCCGGTCCCGCGCGCTGCTTCTTCGCTACCTGGGCAACGACGGCCGGGTCCTTTACCTGGGCGAGGGGTCCGAAATCAACATGCAGTACCTGTTCGCCATGCAGCTGCCCGACAGCGCCCGCGACTTCGCCCGCGATTTCGGGGTCGAGGTGAGAGGCGACATGGTCTTCGACCTGCGGTCCAACGAGTCGATCTCGGTGCCGGGCGAGGTCTTCAACTACGTGGTGGCTTACCCGTTTTGGTTGCGGGCGTTGCCGGCGATGGAGCACCCGGTGACGCGCAACCTGAACAGCGTGTTCCTGCCCTGGGCCAGCTCCGTTGACACGCTGGCCACGTTCGATGGCCGGGAGTTCACGCCGCTGCTCACTTCCAGCGAGTGGGCGGGCACGCAGGTCGGCCCGTTCCAGATTCGACCCGACCAGGACGTGCCCTACGACCCGGCGCAGCTCGCGCCCCAGCTGCTGGCCGTGGCGGTGCAGGGCGTCATCGGGTCGGGTGCGGCGGCGACGCCGATACCGGATCCCCCGGTGGAGTTCCCAGACAGCGCCGGGGTCATGAGTGATTCGTTGGCGCCGCCACCCGCAGCGGCAACGCCCGAGCCTGCGGCGCCCGCCGTTCTCGAGCAACGCAC
>JBDHHX010000258.1:0-5566 GCA_039589155.1 Gemmatimonadota bacterium | reverse complement strand
CCGCCGGCGCGCTGATCGCCGCCGTCTTAGGGGTCGCGCTCCTCTTCGCCGGCGGCGCGGCAACGTTCCGGGCGTTGACTATGGCTCGGCCGCCGGGGGACAGCTGATGGGGTTCCAGCACCTGGACCGCTACGCCGGGCGTTCTTCCTGGCTGACGACTCGAACGTCGCCAGCCCAGCGGCTGTGGATCGCCCTGGCCGCCGCCTTCGCCGCCGGGCTCATGCCGCAGGGCGCCTGGCGCGCGCTGGTGGCACTGGCATTCGCCGTAGCCCTCGGCGTTCCAGCGGCGACCCTGGGGAAACGCATCGCCCAAGCGCTGCCCTTCTTCCTGCTGCCGGCGCTGGCGCTGCCGGTCACGGTACCGGGGCCGGCGGTGGGAGAGATCGGTCCGTTCACCGTCACCGGGCCCGGCGTAACACGCGCGCTCGAGATCATCGCCCGAGCCACGCTGGCGGTCACGGCAGTGACCATCTTGATCTCGGTGACCCGGGCCACCGACCTGCTGAACGCGATGGACCGTTTGCCGCTACCTCACCTGGTGAAGAGCTCACTGGCACTGGGCTATCGCTACCTGTACTTGTTGACCGACGAGTTCGAGCGCAGCGGCCGAGCGCTCAAGAGCCGGCTGGGCCGCGCTTCGATGGTCCGCGCCTGGCGTGCTCGCGCCGCGACGCTGGCACACCTGTTCGTCCGCGCCCACTCCCGCGGCACTCACATCCACGCCGCCATGCTGAGCCGCGGCTATCGTGACCGCTTACCGACCCTGGAGACGCCAGCCACCGTCGGCCGCGGTTGGACCGTCGCCATCATCGGATTCCTTGCCGTGATCTGGTTCGCGGGCTTCATGGAGACGAATACATGAGTTGCGGGAGCAGCGCCCTGGCATGGAGCGTCGAGATCTCCGGCCTCAGCTACACCTACCCCGGAACGCACGAGGCCGCGCTCTCCGACATCTCGTTCTCCGTCGACCCCGGCGAGCACGTCGCCATCGTCGGACCGAACGGCGCCGGCAAGAGCACGTTGCTGCTCCACCTGAACGGGATCCTCGAGCCGTCCGCCGGACTTGTGAAGATCCAAGGGCTCGCCGTCGAGCCGCCCAATCTGCCGGAGATCCGTAGCCGCGTCGGCCTAGTCTTTCAAGACCCCGACGACCAGCTCTTCATGCCGACGCTGTTGGAGGATGTCGCCTTCGGTCCACTCTGCAGCGGATTGTCTGCCGAGGAAGCTCGTGAGCGCGCGCAACGCGCTCTGGATGATGTCGGCCTCGGTCACGTCGACGCCCAGCGCGCCGCGCATCATCTGAGCGGCGGTGAAAAACGCCGCGCCGCCCTGGCCACCGTGCTCAGCATGGACCCCGGCGTCCTCGCCTTCGACGAGCCCAGCGCCGGGTTGGACGGCCGCGGTCGCCGGACGATTGCTGGGCTCTTGAAGCAGAGGCACCAGACCGTGCTCATCGTGACCCACGATGTGGAGTTCGCCGCCGCCGTCTGCTCGCACACCGTGTTGCTGGACGGTGGACGCGCTGTCTACGTCGGCCGTGCCGCCGATCTCCTGCGCGATCCGCAAACCCTACGCGACCACGGACTCGAGCTGGCGAGCTGGCTCTACGAGTAGCAAAAGCCCCGACCGGCGAACGCCGGCCGGGGCTTCCTGGTTGAGCGATCGCTCAACCCGATGACGCTACTTCGTGAAGAACGAGAAGCCGAACGTACCCGCGATACGGATCGAGCTGGGCAGGCCGTCTTCCTCGCTCTCCAACAGGTACCAGCCACGGGCGCCGAGACGGATGTAGAGGTTCTCGACCAGCATGACCCGATAGCCGAGACCACCGCCAAACCCGAACTGTGTGGACGTCGCGGACTCCGCGCCTCCGCCTGGGCTTACGTTCACCACGTCAATGATACCGCCGACGTTGATGAACAGACTCGGCTGCAGGTGGTAGAGCAGGTCGGCTGAACCACTCAGTGACCACAATGACCCTGCGTCGTCGGTAAGGCTCAACAGCTGGAAGCCGAGACCTGGCTCAATCGAGATCTTCTCGTTCAAGAAGAACCCGAACCGCCAGAAGCCGAACGGGACGACCACGAACAGTACGTCAACCTGCTCGACATCGTTCAGCGTGCTCGTGATATCGTAGCCGATCGCGTTGTCGGCACCGATCTCGATCGAGCCCTTCTGCTGCGCCTGCGCCGTGCTTACCAACGCAAACATCGCGAGTGCGACCAGAATTGTAGCGCCTTTCATCGTGATTTCCTCCTGTACCCTCTTAGAATGACTCGCCCGGACGCGTCCTCGCCGGGCTGCGAAACAATCCGTCTAGCTTACGTGGCTGAAGCTGGTTCTCCCGGATCAGCTATGTCGCATGTTACGGACTGTGCCATTATTGGAAGCTTCCTCGTACCCGTCAAGTACCTGAGAAACCGGTGGCACGGGACGTTACGCCCCACGTGCTCCACCGACCGCTATCACTCTTCCCTGACGGCCAAAACCGTTGTCGGCGCCCCAGATACGGCGGCCGCCGCCAGCAGAGCGCGCAACACAGCACCGTGCCCGGCCCCGCGGGTCAGCAGACCCCAACTCGGAGGCGATGAATTCACGGCAAATGAGCTCTGGACAATTCGAGGCACACACCAGCCGCGGCATTGACGACTAAATCACCGAAATGATCAAGCCCGCCGAAACGATCAAATCCACCTGCCACTGACTATTCGTCTCTAACAGGATTCCCTCCACCTCACCGCCTAGCTGCACCTTGTAGGCGTACACATCCGCGTCACCGCGAATCGACAAGATGCCCGGCAGTTTGAACTTCAAGCCGGCGCCGGCAACGCCACCGAGGTTCGTCTTGCCTTCGGTGACATCGCTATAGGCATCACCGGTGTAGCCGATCGTCGCGACGCCGCCCGTGATGTGTATACCCACCGGGCCCGGTAGCATATTCAGGATCAACCGCAGGTCACCCATCCAGACCGCTGCGCTGGTGTCGGCGGTCGTCGCGCCATCGGTCAATTCGGCGTCGCTGAAGTTGTAGACGAAGTTGCCCTCGATACCGAGCGGGCCAGCCAACCAGGCGGTCAGCCGCGCGCCCACGGCGAGGCTGTTCTTCTGGCTGCCTTTGACCTGGCCGACACCGATCACGTTCTGATCGATGATGTCCTGTGTCGGAATGTAGGCGCCGATGTACGGCTCGAGATCGAGGCCGGGGAGCTGAGCCATCGACGGCGTTGCTCCCAGCACCACCAGGGCCAACGTGGTTGCGAACAATCTCCTGATCATCTGCACCTCCCGTATCAATGTCGGTCGTTAGTCGCCCTGGGCTTCCCTGATCTCTTCCAACAAACGCCGCGCCCCGGCGTTCGCTCTATCATACTGCATGCCGCGCTGCAGCGCTCCGATCGCCTGACCGTGCAATCCTTGCTGGTAGAAAATCTGGGCCAACGCGAAATAGGCCGCTGCCGCACCCGGATTGAGAATCAGAGCGCGCCGGTAGGAATTGATAGCCCCGTCCACATCCCGCGCCTGCAGCAGCGTGTTGCCAAGACTAAGAAACGTCGCGGTCTCGTACGGATTGATGTCGATGGCCTGTCGATACGCCGCGACGGCGCCGTCGAGATCGCCACCCCGGGTCAACACCTCGGCCAGGCTGACGTGCGCGGCAGACCGCTGTGGATCTGCTTCGAGGCTCCGGCGCAGATAGCTGGCGGCGCGGCCCAGGTCGCCCGTGTAGCCGTAGGCCTTCCCAACGCTGTGCAACACCTCGGGATCGTCGGGAAGGATCTCGGCCGCCTTGAGGAACGTCGCCAACGCAGCAGGCAGCTCGTTCCGCCCCAAGTACGATTCGCCGCGGAAGTTCAGCACCCAGACCCAGCGGCGTCGGATCGCCCAATCCATCGATTCCAGCCCGCGCAACTGTTCTGCCAGGAACGAGCGGACTCGCGGGTCGCGGCCACGTGCCAGGTGGAGGCTCGCCAGGGCGAGTGCCCGCAGGTCGGGGTCGTCGCTCCCGGCCAGCTGCTGCATCCGTTCAACGATGCTGCTCTCCAACGAAGGCATGTCCGGGGTGAGGTGCTGCAGCATGAAGTACCCGAGATTCGTGAACTGCAGCGCGACGTACTCCTTGTCTTCTTCCTGACCCAGCATCAGTCGCGCCGCTTCGGCCCGACTGGCCGCTCCGCGGGTATCGATCAGGCCCCGGATGAGCGCCTTCGGAGGCTTGAGCTCCCCATACCATTCCGTGACCTTCTGCTGCACGTCGGTCAGGGCCAGGTCGCGGTGGCACTTCGCGCAGGCGTTCTCGATGCCGAAGAACGCATCGAGGCCGGGGCGCGGGATGGGAATCGTGTGGTCCGAGCGGGAGTAGCGAAGTGCGCTGCCCACGTCCGGCTCCTGTAGGAACGGCATGTGGCAGTCAATGCATCGTCCACCCGGCGTGCCGACAGGATGGTATGTGTGTGCATTGATGAGGACCGTATCAGCGCCGGCGACGGATCGCGGCCGCAGCGGCTGCACGGCCCAAAGCGAGTCGCTCAGCTGGGAACGCGCGACCTCGACCTCCTCGGCCTTGCTCGGGTGGCAGTCGAGGCACTGCCCATCGCTGAACCGACCGACCAGCGGCTCGCCCCAGATGTCACGATAGCGCTGGCTGTGCGGATCGTGACAGTCGACGCACGTCATCGAGCCGTTCAGGTAGCAGTCGCTGTAGAGATGTTGCTGCTGGTAGGCGAACAAGCGGATGCGGCCGTCGGGGAAGTAGGGTCGGTAGCTGAGCAGCAACATCAGGTCACTGAAGTAGTCCTGGGGCGGCATGCCGGAGTTGTACCCCAGTCTTAACTCTGCCTTGACCGCGTGACACTGGAAACAAACCTCGAGCGACCCATCTTTGTCGCGCACCGCCAGCGCCTCGACCCCGATGTCCTCCACGACGTCGATCGAATCGGAGTCGGCGATCTCGATGTGACGCCGGCCAGGGCCATGACACGACTCGCAGTTGATGGCCAGCGTGGTGAAGCGCGTCTCGTAGCGCCTCGCGTCCACATCGTAGTCGATGGTGATCTGGCTGCCGTGGCACTGCTGGCAGTTGGATCCGCCTTCGCTGGTCCCCAGCACGCGCACGGGTGGCCAATCATTGCAGTCGGCCAGCAGCGTCTCGGGCGTGATCGGCGCCCAGCCCTGGTTCGAGCGGCCGTCCGTCTGACAGAACCAGACGCCTTCCTGCCTGATGTAGTCGAACGGCAAGAAGCGGAAAGTACCGTCGGGGTAATCGGCGAAGAACGCCTGCGTCCCTCCACCCACCATGTGACCACCACCGACCACGCCCGATACCTCGAACGTTCGCTCTGGCTCTCCCTGCTGCTGCACGATGAAGACGAGCTTGCCGTCCTCCGTCGTCGTGGGAGTAACCAGGCCATCCCTGAACTGGATGGGCGTCCCATCGAACGGGGCGATGATGCGGACCTCGTCAGGTGTACCACCGGCGTTGCCATGCGTCGACGCCGTCCAGGCATCGTATTCAGCCTTGTGACATTCTTCGCACTCGTCCGAGCCCACGAAGTCGTCGTAGTTCGAT
>JBDHHX010000257.1:0-7982 GCA_039589155.1 Gemmatimonadota bacterium | reverse complement strand
ATCAGGTCGATCGCCATCCCGCTCAGCACGGCGACGTAGGCCAGCGCCAGGACCGGCGAGAGTCGGCCGAGAATGCGGCGCGAGCGCGAGGTTTCGTCGTCCTCGCCGCGGTAACCGCGACCGATCCAGTTCACCAGCCGGCGGCGCCAGCCGCTCAGCTGATTCGCCACCAGCGGCATGTCGGGCCGCAACGCGTAGTACATGAAGGCGAAACAAAGTCCGTAGAACAAAGCGAGGAAAATGGCGCCGCGGGCGAACAGTCCGCCGACGTTGTACCAGGCCGCGGGCAGCGCGTGCCCTTCGTAATTCACCGGGTTGTCGATCCACGGGAAGATCAGATCGTGTCCCTGGTAGAGGAGCAGGAAGAGGACGAGCGAGAGGGGAAGAAAGGACCCGAATGCCTGGCCGAAGCGGAGCATCGATTTACCCCAGTGCCCCTTAGCCAGCTGCATGGCGGCGCCGAAGAGCACGCCGGCGGCAGCCATCCCGGAAAAGAAGAGGAAATTCACCAGGTAAATCTGCCAGGCACGCTGCGGCGCGGCGATCAAGCCGGCCACGAAGCCGACGACCCCCAGCCCGACCATGGCGGCCAGCGCCATGAACAAGCGATTGGGGATCCGGCCCGGCACCCTGCTCAGGATATCAGAGTCGGAGTATGCCTTCGCTTCAGAATGCGTGTCGACCATCCCTCAACCCTTCAACTCCCGCTCGCGCTCGCGCTCGTAATTGTGATCGTAATCGCGCTCGTGAGGATTACGATTACGATCACGATCACGATCAGAATCACGAGCGCGAGCAGGATTAGACATCGTCATTCGCCGTACTGATCCTGTAGCTGGCGCATGTAGTTCACGATGTGCCAGCGTTCTTCTTGCGGCATGCGGCGGTAGTTGGGCATCAGCCCGCGGCCGACCGATATAATGCCGAAGAGGTAGCCGTCGCTCAGGTCCTGTGCCCGCTGCGTCGTCAACATGTTGATGAGACCGCGGGGGAACGGCCCCTCGATGCTCCCATCGCCGCGGCCCTCGGGTCCGTGGCAGACCGAGCAATAGATGTCGTAGCGCGCCTGGCCCAGCTCCAACGACTCGGGCGTCGCCGCAACGGGGTTGGCCACGTTCTCGTAGTCGTCGGCGGTCGCTCCCAACGGCACGCCGGCGCCCACCGCAACCGTTCCCTCCGGCGGCATACGCGCCGGCTCCTCGAACGGTTCGATCGCCGCCTGATCGCGCATGTTGTTGAACCAGTCGAACGAGAACGTCAGCTGAAAGAGTCGGCTATTTCTCAACTCGCACCTCGTTGGGCCCATAGCTACGCAGCATTTCCTCCAGCTTGGCGAGGCGGCCCGGTTCGCAGAGCACGCGCACGCCGAACATGTCATCGGTGAATGCCGCCTGGTGCGCGTGGTGCAGCTTCCACGCCGGCATCCGATTGTGGATCAGCATCCCGATCAGCGCCGAGATCCCGGCGAACAGGATCGTCATCTCGAAGCCGATGACGACGTAGGCGGGAATCGACTCCAGCGACTTGCCGCCGGCGACCAGCGGGTAATAGAACGAGGACCAGACCGTCAGGGCGAAACCGGAGATGCAGCCGGTGATCCCACCGATGATCGCCCAGCGGCGCACCGGGCTGGGTGGCTTGCCGATGGCGTCCTCGAGCTCCTGCTCCATGATCGGTCCGAAGACCTGGATCTCGCAGTCTTCCGCGCCTATCGAGCGGACCGCGCCGACGACGGTGTGGATATCCTCGAATGTGGCCGTTACCGCGACGAGCGCCTGCATCTTACGAATCTTCCTTCTTGTCGCCGGGGCTCCAGACGCCCTCGGCGATCGATTCCTTGACCTCGGTGATCGAGATCGCGGGCAGCGTCTTGGCGAAGATCATGAACCAGAACAAGAACCAGGCGAAGCTGCCCACCGTGATCGAGAGCTCGACCCAGGAGGGCGTGTAGAGCCCCCAGGCGCCGGGCAGGTACTCGTGTGCGAGCGAGGTGACGATGATCACGAACCGCTCGTACCACATCCCGATGTTCACGAAGATCGAGATCACGAACATCGCCTTGATGTTCCGCCGGATCCGGCGCGCGAACATCAACAGCGGGATCAGCACGTTGCAGGTCACCATGATGGCGAACGGTCCCTTGTAGGCGCCGATCGCTCGCCAGGTAAAGCTGTCCGTCTCTATGGGATCGCCGGAGTACCACGACATGAAGTACTCGGCACCGTAGGCGTAGCCGACGATGAGCGAGGTGAGCAACATGAGCTTGCCCATGTTGTCGTAGTGGTACTCGTTGATGTAGTCCTCGAGGCCCAGCGCCCAACGGAACGGGATCGAAAGCGTGATCACCATGGCGATCCCGGAGAAGATGGCGCCGGCGACGAAGTAGGGCGCGAAGATCGTCGAGTGCCAACCCGGCGTGATCGCCATCGCGAAGTCCCAGGACACGACGCTGTGGACCGACAGTACCAATGGCGTGGCGATCGCCGCCATGTAGAGGTACATGCGGCGATAGTTCTTCCACTGCACGTCGTCGCCCTGCCATCCCAACGACAGCGCGCCGTAGATCTTCTGCTTCAACTGCGCCATGCGGCCGCTGGCGCCGCGGAACTTGTCGCGGATCGTCGCCATGTCGGGGATCAGCCCGGAATACCAGAACAGCAGGCTGATCGTGAAGTAGGTGCTGATGGCGAAGAAGTCCCAGACCAGCGGCGAGCGGAAGTTGGGCCAGATGAGTCTTTGATTCGGGTAGGGCGCGAGGAAATAGAAGTACCAGATCCGTCCCAGGTGGATGAGCGGGAAGAGCCCGGCGGTCATCACGGCGAAGATCGTCATCGCCTCGGCGGCGCGATTGATGGTGGTGCGCCAGCCGGAGCGCAGCAGGTAGAGGATGGCCGAGATCAGCGTGCCCGAGTGGGCGATACCGACCCAGAAGACGAAGTTGGTTATATAGACGCCCCACATCACCGGGTGGTTGATGCCGGCGGTCCCCATGCCGTACTTGATCTGGTAGACCCAGGCGAAGCCCGCCCAGCCGAGGATCACGACCAGGACGGTCATCAGAGCTTTGTAGCGCCAGTCAGGTCCCCAGAGCGCCCCGATGATGTCGCGGCTGACTCTCGAGAATGCGGAACCCGCCGGCGGTGCTACCGATGCCATCTAGGCCTCCTCCGTGCCCCGCGACACGACCTTGAGGTAGGTGATCGCGGGTCGTGTGTGCAGCTCTCCCAGCACGTGATAGCTTCGGCCGCTTCTCGACATCTTGGAGACGCGGCTGTTGGGGTCGCGCAGGTTCCCGAACACGATCGCGTCGGCCGGACATGTCTGGGCGCAGGCGGTCGTCACCGCGCCGTCGGCGACCTCGCGGCCCTCGTGAGCGGCGTCGTTCCGCGCCGATATGACGCGCTGCACGCACATCGTGCACTTCTCCATCACGCCCTTCTCTCGGACGGTGACGTCCGGATTCAGCTGCAGGTTGAGCGGGAAGGGGAAGTCGTAGTCGAACCACTCGAAGCGGCGCGCCTTGTAAGGGCAGTTGTTCGAGCAGTAGCGGGTACCGACGCAACGGTTGTAGACCTGAACGTTGAGGCCTTCCGGGTTGTGATAGGTGGCGTACACGGGGCAAACGGGCTCGCAGGGCGCGTTGCCGCAGTGCTGGCACATCATCGGCAAGTGGACGACGTGTGTGGCCTCCGACTCTTCATCGCCGTTTCCGTGCGCTTCGCCGTGGCCGGCCTCTTCGATCACGTGCTCGAAGTAGTTCTCGATACGCAGCCACGCCATCTCGCGGCCCTGTCCGCAGACCTCCTCGCCGACGATGGGGATGTTGTTCTCGGCGTAGCAGGCGGTAACGCAAGCGGAGCAGCCGGTGCAGCTGGAAAGGTCGATGGCCATCCCCCAGCGGTACGGGCTCTTGGGGTCGGCGTCCTCGGCCGCCTCGACCCGTTCGTCGGGGTGAAGCTCGATCTCTTCCTGGGCGTGGGCCTCCGCTTCGGCGGCGGCGGCGAGTCCGATGATCTCGGCGATCTCGCGGCCGCGATCGTCATCGGAGCCCTGGGCGACGGCGAGGTTGATGCTGCGTCCGGCCGCGGTCACCGAGGCCTGGGTCGCTAGCCAGGCCATGCTGCCCGATCTGTCGTCGGCCGACGCCGGCAGCAGGGACAGCGGGTTCACGCCGCGGCCCTGGGCCCAGCGGCCGTAGTGCTCGTGACCCTGGCCAGTGGCGATGGCAACGGTGTCCTGACGGATGCCGCGGTAGACGTAGACGGGCGCTTCGAGTGTGCCGTGTGGCGTGCTGACCGTGGCAACGTCGCCGGTTACCACGCCGAGGCGCTCTGCCGTGACCGGGTGCAACTCGATCCAGGAATTCCAGACGATCTTGGTGACCGGGTCGGGCAGCTCCTGCAGCCAGGGCCGGTTGGCGCCGCGTCCGTCGTACAGGTTGGGCGACGGGTAGACGAGGAGCGTGTAGGGCGTACTCGCGTCGCCGTCCAGCGTCGGCTCATCGAAGTTGACGCCGGCGACGGCGCTGTTGAGCGTGACCGGCTGAGTTCCCGCCGTGCGCCAGACTCCGCCGCGTGAGAGTGCGGCGCGCCAGAAGTCGTCGAAGCTAGCGCCGGTCGCGTAGTCGCGGTGCACGGAGCGCCAGGCGTCGCGCAGGTAACTGGCCCAGTCGGCGTGGGAGAACCGCGACGCCACGTCGCCGCCCAGCCGCGCCGCCAGCGCCAGCAGGACGTCGCCGGTCGATCGGGTGTCGAACACCGGGTTCATCGCCGGTTGCATCAGACCGCGGACCCCGACCTCGGGCTCGTGGTCGCCCCAGCTCTCCAGCGGCGTGTGGTCCGGCAGGATGAGGTCGGCCCGTGCGGCCGTCTCGTCCATGTAGCTGGCGAAGCTGACCACGAGATCGACGGCGTCCAGCGCCTCGGCGAATCCCAGGGCCGGCGGCAGCGTTTGCACCGGGTCGGTCCCGTGCACGAAAGCGATCTGCACGTTGCCGCCGCGCATCGACTCGATGACTTCCGTCCAGCGCTGGACGGAGGCCGGCCGCCGCCTGACCACGTTGGGGCCGAAACGCACGGTGCGCCCCAGGTTGCCCGCCGCGTAGTTGAGCAGGTTCACGGCGACGTGGGCCGCCGTGGCGTTGCGGTGCGCGCCGCCGATGCCGGGGGGCAGCGCTACGCTCGACGGCGCGTCGGCGAACTCATGGGCGAGGCGCTCGATGGTCGCCTGCTCGACGCCGGCAGCTTCCGCAACGCGCTCCGCCGTGAACGCTTCGACCAGTGGCCGGATCGCCGCCACGCGCGCGCCGGCGCGGCCCTCGGTGACCAGGACACGGGTCATGGCCAGCGCGACCAGCATGGCGCCGGCGGGCGCCGCCGCCACCCACTCGTCGGCGTTGGAGCCGGTAAGCGAGAGGCGCGGGCCGATGTGGACGAAGCGGCCCTTGTGGCCGTTGTGGAATCTCTGTGAGTCGGCGAACAGCCGGGAGTACTGGACCGGCGAGACCCACGTCTCCAGAAAACCGGCGCCGAACGAAACGACCAGGTCGGCCTCGTCGATGTCGTAGCGCGGAATCTCCGCCAGACCGAAAGTCAGCCGGTTGGCCTCCCGCAGCGGCTCCACGTCGAAGCTCTCGTGGATGATGCGGTTCGCCGAGCCGATGGCGCTCATCCACTCGTCGAACAGACCGTCCAGCGTCCCGGCGGCGCCGTCGCTCACGAACATGACGCGGTCGGCCTGCCCGGCGCCGCGGGCCGCCGCTACGCGCTGCGCGATCAGATTCTCGGCGTCCTCCCAGGAGATCGCCTCGAAGCCGCCGCCGTCGGAGCGCCGCATGGGCGACTGGATCCGATCCGGGTTGTAGAGACCTTGCAGCGAAGCCTGCCCGCGAGCGCAGAGACGTCCGGCGTTCACCGGGTGATCGGGATTCCCTTCCACCTTGATCGGCCGGCCTTCGCGTACCTTGGCGTGCACGCCGCAGCCCGCCGGGCACTCGCGGCAGACGCTGGCATACCACGTGGGAACGCCCGGGATGATCTCCTCCGGCTGGACCAGGTAGGGGATGAGCTTCTGCGACGGCTCCTGCGAGCAACCGGTGAGGCCGGCTCCGGCGCCGCTCACGCCGAGGATCTTCAGGAAATCGCGACGTTTGATGTCGGACATAGCTCTAGTAATGACAGGCCGCGCAATCGATCGGCCCCTTCGTGACTCCGTAGTCCGAGTCGATCGACCTCGGATAAAGCCCGTGCTCCTCGCGGCCCGGGGCGTTGTACAGCTCCGAGTTGCGTGCGGCGTTCGCCAGTTTCTGCTCGTCCTCGGCCGCTGGACCTCGCCGTGACACTCCTGGCACTCGAGCTCGGCCAGCATGTGGCGCCCATGATTGAACTGGACGAAGTCGTACAGCTTGTAGACCCGCTCCCAGGGGATCGGCTCACCGTCGGCCTCGTAGCCGCGAAGCCTCTGGATCTCGGAGCTCGACGCCTTCACGACCCGGTGGCAGCCGAGACACAGCTCTACCGGCGGCATCAGTGCGATGGGTGATATGTCGGCGTTGCTGTGGCAGTAGAGACACTCGATCTCGAACTCGCCGGCGTGGCGCCGGTGACTGAAGAAGATCGGCTGGGCCGGACCCTCATACCAACCGACCAGCGTGTCCGGATCGAGGGAGAATTGGGCGCCCTGCACAGCAGCCGCGGCCGCGAGCACGGGCGAGCTTGCCGGCGATCGCTGCGCCTGGAAGCCGAACGCTACCAGTACGAAGCTGGCAACGGCGACCAGGCCGACAATCACTTTAGATGACGTACGGGTGCGCATCATCCTCCAAGCGGATGCCCGCAGCTAGCGAGATGAGTTCGGGGTGAGACTAAGATTCAGGTATGTGGGCGTCAAGGGGATTTTTACCCGATCCGCCTATCGCGCGCCGCCCTTCATGGCCTCGGCAACCTGTTCCAGAGCCTGGACCCCGATCCAGGTCTGGGCCGCCTGGTAGTGCCGGCCCCAATCGCCACTCTTGTGCTGTGTCTCCAACAACCGTGGAAGCGCCTTCCGCAGTAGCGTCTTCGCTAACGGATGCCTCACTTCCAACAGCATCTCCAGTACGAAGAAGAACTCCACATTCGGCCACGTGCCGTCCTTCTCCTGCTCGTCCGCCAGCGACTCGAGACCCGCCACCAGCTCGCTTGGCTTCGGGCCGGGCGACCAGGCCAGCGCCTGCAACGCGCCCACCAGCACCGCCGGCGTGTAGCTGCCGCCGTAATCCAGGTAGAGCGGCAGGCTGCGCAGCCCCGCTACCGAGGCCGCCGCACGCTGGTCCGTGGGCTGCGCCCGCAACGCCGAGCGCAGCGCCCGCTCCGACATCAGCAGCCGCGCGCCCGCGTCCGACGTCACCGCCTGCCCGTTGGGCAGCACGATGTCCAGCGCCTCGTCAGGATAGCCGGGGCTGAAGAAGCCCGTCACGTAGTGCTCGCAGATCCGCTGCTCGTGACGCGCCGGCGTGCACCCCGATCCGTAGGCGCCATCCTGGTTTCGGCGACCGTACAGCCAGTCGAGCCCCAGCGTGATCGGCTGCGCCGTCGCCGCCATGCCCAGGTCCAGCAGCTGCCAGATCCCCTCCGCCGACTCCTGTAGGTCGCCCTCGTACCACGCACCATCACGGCCCTGCTTCGCCCGCAGGTCGCCCTGCAGGTGCCTGGCTAGCTCCGGTGCACCACGGGACCTATCACGGCGAGCCAGGAAGCCCCAATAGTCCTGCCGCTCCGCCAGCCAGTCCCGGGCCCGGTCCATAGCGTCCAGGATCTGCCCGGCAGTGGGCGGTGGCGTGGCTTTTGTTTTCGATGAGCTGCGACTCTTTGTCGCAGTTTCCTTCCGCTTCGCCAACACGTCCCTCCTCCCTGTCGTCAAGACGTCAGGATCGCGATAGATTACCACATCAATCGGTCCCACGCGAGTCACCCATGACCATCGAAACCGCAACGCCGTAAGCC
>JBDHHX010000256.1:0-5306 GCA_039589155.1 Gemmatimonadota bacterium | reverse complement strand
TCCAGTCGCAAGATCCGCGTCGATCCCAGGAGGCGTCGCCGGAGCGCCGCGGCGGATAGGGAACGCGCCAGCTTGGCCGGCAACAGGAAACCGAGGGCACCATTTTCAGCGAGCAACTCCAGAGAGCGCTCGAGAAACAACGCGCTGAGATCGAGCTGCGCGCCGAATCCGCGTCCTGCGCCTGCCATGCGACTCCCGCTTCGCCAGCCGGCGTCGCGCAGAAAACTAAAACGCTCACGCAGGCGCGCGCGGGATAGACCCGACCAATAGTGAGTGCGCACCCATGGCGGGTTGCCGATGATTGCGTCGAACCCTGCGCCCGGCTGGCCGGAGTCGGCGAAGTGAACCGGGAAGGAGAAGAACGGGAGTTCCTCATCCTGGCGAATGCGCTGGAGCAACGTCGACAGTTCGCGTTTGCGGCGCTTCAGGTTCTGCGCTGCGCGCTTCTGGCTTCGGCTGAGTCCGGATCGACGACCGAAGAGGTCGCGACTGCCTGCTGCGGAGCGGAGTTCGTCACGTTGCGAGTCGATCTGAACCTGCAGCTCGCTCAAGAACTCGATGGCCAGCTCCCGCTCGGCTCGGTACAGCGTACGCTGCACACGCCGTTTGCCCGTTCCGCTGGCCCGGAAGTAACGGTCGCGTCGCTTGATGAGCCGCTTCATCGTGCGCTTCCAGCGACCGGCCAGCGATCCGTGATCGAGGTCCGCGAGCTGGATGAGAAAGTCGATGGGGTCGACCAGAGCGTCGCCCTGCCGAATGTTGATGTCCAGGTTGGGAAGCGGGGGCACGTCACTCAGTGAGTCGACTTCCAGGTCGACCACCAGCGCTAGCCACAGCCGCAACTCGCAGAGGCGCACCGCAGCGGCGTTGACGTCGACGCCATGAAGATTGTGGCGAATGATCTGTTGCCGGCGCTCGAAGCGCGCTAGCCCTTCGGCGGGCCTGCCGTCCAGTCCGTCGCGCAGCGTCTCCAATCGCTGCAGCGCCGCGAGGAGGAACGCTCCAGAGCCTGCAGCCGGGTCGAGCACCCTGATCGCTCGTACTCGATCGGCGAGCCGTTGGTGCAAACCGGGTTCGATCTGGGGCGTGCCTCCGGCCAACAGCTCTTCCACGAGTTCGGCATCGCACTCTACCGCCTGTGTTAGATGCGCCGATAGGGCCCCGTCCACGAGTTGATCGACGAGCGACCGTGGGGTAAAGAAGGCGCCGGTTGCGCTGCGCGCCGGCCCGGCCATCAGGCCCTCGAAGACCTTGCCCAGCATCTCGGGGTCGACGGCCACGTTCTGGTCTGCAGGCTGGTCCTCGCGCAGCGTGAACTGGTACTTGTCCAGCAGGCCTTGAAAGACGGGAGCGAATGCATCGTTCGGCACGTCGATGCGGCCGTACTTGCGCTCGAGCGGTGTGCGCTCGAACAGGCCGCCGTTCAAGTACGGAAGCTCACCCAGTTGGCTTGCGGCACGACTGCGTACCCCGGGCGGCCGGTTGAGCGCACCGAAGAACAGAGGCTTGAGTCGGCGGCGGTAGTACGGTATGCCGTCATCGAGGGACGCTTCGTAGAGGTTGCGCAGAAACGCGGCGTCGCCGGCGAGCCATCCCTTGCGTTGGATGAAGTAGAGGAACAGGAGGCGGCTGAGCAGGATGAGCGACAGGTCGAGGCGGTCTCCCTCCTCTGCGGCGGGCACACCGATGATGCACGTCGCCAGGTCCGCCCTGCAGCGCCTGAACTCGGCGAAGAAGCGCCGCGTGATGCCCTCGCGGTCCAGCGCTCGGCTGTGCGCCAGTGCGAGTTCACTGGCGGTGGTCGTTCCGTCAGCGGTCAGGCCCGCCAATATGTCGAGCTCGGAACTCCGGGGAGCGTTGGCGTCGATCCAGAGCTTTTGAAGTCGGAACGGCCCGGGGCCCAGACCCCAGCTTGCCACGACCAGCCGCGCGTCTGCGGCCGCCTCGAAGATGAGCAGGGCGCGTCGCGCAGGGTTGTGGCGGTAGAGGCTGGCGGCGACGCGGCGAATGGCATCCGGGTCGAGCTGTCCGTCCATCGTGATACGAAAGACGATGAAGCCGGCGCGGCGCGCTGCGACCTCGAGCGTCAATGGACGCGTCGGCTCGATACCGAAGTCGGTCAGGCCGGACTCAGGTACGACCAGGCCGAGCGGCTCGAAGCCGAGCCTGGAAAGCAGCTGCCCCGGCTCGCTTCGCCAGTAGGCCAGGGCGTCTTGCAGTTCGCGCAGCTCGCGGTCGTCCACCACCGACTCGTTCCCCCCATCATCGCGTTCGTGTCGTCGCGCGAGTCATGCTGTAGAGGGGCCGTCAACAGATCGGCATCGAGTCACGGTCGCTCGCTTGACTGCCGGTGCGGCGATTCCCATTATCGGCCTCGGAGGCTGCCGCTGCGGTAGCCATCAACGGGAGGTCAGAATGAAGAAGATTGTGGTACTATTGGGCCTCGTCGGCCTGTTGCTCGTACCTGCCGCCGCGCAAGCGCAGTTCTCGCTCGGTGCGCAGGGGAACTTTGCCTCGGACAACATCGATTTCGGAGTCGGCGCGCGCGCCGCGTTCGATTTTCGGCAGATGAACCAGCCGATCATGGCGTTCGGCACGTTCGACTATTTCTTCCCCGGCGGCGAAATCGACTACTACGAGTTCAACCTGAACGCCGCCTATATCTCTGGCGTGCGGCCGGATCTCGACACCTGGGTCGGCCTGGGGCTAAACGTCGCCATAGTGAGCACTCCGCTGGGCGACACCAATCGGGCCGGGCTCAACCTGTTGGCGGGCGCCCGTTACAACACCGGCAAAGCCATCGGGCTCTTCGGCGAGTTTCGCTTCGAGGTCGAAGGCGGTGAGCTGTTCGTGGTCACCTTCGGTGCGGACTACACGTTCGGCAAATGACGAACGGATGATCGAGGGCCGGCGGCCGCCGGCCCTCGATTCCCACCTCACGACAAGAGCCGACGCCTCATGAAGATCGAGTTGAAGGGCTGGAAGGCGATAGCTGCGCTCGCCATCATCGCCGCCGTGATCGGCGGCAAGTTTCTGTTTGAGCGCTCGACTCTGGCGGCCGAAGCGGGAGAAGAGATCAAGCTTCACCTGCGCGGTGAGTACGCCTCCTTGTTGCTGCATGGCGTCGACACGGACGCACTGACCGACGAGGAGATGGAGGCTAAAGCCCAGGAACTATTGAAGTTAGAGGATATCCAGTTCACGTCGATGAGCGCCCGCGGCCGTGGTGAAGACGTTCGCGTCAGGCTCGAGATCCAGGTGTCGGGCGAGGATCCGCCCGACGGCAAACCGGTGCGGTACTACCGGCTCTCTCACAGTACGATCACCGGCTGGCGCGTGAGGCGCGAAATCACGGCGCTCTCCTACTATTTGAAGCTCTCTTTCTGAGTCGACCGCTTGCCGCACGTCCCGCGGCAGGATAAAATCAGTCGCCAAAACCCAATTCAGGAATCAATAGCGCGCTGCCTCGCTGTGGGGAGGGGTGCGTCATCGCGGGTCGTCACGGTTTTGGACGGCCGGGCGAAAACTCGTGCCTTGGAGGGACAGATGCTGAAGGAGTTCAAGGAATTCGCGATGCGGGGCAACGTCCTCGACATGGCGATCGGTATCATCATCGGCGCGGCGTTTGGCGGTATCGTGACCTCGCTGGTGAACGACGTGATCATGCCGCCGATCGGCCTGCTGCTGGGCAAGGTCGATTTCTCGAGCCTCTTCATAAACCTGTCGGGCACCGACTACGCGTCGTTGGCGGCGGCTGAAGAAGCGGGCGCGGCGGTGATCAAGTACGGCGTCTTTCTCAACACGGTCCTCAATTTTCTCATCGTGGCGTTCGTTGTCTTCCTCTTGGTGCGCCAGGTGAACAAGCTGAAGCGCGCGGAAGAGGGACCGCCGCCCGAGCCGACGACGAAGGACTGCGACTACTGCAAGACGGAGATCCCGATCGCCGCGGTGCGCTGCCCGCACTGCACGTCGGAGCTGAAAGCGGCCTAGCCGCGGAGACGGACAGTGGAGAACTACGAGAAACTGGGTGCCTTCTACCTGGGCCGGCCCTACGACCTGGTCGAGAAGCAGGGCGAAGGGCTCTTACTCTACGACTCGAAAGATCTGGTCACGCACGCGGTCTGCGTCGGGATGACCGGTAGCGGCAAGACGGGCCTCTGCATCGGGCTGCTGGAGGAGGCGGCCATCGACGGCATCCCCGCCATCGTCATCGACCCCAAGGGCGACATCCCCAATCTGCTGCTCACCTTCCCAGAGCTGCGGCCCGAGGACTTCCAGCCGTGGGTGAACGAGGACGACGCGCGGAAGAAGGACCTGTCGGTGGAGGCGTACGCCGCGAAACAGGCGGCGCTATGGAAGGACGGCCTGTCGGGCTGGGGTCAGTCCGGTGATCGGATCCGCCGGCTGCGCGAGTCGGCGGACTTCGCCGTCTACACGCCGGGAAGCACCGCCGGCTTGCCGGTCTCGATCGTCTCGTCGTTCGCCGCGCCGCCCGCCGAGATCCTGGACGACGCGGAGCTCTTGGGCGACCGGATCAGCACGACGGTGACGAGCCTGCTGGCGCTGCTGGGTATCGACGCGGATCCGATCAAGAGCCGCGAGCACATCCTGCTATCGACCATAATGGGCGAAGCGTGGAAGGAGGGGATCGATCTGGACCTGGCGGGGCTCATCCAGGCGATCCAGAAGCCGTCCTTCTCGAAGGTCGGCGTCATGGACCTGGAGTCGTTCTATCCCGGTGACGATCGCTTCGGGCTGGCGATGACGCTCAACAACCTGCTGGCGGCGCCCGGGTTCAGCGCCTGGATGGAGGGCGCACCGCTCGACATCGACAGCATGTTGTATACGGCGGACGGGAAGCCGCGGGTCTCGATCTTCTCGATCGCCCACCTGAGCGAGGCGGAGCGGATGTTCTTCGTCTCGCTGCTGCTGAACCAGGTGGTCGGTTGGATGCGGACCCAGCCGGGGACCAACAGTCTGAGAGCTATCGTCTACATGGACGAGATCTTCGGCTACTTTCCGCCGGTGGCGAATCCGCCGTCCAAGCGGCCGCTGCTGACGATGCTCAAACAGGGCCGCGCCTACGGCCTCGGCGTCGTGCTGGCGACACAGAACCCGGTCGACCTCGACTACAAGGGGCTGGCGAACACTGGCACCTGGTTCATCGGCCGGCTGCAGACCGAGCGCGACAAGGCCCGCGTGCTGGAAGGACTGGAAGGCGCGGCGGCAGGAAGCGCCGGTCGGTTCGACCGCGGCGCCATGGAGGAGACGCTGGCCGGCCTCGGCAAGCGGAAGTTCCTGCTCAA
>JBDHHX010000255.1:0-9127 GCA_039589155.1 Gemmatimonadota bacterium | reverse complement strand
GTTCTATTGGGATCGGCCGCTTGCCGAGTGGCCGCGAACGCCGGACGGAAGGCTGCAGATGTTCACGCGCCCCCTCGATGTTGACGCTCTGTTGAATGACTGAGGGCTAACCCTCCGCCAGCAACCTCTGCAACGCGCGCTCGGCGACCTCGCGTTGCGGGATCAACTCGGGATCACAGTCACGCCACAATTCGACGACACGCGAATAGGCGCGGATCGCCTGCTCGCGTTCGCCGCGCCGCTCGTACAGCTGGCCGCGAAGCAACGCGCCGGGAACATCGATGTAGACGTTGCCTTCGAACCCGGCCTCCAGAACCTGGAGCGCTTCCTCATCGCGTCCCGCCTCGATCAGCGCGATGGCCAGTGCTAGCCGCTGGTGGTTGACGGCGACGAATCCGCTCAGGTTGCCCGACTGCAAGATCGACTCGCGAAGGGTCGTCACGGCCTCGTCGAACTCGCCGCGGCGACCAGCCAGCATGCCGCGTAGACCCTGGGCGTATCCGCTGGCGACGTAAGCGTTAGTGGAGTCGCCGACAGCGTTGAGGCTGTCGGCTATCAAGTCGAGGGTATCCGCGTCGGCGTCGGCGCGATCCAGCTCATCGAGATACAGGTGGTACGTGCCCAGCGCCCAGCGCCCCGACGGACTCTGAAACAGCCCGGTCTCACGACCGGCCTCAAGAACGCTCGCGGCCTTAGCGGTGTCGCCCATCCCGCGAGCGAGTTGGTAGAGTCGGTGGAGGGCGACGCCTCGCAGGTTGATGCCGAGCGCTTCCGCAGAGTCGAGCGCCGCATGTGCCGCTGACGGCCGACCGAGCCAGATCTCTACCAGGTTCACCCAAAAGCGCCATGCGTTCTCGCGCTGCCGCACCGGGTGGCGCGCGTCGGTCATCTCGTATACGACGCGGACGAGGAACGGCGCCACGGAGGCGTCGACCAGCGCCGCCAGCGCGGTCTGCCGCAATTCCTCGGAGTCGGCGCTCGCCAGACTCTCGAGAGCCTCCAGCGAGTCGGCCGGCGATCCACGTACGATCGCCAGCACTCGCTGCCGTGAGACCGCTTCTTCGCTAGTGGAATCGTACGCCGAATACAGGCCCACGTAACGTTCGAAGCCATCCCAATCGCCCAGCCGCTGCGTCAGGTCCATCAGGTGCATCATTGGGCTCAGGTACGAGGAGTCGAGGGCCAGCGCGCGCTCGAAGGGCTGCCCCCACTCGCTCATCGGAATGCCCATGATGTCGCCCAGGTGGAAATACACCTCGCCCAGCTCGTACCACGCTTCAGGATCGGTGGGATAGCGGCTGGTGAGCCGCTGCGCCAGGTCCAACGACTCCGGCGCGCGACCTCGGTCGGCCAGGCTGCGCAGGGTCAGCATGTCTCGATCACGGGGCGGCAGGCGATCCGCGAAGCGCAGTGCGCGGTCGTTGGCCTCCACCGAGTTCGGGTGACCGGCGAAGTACTTCCAGCCGTACGACTCGCTCAGGCGAAACGCCGCAATGGCGAAGGTGGAGTCGATCTGCAGGGCGCGCTCCAAAGACTCGATGGCCGGATCCCAGTCGGAGCGGCGCATGGCTTGCACGCCCTCCAGGTAAGCACGAACGGCCTCCAGCGATGTCGTCGTGTAGGCGCGACCCTGGTCGCCGACGTCTTGATGCTCGCCCAGCTCGCGTAGCAGCGCCAACGTCATCCCCTCCGACAGGGCCAGCATGCTGTCCGGCGGCCCGCTGACGCTGGTGGACGCCTCCTGCTCACCCGTTTCAGCGTCGTAGATTCGCGTGTCGATGCGTATCTGGCCGCCCAGCTCGACGGCCTGGCCGTGCACCGCCCAACGCGCGCCCAGGTCGCCGGCGAGTCCCACCGCCGCCTCGGTCGGCGGATCGTCTTCGCCGAAACGGCCGCGCCAGTGGCTCATGATCGTCCGCGTGTCCACCGAACGCAGGTTACCGACGCCGTCCAGGTTGGCGGAGACGACGTCCATCAGACCCTCGCGCCAGACCACCAGGTCGGATCCCGTGGCTCGGAAGGGGAGGACCGCTACCGCGCTCAGCGATGGCGCTAGCTCCACGCGCTGGATCGTGCGCCCGCGGTTCATCACCCACCAGCCGCCGCCCGAGAGCAGCACGATTCCGATCAGCGCCAGCACGCCCGCGGGCCAGCGTCGCGATCGCGGCTGGGCCACGATCGCCTCCAGCTCGCCGAATGCCGCCGGGTCCGTCCGCTTCACCCCCTCCGGCGACATCTCGTAGGCCCACGCCATCACTATGGCGATCGGAAAGCCCAGCACTACCACCACCGTGATCGTGGTCAAAACGTCGGGCGAGAGCTGCAGTCCCTCTATCAGCAGGTCCGCCGCCTGCAGGACGCCAAAGGATACGACGCCGTAAACGGCGGCCACCTTGAAGACGTGGCGGCGCTTCAGCTCGGCGAAGAAGGCCTGGTAACCCTTGGGTCGCTTCGTCATTTCGTTCCGGGTTTGGGCGAACGGCGCTTCACGGAAGGCCTAAAGATGAAGGAGATCAGTTTACGGCGCCAGTTACAACCGCGGGCCGGAACCCTGCCTCCCGCTACTCGGTTCCGGCCTTCTCCCGCGCCTCCTGGACGCTCGGCAGCGAGGCATCGGCGCCGGCCCAGATCTGGGCGAGCGTGCCGAACGCTTCGTGGGCCAACCAGTCGTCACCGACTCCCTCGGCAGCGTGGGCGAGCCCGAGCAGCGATTCGCTGCGGCGCGGCGCCCTGGCCAACCCGCCCTCGAAAGCGACCCGGGCTTCGGCGAAGTCGGACCCTTTCAGTAGGAGCTCGCCGAGCAACTCGTGGGAGGGCTTCACCACACGCGGGGGCCCGTACTCGTAGGGAATATCGTCTTCCAACGCTGTCGCCGACCACAACAGAGCGATCGCATCGTCCTCGTTTCCGGCGGCGCTGAGAAGAAGAGCTTCGAGCTCCAGCGTCATGACGCGCGCCGCCTGAACGCCGGGTCCGTAAGTTTCCGGGCTTGATGCGTCCGCTGCCTGCAGCCGCTCCTTCATGGCTGCCAGCTCCCGCGCGGCGGCGGCACGATCGCCGAGGGCCAGTGCCGCCATCCCGTTCGCGAAGTGGTGGCGAGCCACGATCGCCGTGCCCAATCCGCTTACGTCGACCCCGATGTCGAGGGCGCCGTCGTTCCAGCGACGTGTGTTCACCAGGTAGTCGGCGCGCATCATCGCAAGGTGCCTTCGGGCTCGCGACGATCCGCTCTCCTCGGCGTCAGCGTTCATTTGCTCCAGCAGATCGCGGGCATCGTCGTAGCGGCCCTGTTGCGCATAGCCGTAGGCCAGCCAATGAAGCGCGTGGTAGTTTCGCGCATCGACGGGCAGGTCTTTTCGCTGGACGCGCTCGTCCGCCACCTCGACGGCGCGCTCGTTCGCCAGGACGACTTCGTCCCAGTATCCCAGAGCGACGAATATGTGTGAGATCATGTGCTGCGCGTGGCTGGCCGCCGGTGCGATTTCGGAGTACGCTTGAGCAGCTCGTAATCCCAGCGGCGCGTGCACGGGATCGTCGTAAGAGTGGATTAGGTAGTGAACGGCCCCCGGGTGCCGGTGGTTGTCGCGAAAGACCTCTTCGGCTTGGGCGGCGGCACGCATGTAGGTTTCGTGATCGCGACCGTCGTGCGCGGTGCCGAGGATGGCCAGCGCGTAGAACGCCTGGGCCTCGTTATCATCAGGATACTGTTCGTGCAGCCGTCGCATGGCCTCGGCATATGCGCGATCGCGCTCGAGTTTCGTGCCTTCGCCGTACAGCACCTCGAGCGCCTGCAGGTAGCCCTTCTCCCGCTCGCCGGTCGCTTTGGCAAGTCGAGCTTCAGTGGTCGATCCCAAACGTTCCAAGACCTCCCACGCCGCCTCGCGGTCCTGCTCACTCCATAGCGAGTGGTTGTACGTCATCGCTTCTCCCCAGTAGGCCATCGCGAAGTCGGGATCTAATAGCTGCGCTTCGCGAAAGGCCTCCGCGGCGTCGGCGTACTCGAAGCTGTGCAGCAAGAGCGCGCCGCGGATGAAATACTCCTGAGCCTCGGGCGACCCGGATGTGGGGAAGTCGATCTCTCCCAGATCCCCGGTCTGCGCACGAGTGTTGGATGCGGCGAGCATGCACAGCGCTGCCGTCAGTGCGGTGACGATTCGTTTGTTCATTGTTTCCACCTGGAGTGCTGCAAGCGACAAACGTGGACCATGCCGCCGGGGTCGAGCACGCTCGACTTAGCTAGCGACGGCTGGGGCTTCGGTAGGCGCACGAGGACGTCCGCCACAGGCGAACAAGATGGTCAAGGTACAGGGCCGGTACAAGGCCGCCGCAGAGCAAAACCGTCGCGACTTGCTGCGCCCGGCCGCTGACTCCCATTTTGTCGAGAATTCCAACCGTTTGTCACGGCCGCCCGTGATTGGCTGAACGCGAGGTAGATCGATGAACATCCGCCGGGTTGCGGTTGAGACGTTTCTGGCCGTCACGCTGGTCGCTTTGCCCGACTCGATCGCCGCTCAGACCGACCGGTCGCCGGAGAAGGGCGGCACCGTATACTCGCTGGGGATGCCACCGGTCTACAAAGGCGACGCGGCGGCGATGCTGGGCGTCGATCGCCCGGGATCGAGCGCCGATAATCTCATGGCGCTCTTCAGCATGGGGGTGCACAAGGACCTGGGGAGCCCCGTAGTCGGGTTGGCGGCGTTGGGCCTCGAGGGGTACGCTGGCTACCGCAACCGTGAGGCGGATGGCGGCGGCCGCGCGCTGTTCATGATGCCGGCCCTCCATTTCACCGTCGGCGCCGACTACAACGTACCGGACGAACGGTTCGACCTGTTGCTGCGGCTCGAGCTGCCGTTCAAGCGCGGCGGCATCCTGGGTCGCGGCACCCAGGTTCGTATCGACTACCTGCCCACGCGCAGCAACACGATCAGCCTCGGCATCGACGTGCCACTGTGGGGCCGCAACATCGGTGCGACGCGGCCGCAGCACGCGGCGGTCAAAATTGAAAAGCCGCCGCTACGCGAGATCGAAGTCGAAGAGCCAACCGCGGGGTTAGAGGAGTCGATCGACAACCTGCGCGACGGCGCCAACTGGATCACGCGACTGACGATGCCGTTCAACGATCAGGGCGGCGCCAACCCGCAGGAGGCCTACGCCCAGACCGTCGCCGAGCTCCAGGCGCACATCGGGGAAAGCGATTCGCGCTTCCCGAACGGACGCTCCTACGGATCCTGCTCGACGAAGTGATCTTTCCCTACAACCGGTTGCTCGGGCAGCGGAAAAAGCCAGATGTCCTGGACCAGTTCGTCGCCGTTGGTCACGCTGAGTTCGCTCGCTGGGTGGTAGCCGAGTCCGGCGTCCCCGAGGCTCAGTACCGCGAGACGTTCTTCGTCTTTCAGAGTCTTGTCGACATCGTCGAGGAGATCCGCGCAGTGCAACGTGAACGCTGGAGCGACTCGCGATTCGTCTGGCTGCCGCTGCAGTTAGGGCTGCGGCCTGAGGACCACGACACTCAGGCCGAGTTCAACGACATCCTCGAACGGGCCGTCGACAAGCGCATCACCTACGGCAATGGCGTCTGGTATGTCGTTAACGAGGAGTTCCAGCTCGAGATGGCGCGGTCCGTCCACCGGGCGGAAGACTACCACGTGCTATGGATCCACGACTTCCGAGGCAAGAACGCGGAAGGCGAACCCGATGAGCTCGCCTTCCATCACGTTGTGGGGTCGTACCTGAGCGCGCTGACCCGGCGCGTGCGCGAATACGATGAGACCGGGAAGTTACCGCTCTACTTCATCTTCATCGATCAACACTACTTCGAGCTCAATGACGCACGACTCTGGTTCCGCGTGCTTCTCGACCCGATGGACTATGAGCTCAACCTGCCCAAGGGTTATGAGGCGTGGGAGGAGCGTCTCGCGGCCGCCCAGGACAGCCTGCGCCGGGCCGTCGCCGAATCCCGCGCGCTGCAGATCGAGGCCAGCCAGTACGGCGACAAGTGGCTGAAGAATCGCATCAAGGTGCACATCAACGTTACCAACCCGGCCGACTTCTCGTTCAACAGCTTCCACGTCGCCGGTATTTTCCCTGTGCCCGACAACATGATGCGGGACCACCGAAAGATCGCCTTCTACGACATCACCGAGGACGATCCCTACAAGGGGCTCGCGATGTACACCGGCATGGGGATCGGCGAACACTATGCCGGCGCCAATTGGGAAGACCGCGCGATCATGCGATCCCGCTACGGGCCCGGCCCAAGCCGGCGGACTACGACGCGCGGGTCGACAGCGTGCGGCGGGCCGTGCGGCGTGATTGGGGTGTGGAGCCGGGTCGCGTTATGGAGCTTCACAACGAGACCGGCTACGAGCAGAAGCCGGTCAACGTAGCGAAAGCCGTGTTCTACAGCCTCATGCCACGCGGTAGCCTGCTCAAGATTCCGGACTCGCTTTGGCAGAGCTACATCTATGCCTCACTGCTCGCCGGCAGCGCCCTGCGCGGTTGCCAGGTACTGATCTACGCTCCGTCCCTAGCCTCGGCGCCCAGCAACGCGGCGCCCACCATGGCTCGGGCCCACGGCCTCTTCAGCGCCCTGGTCTTCTTCGCTAACGAGATGGAGGGGCCGATCGAGGCCGACGGCGGCCTGCTCAAGATCGGTCTGTACACGCCACGGTCGCCTGTGGGTGACCTGCGCGGCCGCATCAGCCAGGCTCGGGAGTTGGACACAGCCTGGCTCAGAGACGTCTATCCCGGTAACCCCGCTGTGAACGCAGTGCTCGACAGCCTCGATTACATCCTGGAAGAGGTGGGGTACAAGGACGACTATCTCGTCGAGTCCGACACCACGCAGAGGCCGAAACTCCACCTGAAGGCGAACTTCTTCATCACCGGCGAGGCCTGGCAGGCGTTGCTCCCACCCGCGGAGTGGGGACCGGTGATGCGCAAGTACGTCGAGTACCTGGCCCGGACGACTGGACCGCCGGAAGAACGACCCGACATTCGCGAGATGCCGGAGTCGACCCGCGCCGTTGTGCTCGACCTGGTCAGAGCCGTAGAAGGTAGTCTCGATGCCGAGTCGGCCGAGCGTGCCTTCGCCTACCTCACCGTCGGCTCCACCAACATGGACTACCGCAGCATGGTGATGGACGGCGAAGTGATGGTGATCGTCGGTGGCTGGGATGGGCTGACCGGACTGATGGACTTCATTCTGCTGGTCGGTCTGAGCGAGTGGATCGAGAGCCAGGAAGAGCTGGACGCGTTGCTGCCGCCGCCCGGCGGCATGACGCGGAGCATCGCGAACCTAATGAAGCTGGCGCTCTAGTCTTCGGAGGATTCCCGGTTCGCGATCTTGGCGAGGAAGAGATCGGGCTCTTCGTCGGCCGGATTCCAGATGCCGCCGGTGAAGATGAACGCGCCGCCGGCGGTCTGTTGCAGCATCACGCCGCGGTCGGTGCCCGGGCTGCCGAAGCTCTCGCTCCACAATTCTTCGCCGGTCTCGCTGACCGCGGTGAGTTTAGCGCTCCAGTACTCGTCGGCGCCGCTGGCGTATCCGGCTATCGCGTATCCGCCGCCGGCCATCGGCGTCCCCATCATAGCGCGATCGTCGCCGGCATCGCCGATCAGCTGCGTCCAGCGAACGGTTCCTGACCCATCGGTGCACACCAGGTAGATGTCGTTGGCGCCGGCGCCGTAGCTGTTCGTATAGCCCACCAACAAGAAGCCGCCATCGGGCGCCGTCGTCACCCCGTGTCCGATATCGCGGCCCTCGCCGCCGTAGCTCCGCGCCCAGACGACCGTGCCCACGGAATCGATGCGGATGAGCGTGGCGTCCAGTTCGCCGGCGCTTTCGTTGCTGGTGATGCCGGTGAAGACCGAACCGCCGTCGTCGGTCGGGACCGTGGAGAAGATCCGGTCGATCCCCGGTCCGCCGAGCACGCGGGTCCAGATCGTGTCGCCGCTTGCGTCGAGCCTAAGGATGTAGACGTCGCGCTCGCCGGCCCCGTAGCTGGTCGTCTGCGCCGCTACCACGTAGCCGCCGTCGGCGGTGGCGTGAAAGGCCCAGGCGATGTCGTCGCCCGCACCGCCGTAGGTGCGCGTCCAGCGCTCGGCGCCGTCGGCGTCGGTTCCGATCACCCATACGTCGTCGCCCCCGGCGCCGTAGCTGTTGGTAAAGCCGACGATGATGAAGCCACCGCCTGCGGTCGGTAGCACGTCCCAGCCCCAGTCTCTGCCGGGGCCGCCGTAGGTGCGGGTCCACAGCGTATCGCCGGCGGCATCGCTACGGATCAGGTAGGCGTCCTCTTGTCCGGCGCCGTAGCTGCTGGTGTAGCCGACGACGATGAACCCGCCGTCGGGCAGCTCGCGCACGGCGTTGCCCACCTCGATGCCGGCACCTCCGAACAGATGCTCAAAAGCGGGTGGCGGCTCGGAAGCCGCCGCGCCGCTTTCGCCTTCACAACCGGACAGCGTCACCAGTACAGTGACGCAAAGCAACGATACTCTCTTCTTAGCTGCCATGTTTTGGCATCGGTACCATGATGTGGACGTACGGGGTGTTCTGCCACATCACCCATGGTCCACCGCCGCTCGGGTCGGTCGGGAGACCCTCCAAAGCCGAGCTGTTGGGGACGATGATCATGAGGTGTGGTACGCCCTCGATCATCTTCTGCACGTCCTGGGCGAGGACGAGGCTGGGCGCGGCGAGTAGGGCGCCAGTAGGATGGGTGTGATGCGGCGCATTGTCCCTCCTGGTTGAGACATCGAGCTACCGAGGAAGCACCAAGTCTTCGGTGTGATGGCATGAATGTCAAGCTCGGCTGCAAGACGCTTGCAGTCGACTGCGCCCTCTGGCATCTTTGTCCGCAATGAGCAGCCCCGACTTCTGGTCACGGATTCGTGAGGCCCGCCTGGGGCGGGTCCTTCTTGTATACGCCGGTGCCTCCTGGGCCGTCATCGAGGCCACCGGCTTTTTTATCGAGCAGTTCGGACTGCCGGACTGGTTCGTGCCCGCCGCCCTGTTGCTTCTTCTCATCGGTCTCGTCGTCGTCGTCGGTACGGCGCTGGTCCAGGCGCGACCGGCCGTCGAGCCGATCCCATCCCGGCCTGGGATCGCCACCCCGACGGATGCCAG
>JBDHHX010000254.1:0-5351 GCA_039589155.1 Gemmatimonadota bacterium | reverse complement strand
AGGGCGGCGTCTACAAGTCGACCGACGGTGGCGACAGCTGGACCCAGTTGGCCGGCGGACTGCCGAACGAGTTGTTCGGCAAGGCGGACCTGGCGGTCTCCGCGGCCGACCCGGACCGGCTTTACGTGCTCATCGAGGCGATGCCCGGCGGCGGTCTCTATCGCTCGGACGATCGCGGCGGAAGCTTTGAGCTGGTCAGCGAGCAGCGGAGCTTGCTGGACCGTCCGTTCTACTACACGAATGTCGATGCCGACCCCAGCGATGCGGACGTCGTCTACGTCAACAGCACCCGCTTCTTCAAGTCGACGGACGGCGGCGTCAGGTTCGAGCGGCGCTCCACGCCGCACGGCGACAACCACGACATGTGGATCAACCCCAATGACTCGAAACTTTTCGTTCAGTCGAACGATGGCGGCGCCAACGTGACGCTGGACGGCGGCAGGACCTGGTCTACGCAACACAACCAGCCCACCGCCGAGCTCTACCAGGTCCACATCGATGATGCGTTCCCTTACAGACTGTCTGCCGGCCAACAGGACAACACGACGATCGCCGTGCCCAGCCTGCCGCCTTACCGGGCGCCGGGCGGCGCGACGGCGCACTGGGAGGCGATCGGTGGATGCGAGACGGGGCCCGCCGTGCCGAAGCCCGGCGATCCCGACATCGTTTACAGCAACTGCAAGGGCCGCTTCGGCCGCTACAATCGGCGGACCGGCCAGGAGCAGCAGTATTGGGTCGCCGGCCAGTACATGTACGGTCACAACCCCGGCGACCTGATTCTTCGGTTCCAGCGCGTATCGCCAATCGAGGTGACGCCGCTGGACCCGGGCGTCGTCTTCCACGGCTCGCAGTACGTGCACAAGAGTACCGACGAGGGCCGTACGTGGACGACGATCTCCCCCGACTTGACCGCGTTCACACCGGAGACCCAGGTCTTCTCCGGCGGACCTATCAATAAGGACATCACCGGCGAGGAGTTCTACTCGACGCTCTATGCGGTGCGGGTCGCGCCCCACGACTTGAACGTCATCTGGGCGGGCGCTAACGATGGGCCGGTGCACGTGACCCGGGACGGCGGCAACAGCTGGACCGACGTCACGCCAACGGATCTGGCACCCGGCGGCCGCGTCGACGCCATCGAGCCCTCGCCGCATCAGCCGGGCAAAGCCTATATCGCCGTACTGCGTTATCAGCTGGGCGACCCGGCCCCATACATATATAGAACGTCCGACTACGGTGGGAGCTGGACGCGACTCACCAGCGGCGCTAACGGGATCCCGGCCGACCATCCGACCCGCGTCGTGCGCGAGGACCCGGAGCGTGAGGGACTGCTGTACGCGGGCACCGAGTATGGGCTGTACATCTCCTTCGACGACGGGGCCCACTGGCAGAGCCTGCAGCAGAACCTGCCGGTCACGCCGGTCACCGACATCAAGGTCCACCAGGACGACCTCGCCCTCTCCACCATGGGTCGCGGGTTCTGGATCATGGACGACCTGGGTCCGCTGCGACAGCTGACGGATAGAGTCGCCGCCGCTGAGTTCCATTTCTTCCAGCCCGCCGACGCCTACCGGATGCGCTACTCCAGCTTCGATCGCGCACCGGCTGACCCGGAGTATCGGCCCATTGGCGTCTTTGTCGACTATTACTTATCGGATGCAGTCGATGGAGACATGGCGTTGGAGATCGTTGCAGCCGATGGTGCCGTCATCCGCCGCTTCGCCAGCGGTGAAGGGGACGCCGAGGCGGATGAGCAGGTTGAGCCGGGCATGGGCTGGGTGCCCCTACCGGCGGGAGCCGGCGACCGACGTCTACCGGACGGGCCGGGGATGCACCGCTTCGTTTGGGACCTGAGGCATCCGGGTCCGTGGAGCGAGAACGGCGAACGCGGTGATCGCGGTGCGCCGCTGGCCGCGCCCGGATCTTACGAGGCCCGGCTGAGCGTGGGCGGTGAGACCGTAAGCCGGACCTTCCAGATCCTCATCGATCCTCGTGTAGAGGTCGACGGGGTCACCGCGTCGGACTTGATCGCGCAGGAGGAGCTGAACCTGCGGATCCGCGACGCGTTGAGCGTAGCGCGGCGGGCGGCCCAGCGTATCGACGATCTGCGCCAGGTGCTGGAGGAGCGGACCGGTGACTCGGACGGCGACGCGCCCGGTGCTGAAGAGCTGAAAGCCTTGCACGAGGCCCTGGTGTCCGATGGCAGCATCCAGTACCCGCAGCGGATGCTGATCGACCAGATCCAGTACCTGTACGGCATGACGACGTCAGCCGACCAGCGGCCGGGCGCTGACGCGTACGAGCGAATCGAGACGTTGGAGGCCGAGTTGGAGGAGATAACGATCCAGCTGCAACGTCTGGTCGAGACCGGGCGTGCGGATGTCGAAGAGGGCCGCTGATCTTCTCCAGAGGGCCATACTATCGGCGCGCCACCAGCATCCACTGCCTGCTGCGGCTGCGGCCGGCAAAATCCTCGTGGCGCTCCAGGATCTCGAAGCCGGCGGCCTGTAGTTCCCGCTCGACGATGTCGATGCTCAGATCGTGATCTCGAGTCTGCTCGCGGCGTGACTCGGAGGGGTCGGACGGTGTGTGGTCCAGCATGACGAGGCGGCCGCCGGGTTTCAGGGCAGCGAGCATACCTGCCAGCATCGCCTCGTGCTCCGTCATCTCGTGGTAAGCGTTTACCACCAACACCGCGTCCACCGACTGCTCGGCGAGCCTGGGATCATCGATATCGCCGCTCACCACCTCCACGTTCTCGAGACCCTCGTTCTCCACCAGGCGTCTCAAGTTGGATAGCGCCTCCTCGCTGATATCCACGGCAAAAACTCGACCCGCGGCGCCCACTTCATCCGCCAGGTACTCCGTGAAATAGCCGTCTCCGGCGCCGATGTCCGCCACGTAGCTCCCTTCGCCGATGGCGAGCGCCGCCATCACGTCCGGTACCCGTTGCCACGAGTCGCGGTTGCGCTGCCCCTGCAGGTCTGCGGGATGGAGGCTGGCAGCGAGGAAGACGCAGACCAGCAGCGAAAGAGACTGGCGCGACGCGATCGATTGATATGGTTCGCTCATTTGGATCTCCCCGGGTTCGTCGCTGGGCGGCGCGCGAGATAGCTGGCTTTTAGTTGAGACGCTTGGCCCAGCGCTATCGTTGGCTGGCCTGCGATTCCGCGCGCCGGCGAACGGTTTAGCGGCGGCAGGTGTCAAAGGAAAAACGACCTCTCCGATCCCGAGAGATAACCGAGTGCAAGACCTCTCCAGAAAACTACGGCTCTTTCCAGCCACGAACATCGTCATCGCCAACATGATCGGCGCCGGGATCTTCACGACGTCAGGGCTTCTGCTCGGCGAGCTCGGCAGCCCCGGCTTCATGGTCGTGTTGTGGGCCGTCGGTGGGATCGTCGCTCTCTGCGGCGCGCTCTGCTACGGCGAGCTGGGTGCCGCCATCCCGCGCGCCGGCGGCGAGTACGTGTACTTGTCGAAGCTGTTCCACCCGCTGCTCGGCTTCCTGACCGGTTGGGTATCCTTCTTCGTCGGCTTCTCGGCGCCGCTGGCGGCGTCGTCGCTCGGATTCAGCGAGTACATGAGCAGGGCGTTCCCGGAGCTGGTGGGCTGGGGAGATCCAGAGCTGATCAAGAGGGCTATCGCGATCGTCATCATACTCATGCTGACGCTGGTTCACCTGAGAGGGCTGGAGTTCGGATCGCGGGTGCAGAACTACTTGACGGTAGGCAAGGTCGTGCTGATCGCCGGCCTCGTCATCGTCGGATTCTCGATCGGCCGGGGCAGCTTCGAGCACTTCGGGCTCGGCATCGCGCGGCAGCAGGGGATCGAGGGGTGGAAGACTGCCGGGCTGTCGCTGATGTGGATCATGTTTGCCTACAGCGGGTGGAACGCGTCCTCCTATATCGGATCAGAGATACATGACCCGGAACGGAACCTGCCGCGCTCGTTGATCCTCGGGACCGGCATCGTCATGCTGCTCTATCTGAGCTTCAACGTCCTGTTCGTCTATGCGGTCCCGCCACAGGAGCTGAGTGGGGTCATCCCGGTGGGCGGAGCCGCCGCTTCGCGGCTGTTCGGCGGTCCGATGGACACGACCATATCGCTGCTCATCGCATTCGCGCTTCTGTCTTCGATCAGCGCTCTGATCATTCTCGGCCCGCGCGTCTACTACGCGATGGCTAGAGACGGGTACTTCTTCAAACTCGTCGCCGATGTGCACCCCGTATTCCGCGTCCCGGCAAAATCCATTTTCCTCCAGTTCCTGATCGCGGCGGTCATGGTGATGTCCGGGACGTTTGACCAGATCTTGACCTACATGGGATTCTGCCTGGGGATCTTTCCCATGGTCGCGGTTGCCGGGATCGTACGGTTGAGGAAGCAGAACGAAGGCGGGTACCGGATGCCGCTCTATCCTATCGCGCCAATCGTGTTCGTTTCAGCCAGCCTGCTGATACTCGTGCTGGCCTATCTAGAGCGACCGGTCGAGTCATCCATCGCTTTGGTCACGGTGGGTCTTGGCATTCCGGTGTATCTCTTCTTCAAGAAATCACGACCGGAGACCCGGGAGTAGTGACTGTGCTGGCGTGCGTGATCACCGGGGAGCGCAGGATGCGCTCCCCGGTCGTTCGTATTGGAGCTAGTTCGTGCTAACTACGATGCCGTTCCAGACCGTGCCGAGATTCTCGATCACGATCACGTAGGCCTGCGTCCGGGGTGGTGTCCAGATGAGGACGCAGTGATCGGTGTAGTCGGTGTCTGACGTGATGAGATTCTCGTTCTCGTCGTAGACGTAACAATCGAGATCGGTATCGCCGTCGCCCACGACCTCGAAGAGCGCCGTCTCACCGCCGCGGAACGCCTCCTCGTAGTAGATGTACGAGTTGGCCTCGACGCGGTCGTTGGCCGTCGCCGGACCGCCGACCCTGTCCTTCGTCATCGAAGCCTCGAGCTCCATGATCACGGCCAGCATGTTCTCGTCGTCTCCCGCCAGCTCGCGAGCCGTGGCCAGTAGCTCGATCACAGTGAGCTTGCCAGCGCCCTCCTTGTCCGAGTCCGCGGCTGCGTCAGCGACTTCCTCGCGCCTCTCGTACGTCGGATCGCTGATCGGTGTCTCGATCATGATTCGCGCCGCCGCTATGTAGGGCTCCGGTGTCCCGGTGCGGTGCCCGTAGAGCATGAGCTGACGGGCCAGGGCGATGTCCTGAACTGCCGCCATCTCGGCGGTCACTTCGACCTCCGGCTTCGCTTCCTCCTGCTGCGCGGCCGATGTCACGGGGAACACCGCCAGGGCAAGCAATAGCAGCAGGCTGAGCTTCACGAGCCGGCTTGGGGCTGAGTCGAGCGTG
>JBDHHX010000253.1:0-13133 GCA_039589155.1 Gemmatimonadota bacterium | reverse complement strand
AAGCGCAGCCCGATTGCCTCGAGAGCCCGGAGCCCTACGTGCTGTTCGACCGCTTTGGGGAAAGCGCGCTGCAGTTCATCGTGCGGTTCTGGACCTCGAATTACTCGGACTGGCTGGACATCGAGAGCGACGCAACCTACGCGGTGCTCGATGCGCTGAACGAGGCCGGCATCGAGATCCCGGTGCCGCACCGGGTTGTCCGGATCAAGTCGGACGAATCGGAAGGCGCCGCGGGTTCGCTACGCTGACGATCGATCTACGCCACCATCGTCTTCCGAAAACGGAGGACGGCCAGCCACATGGTGGAGACGGCGATGACCGTCAGCGCGGCGAATTGGTGTGCCAGGTCGGCAAATCCCGCGCCCTTCAAGAAGACCGGCCGCACGATCTCCATGAAATGCCGCACCGGGTTGACCACCGTGACCCACTGGAAAATCTCCGGCATGCTACTGACCGGGAAGAAGAACCCCGACAGGATGATAGCGGGCATCAGGATGAGGAACATCGACATGAAGGCTTCCTGCTGGGTCTTCGAGATCGAGGAGATGAGCAGCCCGATCGCCAGGCCGCTGATGATGTAGATGATCGCCGCCGGCAACAGCACGATGAACGAGCCTCTCATCGGGATCCCGAACCAGAGGATCGCGATCGCCGTTATCAGGAATAGATCGATCAGGCAGATGAGAGCCGCCGGCACGGTCTTGCCGAGCATCAGCTCCAGCGGTGACAGCGGGCTGACGTTCAGCTGATCCAGCGTCCCCATCTCGCGCTCGCGCACCACCGACATCGAGCTCAGGAGCAGCGACATGAGCAGGATGAGCATGCCGATGACGCCGGGCACGTTGTAGGCGCGGCTCTCGAGCTCGGGGTTGTACCAGGCGCGGTTGCGGATGTCGAGGCCGCCGCGTGGCAGTGTCCCGGCGGCAGCGGCCCGCTGCAGTGCGAAGCGTTGGACGATCTGGCCCAGGTAGCCCTGGGCGACCGTGGCGCTGTTGGAGTCGGTACCGTCGAGGATGATCTGGACCGCAGCGCCCCTCCCCGAAGCGAGGTCACGGGCGAAGCCGGCCGGAATCTCGATCCCGACGGTCGCATCGCCGTAGTCGAGGGCGCGGACGAGGTCGGCGGGCCGGGCGGAACGACCGACGATGCGGAAGTAGCCGGTGGATTCGATGACCTCGGTCAGCTCGCGAGAAGCGGCGCTGGCATCGTGGTCGATGACGAAGGTCGACGTGTTCTTGATGTCGGTGTTGACCGCGTAGCCGAAGGCGACCAGCTGGATGATCGGCGCGATGAAGAGCATCCGCCTCATCTTCGGATCGCGGAACATCTGCCGCAGCTCCTTCTTGAGCAGCTCGCTGGCGCGCAGCCTGGAGATCTTCACGCCAGCTCCTTCCTGAACGAGCGGATCGCCAACCCCAAGCCGACGACCGCGTAGACGATCATCGCCAGGCCCTCGACCCAGAGCACGCCGGGGCCTACACCCTTCAGGAATATCCCCTTGGTCACGGTCACGTAGTAGCGGGCCGGCACTATGTAAGTGACGGCCTGCAACGCGACCGGCATGGTGGAGATCGAGAACATGAACCCGGAGAGCAGGATCGCCGGCAGATACGTGGTCTGCAACGCGACCTGGGTGGCCAGCACCTGGGTCTTTACGGCGGCGGAGATGAACATCCCGAAGCAAAGCGCGCCCAATAGGAAGAGGAACGTCAGCCCGGAGAGCAGCAGGAGGTTGCCACGCAGCGGCACATCGAAGATCACCCGCCCGGCGATGATCGCCAGCGCGACGTCGAACAATCCGATCGCCACGTAAGGCAGCAGCTTGCCGATCACGACCTCCAGCCGGTGCACGGGCGTCGCTGCCAGCTGCTCCATGGTGCCGCGCTCCCACTCACGGGCGATGGTCAGCGCCGTGAGCATGGCGGCGATGATCGACATAATCACGGCCACCAGTCCGGGCACGATCATGTTGCGGCTCTCCAGCGTCTCGTTGTACCAGACGCGGGACTCCGCTTCCACGGGCAGCACGACCCTGCGGCCCTTGAGCACGACGTCGGTGGAGAAGCGGGTAGCAATGGCCGCGGCGTAGTTCTGGGCGATCGACGCCGTGTTGGCGTCGGAGCCATCGAGGAGGATCTGCACCTGGGCGCCACGCCCGGCGGTGAGGTCGGGATAGAAACCCGGCGGAATGACGAGCGCGATCTTTACCTTCCCCAACTGGAGCAGCCGGCCGACCTCGCTGTAGCTGGCCGGATATTCGCGGATGTCGAAGTAGCCGGAGCTGGCGAACGACCGGACTAGCGAACGGCTGGACTCGGTGTTGCTCTCATCCAGGACGGCCATCTCGATGTTCTTCACATCGAAGCTGATGGCGTAGCCGAAGAAGACTATGAGCGCCACAGGCAGCAGGAACGCCATCGCCAGGCTGCGCGGGTCGCGGCGCAGCTGGATCGCCTCCTTGCGGCTCATGGCCAGCAGGCGCGTGAGATTCATCCAGCCGCCGTCCCACCGGATCGGTGAATGAAGGAGACGAAGACGTCCTCGAGCGAGGGCTCGATGGGGCGGATCGATTCCACGGGGAATCCGGCGGCCTCGAGGGTCCGCGGTATCTCGCGCTCGGCGACGGCCTGGTCATCCACCATGGCGTGAACGGCTCGGCCGAACATGGTGACCTCGATGATCCCCGGCTCGTCGCGCAACACTTCGACGGCGCGGGGCGCGTCCGCGGTGGTCACCTCGAGGATCGGTTCAACGATCTCGCCCTTGAGCGCCGCCGGCCGGTCGAGGGCGATGAGTAAGCCGCGGTTCATCAGCGCCAGTCTATGACAGTACTCCGCCTCCTCCATGTAGTGGGTGCTGACGAAGACAGTGGTGCCAGCGCCTGCGAAGCCGTAGATCAGATCCCAGAAATTGCGACGCGAGATGGGGTCGACGCCTGAGGTGGGCTCGTCGAGGAAGAGGATGGGCGGTTCGTGAAGCACCGCGCATCCCAGCGCCAGCCGCTGCTTGAAGCCCAGGGGTAGCTGGCCGGTCAGGCGGTCCTGCGCCGCCTCCAGCTGCGCCATCTCCAGCACCCAGTCACGGCGCTCCTGTAGTCGCGCGCCGCTCACGCCGTAGAGACCGGCGAAGAGCTGGATGTTCTCGAGCACCGTGAGGTCGGGGTAGAGAGAGAAGAGCTGCGACATGTAGCCGATGTTGCTCTGCACATCGTCGATGTTCTTCTCGATATCGTACCCCTTAACGCGGGCGGTGCCGGACGTCGGGCGCAGCAGCCCGGTGAGCATCTTGATGGTGGTCGTTTTCCCCGCCCCGTTCGGCCCCAGGAAGCCGAATATCTCACCGTCGGCCACGTCGAATGTCACGCGGTCGACGGCGATGAACTCGCCGAACTTGCGGGTCAGCTCGCTGACCTGGACCGCTTCACCCATCCGCCGCCTCCGCGCCTTCGACCAGATCGATGAAGACGTCCTCGAGCGAGGGCTCCACCTGACTCTGCTCGATGATCGTGATGCCGGCGGCAACCAGGTCGTTTTGGACGGCGGGCCAGGCCTGCGTTCCCTCGCGCAAAGTCAAGTGGATCGTCTCGCCGAAGAGGACCGCCTGGCGGACCGCGGCGTGCTGGCGCAGCCGGTCGCGTGCCCGGCGCGGCGCATCGGTGCGAACGGCGAGGACCTGCCCGGCGAGCAGGCTCTGTAGACCCTCCGGCGTATCGATGAGGATAGCGCGGCCGCTGTGGAGTAGGGCGACGCGGTCGCAGCGCTCCGCTTCGTCCATGTAGGCGGTGGAGACGATGACGGTCACTCCGCCCGCCACCATCTCGTGAACGATGAGCCAGAGGTCACGGCGCGAGATGGGGTCGACACCGAAGGTCGGCTCGTCGAGCAGCAGGATCTGCGGCTCGTGGATGAGCGCGGCACACAGTCCCAGCTTCTGCTTCATGCCACCGGACAGCTGACCGGCCAGGCGATCCTCGAACGGGCCGAGCCCGGAGAAGGCGTAGAGCCGTTCGAGCCGTGGCGGCCGGTCGTGCTTCGGGACCCGATAGAGATCGGCGTAGAAGTCGATGTTTTCGCGTACGGTGAGGTCGGTGTAGAGGCCGAAGCGTTGCGACATGTAGGCGATATGATGCTTAACGCCCTCGGGGTCTTCCGCGACGCTCACACCGTTCAGTACGGCATCGCCCGATGTTGGCCGCAGCACGCCCGCCAGCATGCGCAGCGTCGTGGTCTTCCCCGCCCCGTCGGGCCCGACGATGCCGAACAGCTCGCCCGAGCCGACCTGGAAGGTGAGCCCGTCGACGGCGCGCAGGTCGCCGAAGTCGCGGGTGAGCGCCTCGAGAGAAGCGGCGGCCGACATCTCGACTTCAGCCCTCTCCGATGTCGAGGCGGACGTCAGCGGCGAGCCCGGGCTTCAGGTCCATGCCCGGATCACCCGTGACCTGCACCTTCACCCGGTAGACCAGCTTCACCCGCTCTTCAGTGGTCTGCACGTTGCGCGGTGTGAACTCGGCCTCGCTGGCGATGAAGACGACGGTCCCCTCGTACTCGCGGTCCGGGTCGGCGTCGCCGGTGATGGCGGCCGCCTGACCGATGGCCACCCGTCCCACCTCGTCGGCGCGGACGTAGATGCGCATGGCGTACCGTGATCAGTCCGGCGAACGGCGCTCGGATTGCGGCGAAATCGATCGTCGCATCGATCTGGGCAACCGCCGCTTCCGCCTGGGCGAGGGCGGCGCGCTGGGCGGCGATCCGTTCCCGGCGCGGCCCGCTCTCCAGGATGCCCAACGCCTCCTGCGCGCCATCGTACTCGGTCAGAGCCAGCTCGTGCGCCGTCTCCGCGTTGTCGAGCTGCTGCTGACTGACGGCGCCGCCCTCGAACAGGCGCCGGGCGCGCTCCATGTCGCGCTGCGTGTCGCTGACCCGCTGCTCGGCGGCGCGCAGCCGGGCGCGGCCCTGAGCGATCTCCTCGCTGCGGAACCCGCTCTCCAGCTCGGCCAGCATAGCACGCGCGACCGCGGCCTGGGCCTCCGCCGCCATCCGTCGCGCCTGCAGCTCGGCCCGGTCTAGCCAGGCGAGCTCCTGCCCGGCGCTGACCCTGTCGCCCTCCCTGGCGACGATGGTCTCGATGCGGCCCGGCGTCTGAAATCCGAGGTCGGCTTCGGTGGCCTCCACCGTGCCGGAAGCGAGGATCACGTTATCGTCGCCGTTAGCGAAGACGGTGAACCAGAGTATCGTGGCGATCGCCGCGACGGCGACGACAGCGATGGGAATCCTTTTCACAGCGCTCATCGTCCGATCTCCAGATTGTTCACCAGCCACTCCGGCGTCAGCTCGCCGACTACCCTGGTCAGCTCTACCCGGGCCGCGATCTCTGCATGCTGTGCCTCGACCAGGATCGACCGTGCCCGGCTCAAGTTCGCCTCGGCACGCAGGTAATCCGTTTGCGTTCCGGCGCCCGCCTCCAACGACAGCTGTTCGATCCGCGCGACTTCGCTCGAATGACGGACCGCGCGTGACAGGGCTTCGACCAGGGCGCCGGTCTCCAGGGCGGCGTTCAGCGCCGCGTCGACGTTCTCCTGGACCTGCAACTCGAGAAGGCGAAGCTCTTCGCGCGCCGCCTGCGATGCGGCGCCGGCCTGGCTGACCGTGCTGGACCGCGCACCGCCGGTGAAGATCGGCCAGTTGAGCACGAGGCCGACGCTCCATATGTCCGAGTAGTTGCCGGAGCTGCTGGAGAATGCCTGGTAGCCGCCCTGCACCTCGAAGCTCGGGATCCAGGCGGCCTTGGCGACCCTGTGGGCTGCCTCCGCCGTCGCCACCCGTTGGCGCGCGTTCTCCAACTCCAGGTTGTTGGACGTCGACCGCGCCACCAGCTCAGCGCGCTCGTCGAGCGTCGCGTCCGCCGGTAGCCCCACGGAGGCGAGCCGCGCGACTCGGGCTCGCGGCAGGTCGACGTCGACGAGTCGCGCCAGGTCGCGCTCCGCCAGGTCGAGCCGCGTGGACGTTGCTACCAGCTCCGCCTCGGCTTCCGCCAGCGCCGCCTCGACCCGCAAGAGCTCCACTTCCGCCGCCTGCCCCTCGGCAAGGAACTGCTGCACGCGCCGGCGTTCCGCCATTAGCGATGCAATCTGCTCTTCACGCGCGTCCAGAACGCCGCGGGCGCTGAGCACCTGCAGGTAGGCGACGGTGACCAGCGTCGTGAGCTTCTGTTGCGTCGCCGCCAGACCCGCCGCGGCACCGGCGGCTTCCGCTTTCGTGCCCCGGATTCGGTTCGAACGCGCGCCACCGTCGAACAGCGTCCAGGCCAGCCCGACGTTACCCTGGACCAGTGTCTTCTCGAATTCGATCCGCTGGAACTGTTCCTCGGTGAATCCATGGATCGGCGCCACCAGCATCGGCTCGTTATACCCGAACAGGCTCGCCTGCGTACCGAGCTGCGGCCACCAGCGCGACTTCGATTGGCCGACCGCCGCCAGCGCCGCCGCTTCACCGGCGCGCGCGATCCCGACGCTGGGGTGCGTCTGCTGGGCCAGCGCAACGGCCTGGATGAGCGTCAGGCCGCCGGCAGTTTCTTCCTGTTGCGACCGCGCCGGCGCTGATGCGAACAACGTCAGCATGAACGCCGCCAGCGCCTTTGCCGGAAGCGAGTATCGGCTACTCATTCTTCTGTCTCCGGGTGAACTGCGAGACCTTCGCGAACGAACGCGACGACGCTCTCGACCAGTCGCCCTCGTGTCTCGGGGTCATCCTGGTCGATCCGTGCACCCTCGCGAATCGGCCGCGCCGCCAGCGAGATCCAGAGCGGCTGCGACCCCACGCTCAATGCCATCAGCAGCGGGTCTCCGCCCCGGATCGAGCCGTCCGCCTGACCTTCACCGATCAGCGTGGCCAGCGCTCCAATCCGGCGCTCGAGCGCCTGCCGCAACTCCTCCGGCAACGGACGTGACCGAGCCAGCTCGTGCATGATCAACTGCGGGTAGTCGGGTTGTTCCGCGAAGACGCCGAACAGCGCTCGCACAACACCGCAAATCCGATCGAGCGGCGACCCCGGCCCAGCGGCCGCAGCCATCACCCCCCGATCCACGGCTGCGTTCGCCGAAACGAGCACGGCCTCGTAGAGCGACTCTTTGGAGCCGAAGTGGTACGTGATCGCGCCCAGGTTCACTCCGGCCTGCTCGGTGATCGCACGCACCGACGTGCCGTCGTATCCGTGTTGAGCGAAGAGCGATCGAGCGGCGTCGATCAAGGACTCGGACGTCGAGGCGGGTTTATACATACGTATGACCTCCTTCAAACGTTCGTATGATAGCGCCCCGGGCTCGACGAGTCAACGGCCTCGAAACGGCGGCGTCGCTTGACTTTCCGACGCCTGGCGGGGCATAATGATCGGACAGTCCGCTATCCTTCAGCCGTCCAGGACGCAGAACCCCTCACACCGGAGTCCGGCCCATGTCGCGCCCGCTCTGCTTCGTACTGATGCCGTTCGGAAAGAAACCGGCGCTGACCGGGTCGATGATCATCGACTTTGACGCGGTCTATAAGGAAATGATCGCGCCGGGAATCGAGGAGGCCGACCTGGAACCGATCCGCGCCGACGAGGAGAAGGTGGGCGGTGTGATCCAGAAGCCGATGTTCGAGCGGCTGGCGCTGTGCGAATACGCGGTGGCGGATCTGACGACAGCGAACGCCAACGTGTTCTACGAGCTGGGCATTCGCCACGCGATCCGTCCGCGGAGCACGGTGCTGATGTTCCACGCTGAATCACGTCTGCCGTTCGACGTGCTCGACTTGCGAGCGATTCCATACAAGCTGAGCGAGACGGGGCTGCCGATGGACGTGGAGCCTTCGCGGCAAGCGCTGGCGCAGATGCTGAAGGCGGCGCGCGAGATAGAAGTGGACAGCCCTCTGTTCCAACACCTGACGGAGATGGTGCCTCCGGACATCAAGCGCTTGAAGACCGACGTGTTCCGCGAGCGAGTGGAGTACTCGGCCGACATGAAACAGCAACTGGCGGCGGCGCGGGAGGAAGGGCTCGAAGCGCTCCGCGTGATAGAAGCGGACCTGGATCCTCTGGAGGATGCGGAGGGCGGCGTGGTGATAGATCTCTATCTGTCGTACCGGGACGTCTCCGCCTGGGAGGACATGGTGCGCCTATCGAAAGCGATGTCGCGCCATCTTCAAGAGACGGTGATCGTGCAGGAGCAGTTGGGCCTGGCGCTGAACCGAATTGGCGAAGGCCAGGAAGCGGAGCGTGTTCTGGAAGATCTGCTGAAGCGGCGCGGCCCAAGCAGCGAGACGTACGGCATCCTGGGTCGCGTGTACAAGGATCGCTGGAGCGCCGAGGTCAAAGACGGCAGCAAGGTGAAAGCGCACGGTTACCTGAAGAAAGCGGTCGACGCCTACCTGAGTGGCTTCGAGGCGGACTGGCGCGACGCCTATCCAGGTATCAACGCGGTGACGTTGATGGAGATCGGTGAGCCGCCCGACGAGCGCCGCGAAAAGATCTTGCCGGTGGTGACCTACTCGGTGCAGCGACGGATCGCGGCAGGCAAACCGGACTACTGGGACCACGCCACGCTGCTGGAGTTGGCGGTGCTCGCACAGGATGAGAACGCCGCGATCGCGGCGTTGTCCGACGCGTTGGCGGCAGAGCCGCAAGGATGGATGATGGAGACCACCGCCAACAACCTCACGTTGATACGTGAGGCACGAGCGCGGCGCGGCGTCGAGTTGGAATGGGCAGGAGAGATCGAATCGGAATTGACTCCGGAGAGCGGCGACTGAGATGCACACGCAGCACATCCGACAGATGATCGGCCAGGCGGTCGCCCACGAACAGATGACGGGCACAGCTGCCCAGACACTGGTCCAGGCGGCTGTCCTGCGCGGCGTTCCAACCAACCCATTGGAGGTGGCGCAGACCGTTGACTTCATCCGCGGCTACGTGGAGAGCGCGCCGCAGCTACTCGAAGACTGCGCGGCGGCAGCGGCGACGGCCGACATCGAGGAGAGCGTCTTCCCGATACTGGGAGCAGCGGAGCAGTACTTCCTGTCTCCGCTCGACGTGATCTACGACCATCTCGGCCTCATCGGCCTCATGGATGACGCCTACTTCACTCAATGCCTGCTGCAGGCGGTCTCCGATTCGTACGAAGCGTGGACCGGGAGCCCGCTGCTCGCCGCGAACCTGGCGCCGGCCAACGCGGTCGTCCGCCAACTGATCGGCGAGCCCCAGGCGAGCCAGCTCGACCTGGCGATACAGTCGACTTTACAGCAGGGGAACGTACAGCAGGCGTTTCGCCGGCTGACCGAGTATCAGGGCACACTGCCGGTGGAGCCCGCCTGGGCCGACCCCGGGTCAGAGATGCCGGCCAACCCTCTCGGCTACATCGACCCGGCGGCAGCACAGATGCCAGAATTGCGGCCGGGACCGCTCGACCCGGAGCGACTCGATCCGGAGGGGGCGCCAAGCGGCGCCGACGCTTTCGAGACGGGCCACCAGGTGCTGATGGAGCTCTTCAGGCAGCAGGCCGAGGCGGGTGAACTCACTCCCGAACGGCAGGGTAAGCTGGGCGCGATCCTGGAGGAGATGGGCGAGCTCGGCGGAGAGAGCCCGGACGACAGGGCCAGCATGATGTCCAGAATGGCCAAGATGCGGGAGCTGATGGGACGGATGGGCAGCGCGGTGGAGGATCCCACGCACAAAGGCGGCGCCGCGCCGGAGGATTCGCGGGCGGAAGCCGTGGGCCAGCTGCTTGGCCGATTGAAACGCTATCTGTTCACCGAAGGATCGCGTCCCAACAAGGGCAGCGAGGAGCACGATGCGGTGCAGGGCTTGTTCGTCCGCGCGGCGCGGGCCAGCACCGCGGTGAACCAGGCGGCCGGCTCGAGCGCGAGACGCTTCGCCGGCTGGCGCTCGATGTTCGTGCCTACGCGATGCTGCACCATCTGACGCTGGCGCGCCCGATCTGGCCGGCGCCGACCGTGGTCACGGATGCGAACGCGGTCTTCTTCTCGGGTCGCGGCGAAACCGAGCGTATCGTCAGCGACGCCTGCGACGCACGCGGCTTGACGCTGCTCTCCGGCGCCAGCGGGAAGGACTACGCTCGCGCCCGCTGGGAGAGCCTGCGGCGCTCAAATGTGGCGTTGTTCGATTTCGGAATCGCGGATCCGGAAGCGGTAGCGGCGGTGGCATATGAGCTGGGCATCGCGTTGGCGTTGGGCCGCAACGTGATCGTGCTGTCGAGCGGCGGCACCCTGCCGTTCGACGTGGACGTTGTGCCGCTGTGGTTGCTGGGCAGTGCGGGTGACGTCAGCCGAGTGGCCGACGCGCTCGACGACGCGATCTACTCGCAACAGCGAGGCGGCGGCGACTCGTCTATCGAGGAGACGATCGAGCACGCGAAGCGGACCTTTGCCGCGGACTCATTCGAGATCCGACACACGCTTGAACTGCTGGAGGGGGCGGCGGCGGACCCGGTGAAGGTCAACCACATGTTCCCTGAACTATTGGGCTACATGGGCCGCGAGGCGCCCATCGCCGTCCACCCCGCCTGGCCCGGCAGCTACCCGGCAGAAGGCGCCCGGCGCTGCTTCCACATCATGCCGTTCAGCCTCGATTGGTCCGACGCGGTGATGGCGATCGCGGCGGTGGCATGCGATGAGAGCGGCGCCGAGTACGTTCGCGGTGATGAGGTCAGCGATGCGCGAATCATACGGTCGATCTGGAACGAGATCTGCCAGGCTTCACATTTATTGGTAGACCTGACGGACTTCAACGCCAACGTGGCGCTAGAGCTGGGGATCGCCCACGTCCTGGGTCGCGAGACGCTGATCGTGGGTCAGGACGACACCGTGGAGCGGCTGTTCCCCGCACTGGCCAAGCTGCGGGTCCAGCCGTACACACTGGATGCGGGCGGCAGCGACCTGCACGAGGCCGTTCGCCGCTTCCTCGGCTGACGTCGGGCGCTACTCGAAGTACTCGCCTTTCCGCTGCGCCTTCTTGTCGATGATCTTATTGATCATCTTCGCCTCGCGCTCCGGCTCGAAGTCGTTGCCCTTCTGCTTCGCCTCGTCGGACAGCTTGTACTCGAGGAATGGGTTCGACGTGTAGCGCAGCGCCCAGAGGCCCGACTTGACCTCGTCCCTCAGGTCGAGTCCGCCGTACCGGAGGCCCAGCCCGTCCCGGCGGTAAGCATAATAGAACGCCGGATCGAGGAACCATTCGCCGGCGTCACAGAGGTCGCCGCGGTGCGTCCAGAGCCAGGGCGGGTTCATCCCCAGGCCGCCCTCGGCGGAGAGCTTCTTGAACTGGTTCCAGAGGCCGAGCTCGCCTTCGGGCACGTAGGTCGGCTCCAGCGTGTAGCTCCTAAGGATCGGCTTGTTGCGATCGCGATACTCGTCGGCCGCTTCATCGCCCAGCGGCGGCCGCTTGTGCGCGCCGGGCAGCATCTCTTCCGGTCGATACTCGACGGTGCCGGTCCAGCTGTTCTCGACCTCGCGGCCCAGACCGTTCAGCCAAACCCCGTGCCCCTTGCACTCGATGTGGAGCACCGGCCGCTTGAGATCGTCCTTCCATACCTGGACCTCGTTCTCGCGCTTCTCGCTGGAGGTGAGCGGCTTGCCCTGCTGATCGACGCGGCCGGCGTTCAGATCCGAGTGCTCGATGGCTGCGACGAGGGTAATGGGTCCGCCGTCGGTCTCGGCGACGACCATTCCGCCCTCCATGTCGTTGTCGTGCGAGCCGATGTTCTTCCAGTCGTGCGGGTGGTACCAGAAATAGGTGATGAAGTTGTGGGTGCTGGTGCGGACCACCGAGTAGTAGACGTGGCCCCTCAAGTCGAGCTCGTAGCTGACGCCATCCTTGTCGGTGACTATGCAGCCGCTGTCGGACCGCTCGATCTTCTCTATCGCGGTGTTCCCCGGGTCGAGCAGCCCAATGTGTGTCGCCTTCGCCGGGCTGCGCCAGCCCCAGCCCTCGACGTCCTTGCCCACGACTTTATCGAAGTCGAAGCGGACCGTGAAGTCTCTGTGCGGGGCGTCGTTACAGATCTCGTGCCGGAGTATCGGCGCGTATATCCTGGCCAACTGCTCATCGCTGTATGGCATGACGACCTCCTTTCCTGATTGTACGCACCGAGCGGCCGCCTAATTCCACGTGCGCTAGAGAACCGCACCCAGCAGCTTCACCACTGTGCCGCCCAGCTCTTCGATGTTGCCCTTCAGTTTCGCGACCTTCTGGTTCTGACTGGTCGACGCCGTGACGATGGCCATGAGGTGCGCCAACCGTTCCTTGTCCTGCTTGGTGGGCATCAGCTTCGCCAACTTCTCCTCCGACATGGGCGTCAACTTCGCCAGGTCCTCGGCCAGTTCGGCGTTGGTCTTCTGGCGCGATTCCTCGGCGATCTTCGCAAATCTGTTTGGTGGCATCTCCCGGCTCCTTTTACCTGATTCGATTCACGACTTCCTTGATCTCACCCGCGGTCTCCAAAGCGGACCCGCTCCTATCAAGCAGCCCGACGATCTGGTCGTTCATCTCCACAGCCGACTTGACCGCCTGGTCCCGGGCTTCCAGTGCGCCGAGGCGCGCCAAGACTTCGTCCTGCGCTACCTGCACGTCGTTGAGCGACTGCAGGTGGGCGGTGATCGCGTCCTGCATCCCGCGCAGCTCGGTGTAGGCGGCGCGCAGTTCCCTGATCGCCTTGTTTTCCTGAGCCTCGACCGGCCCAAGCAGCTCGAGGCGTTCCCGCTCGATGGCGTCCATCGCCGCCTGGGCGAACTCGATCGCGAGCGCGCCGCGGTCGGCGTCGCCCAGGGCCCGCTGCACCGCGTTGACGACCTCGGCCTGCTGTTCAGCGGTCAGCCGGGCTATGCCGGCAACCTCGGCGCGGACGCGAGCGAGATCGTCGGCGGGCAGCGGATCGGGTTGATCGAGCATCGCCATGATCTCGGAGTCGCGGACGAAGGTCTCAAGGAACTCGGGCAACCAACGGTTGACCAGGAAATCCTCGATCCGCTCCTTGGAGAGGCGGAAGTATTCCAGCACGAACCCCTCGTGCGACGCCTGCATTCCGGTAAGCCCCTCGCCCACCGCCATGGAGAGTTCGACGCTCTCTTTGGGAACGGACGTGCAGG
>JBDHHX010000252.1:0-5430 GCA_039589155.1 Gemmatimonadota bacterium | reverse complement strand
GCTCACCGTGCGGTCGTTGTCCGAATCCGTTCCCGTCGTCGCCGTGGCCGAGGTGGAGGATTCGATCGACGTACTGGAGTTGAGCGGTGCCACTCACGTGCTTGCCCTCAAGCAGCTACTCGGCGAGCACCTCTCAAACCGAGTGAGCGCGGGCACGGCACACTGCAATGTGATCGGCAAGTTTCACAACCTCCTGCTCGCCGAGTTTCCGGTCCACAACACGCCGCTCCAGGGCCGAACGATCCGGGAGACTCGCCTGCGAGAGTACACTCGGCTTTCGATCGTCGGGGTGTGCCGGTACAGTGCGATCATGAGGTCCAAATCCCCGATGATACCGATACTATCCTCGTGCATTCGACCGAGCCTGTAACAGCCCCTCGCCACACCACCATCACAGGCCTGTCGTAGCACGTCGGCGGCAAAGACGAAGTCCTTCAGGACGTGATCGCCCGTCAACAGCCTGTACCCGAGCTCATTGCAGTCTTCGGCGTTGCCATCCTGGCACGACAGCCGCAGCTGCTTGGCTTCCGGATTACAGGCAGCCAGGCCCACAGCTACCACGGTGAGCAGCAGCTTGCCCGCGAGGGCGGCAATAGGTCGGGCAGTGATCTCGGACATGGCTATAGATAACTCCAAGGAACGAGCGAGACGACCGCGTGCTCAAACGACGTCGATGCTGGACTACGCCGGGCTCAACTACGGAGAGGAAGGTGCAGCGGTTTCGAAACCACAACTGGGAGACACCGGGGTACCCACCCCGGGGACCTCCTGCTCCCAAATTTGAAAACCAGCGCTCGTGAGCGCTGATTTCGTCAATTCTGCGCTGACTGTTGGACACCCGCGCTGACTGTGTTGGCACTACTTTGACACTACCGTGGTGCCGCGACCTCCGGCCTACTCGCGTTCGTAGACGACCCTACCCTTGAAAATCGTCCGTTGCACTTCGGTCTTGTGGATGTCGGTCGCCGGAATCTCCAATAGGTTGTGGTTGAGCACGATCATATCAGCGTACTTGCCCACTTCGATCGACTCAGTGACACCATCTAGGTTCAGGACATACGCGCCGTTCAGCGTGTGAACCTGGATGGCCTCTTCGAGGGTGATCGCCTGATCAGCGTTGAACGGTTCAAGCTCGGGATGGCCGGGGAAACCACGCGTGACCGAAGCCTCGATTCCCCACCATGGCCACAGGTTGGCCTGCGGCGTTCGCAAGACTCGACGGAAGGCCCGATCACCGGCTTGCGCGCTGCCTTGCCGACGTTGACCGAATCCGCGATACTGGCTGCCATCACTGACAAGGCGCGCCCCGCACTCGGTATTGGGGCCAGTCAATACGTCACGTTCACTAACGGAGAAGTCGAATGCCCCGACTACGCAGTCTCGTACTCAGCCTCGTCAGCCTGGTTTTCGCGCTGACGGTCAGCGATCTGGCGGCCCAGGATGCGCCGGTCCTGGACAGGGTGATGCAGGCCCAAACTCTGCGCGTAGGAATGTCAGGAAACCAGCCGCCCTTCAACTTCAGCAACCGCAGCGGCGCTATGGCCGGCATGGACGTCGATCTGGCGACTCTGTTGGCCGGGGCGATGGGAGTCGAGCTGAGTATCGTCACCAAGCCGTTCGGTCAACTCCGTGCAGCGCTGGAGGCGGGTGAGGTCGATATGGTGATGTCAGGAATGGCGATCACCGCGGAGCGGGCGCGCGATGCGCTGTTCGTCGGTCCGTACATGGTTTCGGGCAAATCGATTCTCACCAACTCTCGGGCGCTGGCCGCCGCCGAGGAAGCTGTCGACATCAACAGGACAGACCTCAAGCTGGCGGCGCTCGCGGGATCGACGAGCCAAACGTTCATCGAGCTTTACGTGCCCGAGGCGCAGCTCATCACCGTCGATGACTACGATGAGGCGGTCCAGATGGTGCTAGACGACGACGTCGACGCCTTGGTCGCTGACATGCCCATCTGTGTTCTGTCGGTCCTTCGCTATCCGGATCGTGGTCTGGCCACCCTCACGGAGCCGATGACGATCGAGCCGATTGGCATCGCGGTGCCGGCAAACGATCTCATGTTCCAGAGCCTGGTACAGAACTACCTCGACGGCCTGGCCGGCCTCGGCGTAGTGGAAGAACTGCAGTCGAAGTGGTTCGCAGACGGCAGCTGGATCGCGACGCTGCCTTAGTGGATTCGCATGGCCTTCCCCGCACGCACGCCGGTGATCTGTGTGGGGAAGGCTTATTGCTGTCGCATCTTCCAAACTACGGTCGGTCCATCATGCGTACGCTATCGAGCCTGATCATCACAATCGCGACGATTGCCCTTGGGTGGACGGATGCCGCTGCTCAATCCGCGCAGCCCTTACGAGAAACCGATGCCGTCACGCACCCGGTCGACTGGCAGATCGTGGCCCGCATCCGCGAGGAGGGGCTCCAGCGTTCCCAACTCGCGAGCACCCTCTCATACATGACCGACGTACTGGGCGCGCGTCTCACGAACTCCCGCGACATGAAGCGTGCCCAGCTCTGGGTTGTCGAGGAGATGAAGCGTATCGGATTGGTCAACATCGCTGTCGAGCCGTTCATGGACTACGGGGTAAGCTGGGACAACGAGTTCTTCTCACTGCACCTGATCGAGCCGGATTATCAGCCGATGGTCGGCTACCCCATCTCCCACACTCCGGGGACCGATGGCAAGCAGGTGTTAAGCGTAGTCGTCGCCCACGTCCAGACGAAGCAGGACCTGGAGAGGTACCGCGGCCAGCTCCGCGGGATGGCCGTGCTCGCGACGCCCCCGCCGACCATCAACCTGGAGCGGTTTGCTACCGGTGTGCCTCGCCGAACCGACGAGGAAATGCGACAGCTCGAAGAAGAAGTGGTGCCGCCACAGGCGCCGGCGGTTCCCCGTCTGTACCGGGATCGACTGGTGAACCCGGACAGAGTGAGTGCCGAGGAGCGGCTGTCCTTCTTCAAGAGCGAAGGGGTCGCGGTCGTCCTCGAGTCCAGCAGCGGCTGGCCGGGGGCGGTGCGGGGTTTCGCCCGTCCTGGTGCTAAAGGCGACGGGTGGTCACGTGACGCCACGCTCGGCTCACTGCCCGTCGTTGCCGTGACGCCGGAACACTACAACCGCATGTATCGGATCGTGGCGCGCGACATCCCGGTGACCATCGAGGTCGAGATTCTCAACCGGATCGGGGAATCGGTCGAGCAGGCGAGCAACGTGCTGGGCGAGATCCCCGGCAGTGACCTGGCCGACGAGATCGTGATGTTGGGTGCTCACTTCGACACCTGGCACGCCAGCCCCAACGCTAGCGACAACACGTCGGGCGTGGCGGTGATGCTCGAAGCCGCGCGTATCCTGCAGGCTGTCGACGCGACGCCGCGTCGCACCATCCGGGTCGCGCTGTGGTCAGGTGAGGAACAAGGCATCTACGGTTCTCGGGCGTATGTGAAGGAGCACTTCGGCGACCCCAACGACAGCGCTGTAGGTGTCACCCCCGCCTACGAGAAGTTCTCGGTGTACTTCAACCAGGACTACGGTCCGGGGCAGTATCGGGGCGTCTGGCTGCAAGGGAACGAGCATGTCCGGCAGACGTTCGCGGCGTGGATTAAGCCGTTCAGAGACATGGGGATGACCACCCTGTCGATACGAAGCGTGGGAAGCACCGATCACGTGCCGTTCGACAACGCCGGCTTGCCGGCCTTCCAGTTCCTTCAGGCGCGAGTCGGTGGCACCGGCGGTCACACGAATCTGGATTTCTTCGATACCCTTCCCATCGAGGATCTGATGAAGAACGCGGTCATCATGGCATCGTTCGTGTACCATGCGGCCATGAGCGATACCAGGATTCCGCGGAAGGGCGACGAAAAGTAGAGGTTCGCTCGGGAGGCGAAACATGAAGCGAAGCGATCGGGAATTGGGAATGAATCGCGCCATCACGCGACGCGATTTCATCAGCGGCGTGGGCGTGGCGATCACCGGCTCGGCGTTGGCGGGTCCGTGGACGGCCCTTAGATCCGCCCATGCCGAGAGTGCTGCGGCGGACGCATCCGGGCTGCAGGAAGAGGCCGCGCACTACCCGCCGGCCGCCGCGGGGATGCGGGGCAGCCACCCCGGGTCGTTCGAGGTGGCCCACGCGCTTCGCGACGGCGCGCGCTGGGACGACCTGGGACCGGAAGCCGAGACGGGCGAGAGCTACGACCTGGTCGTGGTGGGCGGCGGCCTCAGCGGGTTGGCGGCGGCGTACTTCTTCCGCAAAGAGGTCGGGCCCGAGGCGCGCATCCTGGTGCTGGACAACTGCGACGACTTCGGTGGGCACGCCACGCGCAACGAGTTTCGTTCGGGTGACCGCACGCTGCTGATCAACGGGGGCACGATCAACATCGAGGACCTTAGCGCGTACGACGAGCCGTCTCAGGAAATGATCCGCGAGCTCGGCATCGACGTCGGACGCTACGACGAGTTCAATGACGCAGAGCTGTACCCGTCGCTGGGGCTCAGGCCCGGTGTCTTCTTCGACCAGGAGACGTTTGGGGTCGACCGTCTGGTGGTCGCACAGGACGAGGAAGAGCTGAGCGGGTTTCTGGGCAAGACGCCGCTGTCCGAGCCGGCGCGCAAGGATATCGCACGGATCTTGGAGGATCGAGTCGACTATCTGCCCGGTCGATCGCTGGAGGAGAAAACGCGCCTCCTGACCGGGATGTCATATCTCCAGTTCCTCACGGATCTCGTCAAGGTCGACGCCGGTGTGGTGCCCTATTTCCAGACCTGGCGGCAGGGGTACTGGGCGATCGGCAGCGACGCGCTACCCGCAGAGATGGCCCGGATAACCGGCTTCCCGGGCTTCCAGGGCATGGGGTTCCCCGATTCCAAACCGGGTGAGGGGGCCGTCCCCCTAATCACTCCCACCAGCGGGCAGTACTTCCGGTTCCCCGATGGCAACGCGTCGATCGCGCGTCTGCTGGTGCGGAGCATGATCCCAGCAACCGCACCGGGCAGTAGCGCGGAGGACATCGTGACGGCGCAATTCGACTACTCGCAGCTCGACCGCGATGACGCGCCCGTGCGGATCCGGCTGAACAGCACGGCGGTGCGTGTGCGACACGTCGGGGAGGACGAAAGCTCGAGCGAGGTAGAGATTACGTACGTACGCTCGGGCCAGGCGCGGCGGGTGCGGGGCCGTTCCTGCGTGCTGGCCTGCTACAACGCGATGATCCCGTTCATGTGTCCGGAGCTTCCCGAGGCGCAGCGCGAGGCGCAGTCGTACGCGCTGAAGGCGCCCAGGGTGTACACCAGCGTGTTGATCCGCAACTGGAAAGCCTTCCAGCGATTGGGGCTCAGCGACGCGTTCTGCCCCGGGAGCTATCACGACGTCGTGGGTCTGGGCGATCCGATCAGCATGGGCGAGTATCGCTGCCCGCGCACGCCGGACGAGCCGATGG
>JBDHHX010000251.1:0-5473 GCA_039589155.1 Gemmatimonadota bacterium | reverse complement strand
CAATCAGCGAAACCGTCTCTATGAGCTCGCCCCTGATGGCCGCTTCCTGGTGATCCAGCGCTTCGGCACGCCGGACGTCTCCGGCGACCTGGTAGTCGTACAGAACTTCGTCGAGGACGTGAGAGCGAAGGTGGAGAGATAGCGATGGCAGAGATCACCCAGCGGCTGACCGCGGCCATCGCCGGCCGCTACCGCATCGTAGCGATTACAGTCCAGAAGGCGCCGGCTGAGAGCAGTCCATCCTCTCCGCCGCGCTTTCCGGGATTTCCACTCTCGTTTGAAAGTCCGCCACACTTGTGAACGGCGCTTGGGTGCGAGCGTCGAGCCAGGACTGAACCCCCGCTTCATCTATCTCGGGTATCAGCCGCATCACGCCCGGCTGCGCCGTATTGAGATCGAACGAAAGAGGCGCGGGTTCGCCCAAAGCAACGAGATGGACGGTAATCTCGTCCACGCGACAGCCGAGCTGCGGCCCGATCCGCGAGTGGACGGCGGTCGGGTCGTTGGTCAACTCCTCGCGCCAGCGCGCGCGTGCCGCGGCGATCTCATCGCGACGAAGTCCTTCGAGGTCGAGGCGAAGCGCTGCCATGTAATGATCGCGCCAGAGCGCCGCCGCGCCCGGGTCGATGAAGACACCGCGCGTGAGGTCGAGGAACACATCCGCCAACTCCGCCGCTTCCTCGGGGTAGAGCCACTGGTACGTCTCGAGAAAGTCGATCAGGTGGGGAGCATCGGTCTCGAGCGGCCCCGCCGCCAGCATCTCGGCGATCGCCGTGAGCGCCCGAGCCTGGCGAGCGCGAACGGTGTCCGCCGGCGGCGTTCCCCTGCCCCGCATCAGCCAGCCGAAGAAGAAGCTGGCGTAGAATCCTTCCGATTGAAGCAGCTGGTTCGCGTTGTGCAGCTCGGAGAAGTCGCGCGCCTTCTCCATCTGGACGCGCAGGTAGTCGGGCCCTTTGTATGCGCTCTCGAACGCGTAGTTGTTCTCACGAACTTCGTAGTAGCGCGCCACGGTCTGCGAGAAGGTGAGCAGGTCCGCAGAACCACGGAAGTACTCGGCCAAAAAGCCCGGCTGCTCGCCGAACAGGAACTGCCCGTGCCGGTATCGGTTGTGAAGCCAGCGCTCTGACGTCAGGTGCGCCATCACGGTCTCCAGATGGATGGCGTACCCTTCGTCGAACGCCGTGCCCCGGTCTGTGAGCGCGGCGGTGGTGTGAGGGATCGATGCAATCTGCCGCTTCGGTATCTTCTCGCCGCCGGTGAGTAGCGCCAGCACCACGTGGCCGGTCTCGTGCAAGAACGTCGTTGCGAAGCGCCACTCCTGCGGGCCGAGGATCACGTACGGCGTGTGCGCGTGCTCCGTCCAACCGTCACCGTCGCGGAGGCGGAAGCCCACTTCACCGTAGTTGCCGCCCGGGACGAGGGCGACGTAGTAGGTGACGAGCTCTCCGCCGGGTAGCCCGCGCTCCCGAGCCAACTGCAACGCCCCCTCGTACAGATCCAGCGCCCAACGGGCGGATTCGTTCTCCAACCACGCCGAATACAAGTCGATCCGCTCCGGGTCGACAACCACTCGATACGCGGGTAACTCCTCCGACGGCGCGGACTCGTCGGGCTCGAGAAAGGTTACAGACGTGGCCTCCTGGCCGAAGCCGGTCGCTTCGGTCACGGCCAGGGCGACGACAGCCAGGATCAAAAGTCCGGGTCGCATGTCAGCTCCTCTGTTACGTTGGCCGGACATAATGGTGCGATCCAGCTTCGCGAGCCAGCGCTCATCAACGCCCTGCCAGCGGGGCCACAAACAAGTGTTTAGTTGACTTTCTTACCGGGTCGCCTCAGCTTGTCACGATTCCTCACCCCAGGCAACGGAGGTCCCGCCATGTGGTTCGGCTTGAAGAGAGACGTCGCGCCCCTCTATAAGGACGAGACGATGCGCCGCGCATTCGCCACGGCGTCGGGCCGCCGCCCCAAGGGCGTCGACAAACTGAAGAAGATGAAGCTGGCGGGCTCTGAGGATGAGAAGCCGAAGAGCTGGCGCGAGCGCCTGTTCGGCCGCGCGAATTGACGCTACACCAGTACTAGGTACCGGCCAACGGGAGCCGCCATCCGATGGTCGTTTTGCCAGGCCAACCTTGAGTCGATACCCAGCCTTCGCTGTCGGCTACGATGTCGATGATTCCTCCGAAGTCCGCGCTCCAGCTGTCGTTCGCATCAGCCACCACAGTCAATGAAGGGCCTCCGGGGAACGGATAGGCAGGATTGAAGACTCTCACGTCCAATTCGGTACCCTCTCGGGCAGATCCACTCAGTATGTCGTTAGCCAGGTCCACGTAGTCCAGCGTAAGATACTCGGCGTAGTACTCTACCACCGTGACATCGTCGTACATCCTGACGATATCGCCTTCAGCTACGGTGAATGGAGCACCCTGTTCGTAGTCCCTGAAGTTCACGTTACCTTCACTATTGGCTGTTCCTGTGCGCTGGTAGTCGACAGAGCCATCCGGGCCGTTGTCTATCTCGAAAGTCACCGTGCCATTTCGTCGCCAGCTATGACCGAGCACGCCATCCACCTGGCCGTAGTCGGGGCTCATCCAGAGGCTCAACGACGGCGAATAACCACCACCCCCTACATCGCGAACGGCTTGCCATTCACCCGAGCAAATAGTCCCGTACGAGTCCGCCGTCCAGGTACCGGATGCGGCTTCGTCGGAGTCGAACCTGCCAGCGACCGTCATGGTGAGTCCGGTCCCGGAATACGAGGTCTCGATCGTGAACCGCCCTCTCGAGATGGGCCACCCATCGGGATTGCTGGTCTCGGCCCCCCCGTCCCGGGTGACGCCGCCGCACGGCCAGCTGAGGAAGACGAAACTGATATCCGTTATCGTAGCGCGTTGCGAGCCCACGGCGAACACCATGTCGCCAAATTCTGGACTTGCCCTCCAATTACCACTTTCGGGTGCGATAGCTTCGACCGTGAAACTCGTGCTATGCTCTCCGCCGCGCCCGTCCGTGACCTGGATCCTTCCTACGGCCGTGCCCGCGTGGGCTACTTGTGGCGCGATGACGCACGTTGCCGTTGCCGTATCGCCGGTCTGGGTTATGTCCTGGAGCGAGAGGAAACCGGGATTCCCCACGATGCTGAGGGTCAGCGCATCGCCGTCGACATCTACCGCGGTAATGTCGACCTCCCTCGTCACACCGGCCGCTATGCTCATGTCCGCGATATTTCTCAAACGTGGTGGATTGTTGTCGGGTCCACTCACACCGTCGCACGATGGTCCTATCAGGGTGATCGCGCATATGACGAGAATGTTCGTCGCCGCCGTTGGGCTGGGCAGCCGAGTAAGGACAGTGGGCACGTTCATGAGCATCAACACAGATCGGCGCTTCGCCGACCCTCCCTTTGCGGTACAGCGGTTGGGGTGGCGACGGCCGCCTGACATAGAGGCTACCGTCGCCACGGCCTAGTCGCCGATCACTATCGCGCTGCGGTCCAGGTGCCGGAACAGGTGCCGCCGGCAATCGAGCCTTCCCAAGTGCCGGAGGCCTCGTCGCCAGAGTTGGCAAACGTCCCGCTGATCGTAACCGGCCAATCGCTCCCCATCGGGTCGTAGTTCATGTCCTGGGTGATGGTGAACGCACGATTGTTAATGGCCAGTCCGCTTCCGGTGTAGGTGGTGGAAATGGTCCCGCTGATGATCACGCCGGAGTTCCCGCATTGGAAACTGCTGCACGTTATCTCGAGACCGGTTATCGATTCGGCATCCGAACCGACGGTGAAGTCGAACGCGAATGCAGCGGTACCCGTCGCTGCGGTCCACACGCCGGTTTGTATCGCACTCGGGGTGCCGTTGCCGTTCGTCCCTGTGACCTCGTCATCGCTACAGGCGAGCAGTGGAAGAAGACAAACGACTCCGAGTGTTACTAGCTTGCGGCTGTTCATGACTACTCCCAGCTAGGGTAGTACTGACATGATGCGAGCTGCCTGGTCCGACCTTGGCCAACCGGCGGCGCGCGATCCCAAACTAAGAATCGTTCTGACATCATGATTCTCCTGATGGCTCCAAGATGCCTGCAACTCGCCCGCGATGATTGAAGGTCGCGTTATGTCCGTGTGGAGGTTCGGTGAAGCGGCTACGCTCGTCTCGTTCGGGGGCAAGGGCGAGGCCAGACCCGCCGCCTTTGATTGTGCTTTGTCTGCGGGGAGATGACGCGAAGCAGCGAATGACGGGGATACACGAATCATTACACGCGGCGTAACGCTTCAATACGGCATTAGCCGATCGGGTCGATCCGATGCAGGCGATGCGGCCGGAATAGTCGGCGTGTCCACCTGGACACTCGAAGCCTCAGTTGGCGTGTCCGATTGAACACGAGCGTTCGGTCGGGGACGGGGAACCGCTCGCTCCGGCGATCGGTCGGGGACGGGGAACCGCTCGCTCCGGCCTCCCCTGCGCTCAGCTACGCAGAGCGCAGGGTCGCTAAAACCAGCTCCGCTCGGCGGTTCCCCGACCCCTCCCTGTCGGTAATGCTAGGCTTGCTCGGCGGTTCCCGACCCCTCCCTGTCGGTAATGCTAGGCTTGCTCGGCGGCTCCTCGACCCCTCCCTGTCGGTAATGCCGGCTCTTCTCAGCGGTCCTTCGATTCCTTCTTGTCGGTAAGAACAGTTCCTACGAAGCGCTCTTATTGTTGGCCTCTTGTTTGCCTGTGTAACGATCTGTGGATGAGACGTCTCAACGGTAGCCCTGACCATCGTCGCGTCTACATTGGTCACCACGGGAGAGTGCCTGCCAATGAAGTCTCGAGTCGCACAGATCGCGTTCCTGGTTCTCCTTGCCGCCGTCTTCACGGTCGGGCTGACGTTCGTGACGGTGGAGTTGCCATACCTGGTCGATGACGTTCTGCAGAGCGCCATCACTACACCCGGACTCGATTCGCACGCCAATGAGATGAGCGTGCTCAAGACCGAGCTCTTCATCTCCCACTTTCACCTGCGCCTGATCGGTTACATCTGCTTCGCCCTGATGGTGACGGCGATCGTCGTCGGTTTCGCTACCAAGAGGACGGGACTGGCGGCGCTGGGTGCCGTCGGCTTCATGCTGCCGGTGTTCGCACAGTTCGCCGGCGTCATGTTCTTCCTCGCCGGGTTGGGTGTGCTGAACATCCTCTGGCTGCCCGTGCTCGACATCTCGTACGAGTTGCAGAAGCTGGGCCTCGTCATACGCGCGCCGTACGATCTGCTCCGTTGGTTGTTCGGGCTCGTCGGCGTGAGCGGCTACTGGCCCATCGTATACTTCTTCCTCGGCAGCGGCCTGCTGCTCTTCTTTCTCGGCACGTTCGCCTGGCTGTCGGCCCGCGCCCGCAAGCAGTACGTGGCCGACTTCTGGGTCTACCGGCTCTCGCGGCACCCGCAGTACCTGGGCTGGATCCTGTGGAGCTACGGCGTCTACCTCTTACTGCTGCAAGGCCGCTACCCG